>JAROAZ010000041.1 GCA_029432775.1 Pontiellaceae bacterium B12227 | reverse complement strand
CCAAACAAGTTTCAAAGAATTGGCTATAACAAACCGCACCACTTCTGATTCGAAGCGATGCTTCATTTCGTCATATATTTCTTATGAGTTATTCTATTTTCAAAGATCAATCATCGCCCTCAGGAGATGATGTTTTGTTCGTTTCAAACTGTGCGGTTAAGCACGTTTTGTTTTGAACAAGGCGGGCTATAGTAATGATCGTTTCATTTCGATCAACCCGAAAATCAAATTATTTTCAAACACTGAATTTTAGTGGAATTCATCACTACTTTTAAAAGAAACCCTGTGACTTTACATGAACGGCTAGCAGCTCGTTTTGCGCAGTTAGGATCTGACCTTGCGGTCCAGCTTATCCGGTACAATTCAGATGTTATAAAAGAACAAGTTTCCTGTTCGCTTGTCAGTGCGTTAAGCGGCTGACGCGTTGTGAACAGGGGGACGGATAGTAGTCAGAAACGGGTTTCCCGCAACCGTTTTTTGAACTTATTTTTCGCCCTTCTCACAAACCCCTAATAAGGCGTGTTTTGCGAAAGGTGTATTTAGTTAAAAAATGCATGAAACATATTCCCTCCCATGGGAAAGCAATGCTCCCAAGCGAGGGAAGTCCTGTAAATCCACTCTTTTTATTTGATCATCGGTGAATCATCGCACCGCAGGTCGCCGAGCGCATACTGCGTACCATCCAGCAGGAAACGGAGCATCGCTTCCGTTTCATAACTGGCCGGGTGATGCGAAGGACTGCAGTAAAACACACGTCCGTCACCATGCGGTTTAATCCAGGCCACATACTTCACCCCATCAGCAACCGCCTTCTTTTCCAGTGTTTCCGCATTAAGCTTCGAAACATCCATTTCCAGCAATGGGCGGAAGCTCTTCTCCTTATAGGCGTTCTTAAACAGATACGGCTCGTCCTGATGCACAAATCCTTTTCCCTCAAAGCCCCCAACCAAAGGATGTACCGGGTCAACCAGGTCCAACGTCACCATCTGAAATTTGGGATGCCAATCAAAGCTACCTCCGATCATTTCACTAACGGCCGCTGAGTTATTCTGAAACGCAATGGCACCATGTATCACCACGAGTCCTCCACCTCCCGCAACATAGTCGAGCAGGTTGGCTTCGTATGCGGCGGCCTTATCATCCTCTTTAAGGACATCCCAGAATACATCGCGCCTTTCCCGGTCCGGACAGACATTATTCAACAGCACGGCATCATATTGCGCCAGGCTCCCTTTTTCGAACACAGCGATATCATCATTAAGCACGACCTCAAAAGCCCCGCTCTTTTCAGCGAGTACCTTCGCCACCTCTTTAACGTGAGGTGCAACGGTATGCTTAAAGCCCGTCGCCAGCGAAAACACCAACACCTTGCGAGGCTTGGCCGGAACCGCCGTTGGTTTCCCCGGCGCCAGCGATTCGATCCTGGCGACCCACTCCTCCGTCGGAGGTTTGATGGCCCCGGCCTTGGGTGCGGTTATATATTCTTTGGCGGCCGTGCCGAGAACCAATCCCATCACGGCACACGCCAAGCCAGCACGTAGTGCAGGCTTTACCGGTAGAGCCGCCACTACGTGGTTGCCTCCCGCAATCTCCCATCTGTTACCGCTCATTTTATCCCTTTCAATAACTTGTCACCACCACTACGCTTCATCAGTTCAACCACTTTTTCTTCATCGACCTCAATGCCAAGGCCGGGGCCATGCGGAACATAGGCATAGCCATCCTCGACCCGGATTCTTTTTTTCAGTACATCGGCATTAAGAAACTGATCGCCATTGAGCGCCGCAGGCTTCTGCAAACCAAATGCGCCATAGAGCCCCAAGGTCGCTGCCAGCGAAATATCCGGATCGGTCAGGCCGCTGCCAACCCACATCAAGCCGTTTTCCCGGCAGAGTTCTATCTGCCGTTTATTCGAGGTCAAACCGCCGCAGCGCGATGGCTTCGATGCAATACCATCCAGCATGCGCAGCTTAATGAATTCCTCCAGATCGGTTGGGCTCACGACCCCCTCGTCCATCAGGATCGGCAACGCCCCCTGCTTTTTCAGTGCCTGATATCCGCTGATCCGGTTCGGGCGCAGCGGCGCTTCGAGAATATCCACCACCCCGACATCCGCCAGCTTCGGCGCTGCTTCGAGCGCCTTTTCAACCGTGTAGCCACCGTTAGCGTCCGCCCACAGAAAACAGTCCGGCGCGTTTTTTCGTACCCGTTTCGCCAGCTCCACATCGAACGACGGGTCTGGGCCTACCTTTATATTAAAGTTTCGATAGCCCTGCCTGCTCCCCTCGCCCATCACCTTTTCGATGTCGTCGAGCGACTTTACGTTCACGGTCCAACTGAGCTTTATCCGATCACTGGAAGTTTTGCCCCACATCTGCGCGAGCGACTGGCCCTTGAGTTTCCCAATCAGATCGTGGAGGGCAATATCAATTCCCGCGCGCGTAATGGGCATACCGGTTGAAAAACCGGGAGCAATCGCCTTATCCATAAGCTTATGGGCGCCCGCAATATCCTGCGGATCATGTCCAATCAGCGCCGGCACATAGTAATCGCGCAGGGCAATGGTGGCCGTTTCGAGCGTTTCATAGCTCCATTTGGCAATCGGCACACTCTGGCCCCAGCCGATCGTTCCGTCGGAGGCCGTCATCTTTATAATCACCGCCGCACGGCCGTCGCCCCCATGCGGTCCGGTGAAAAACTTAAAGTAGCCCTTCATCGGATAGAAAGCTGCTCTAGATCGTCGAGCACGTCGTCCACGTTCTGGCCGCCCGATTGAACCCGACTCTGCAATTCATCTTTCAACAGAGAAACCCGTCCCTTCATATCGCGCACATCCTGAAAAACCGCCCAGCTCCAGCAAAGGGCGCTCAGAATGGAGCCGATATAGAAATAGCCCAGGGATTCCTTAGTGAGCGAAGCAAAGAACATGATGGCGCCGAACAGGAAGGCACCGAACAGGAAGGCCAGTTGCTTGGAATTTCGTGCTCCCCGCAATTCACGAACCATTAAGTACAAACTCGGAAGCGCCAGCAGAACCCCCACGCCAACGGCCTGGATTAGATGCGGGAAAAAGATGCCCTCATAATCAGCAACCCACGAGCGCATTTCACGAGTGATCACAAATCGATCAAACCATGCTTGGCGATATAGGATATAGAGAAATGTTACGAGGAGGCCTCCACCGTAAGCTCCCCAGTGGAGCCACCGCTTCTTTTCAATTCCGGACTGGGCGGCCGCGGCAATCAGAAGCGAAGGAATCGCGGCGGCATATAAAAGGAAAATACGCGTGTAGAGGATGTACTGACCAACCTCCGCCTCCTGATAGTGAAACTGAAACGGACGCCCGACCAGAAACAGGATGAAACTGGCTAAAAAGAGAACGTATCCTTTGTAAAAGGCAGAGATGCGCTTTCGAACCACCGTAAAATAAACCAGTACCATCAGGAAAATCTGTGCCGCCAGCAAAGGAGCCACCAACGTAAAAACGATCTCTTCCCAACTTTCGAACACGTATCTCTCCCGCTATTTGATTAAGGGACGATGCATATCGTACCATTTAGTCAATAAACCGGGAAATACTGAGGGGCTTCTTTATTTAGGAGGAAGTGTATTGAGGAAATCCATGCACCGGTCACCCCAGGCTTTGCGGTCAACGATGCCTCCCGTCATAGAGTCACTTCTCGCAGAGCCGCGGAGAGCGCAGAGGTTATTCAATAATGATCTCAGCGGACTCTGCGCCTCTGCGAGGGAAACTACCCCTGACCGGCATTCGCGGCACGGGCTTTACGCACATCAATAAAGCTTTTAATGAAGGCGAACATGGAGACCGCGGTTGTCAGCATCATGACAACAACACGGAGAACCGCCATCGAATCGCTACGCCCCAGCGCCGCCGTCAGAGGCTTGATCAGGGCAATAAGAATAATGAGCGTCAAAAGTACCGCCAGATGAGCCACGATTTTGTCTTCCTTTTTGATCCCCTTATAGAGGGAAAGAATAACGATCCCGAATCCGGCCGGAATCAGCGCGGTTTTTGAAGGGGTTTCCGAACCGAAATAGGCCCAAAGACCAAAGGCGATTAGAACCAGTGCATTAATCAAACTTGCTGTGTGTGCTTTCATGGTTTCCTTTTCTATTTAAGTGTATCTTCCAGATATTGGATAAAATGGTTCCAGGATGCTGCATCCTGTTTTTCCGCGTAGCGCGGGCTCCCGAATACCGTCCAGCCATGCGGCGCACCGGCATAACAAATCAATTGCGCCCCGACGCCGGCCTTTTCCAACCCTTCGGCCAGCTGAGAAAACGGATCCATACCGTCTGTAATGGAGTGCATGATCAGATATTCACCCGTCACTTTGGAATAATCCTGCCCTTCTGGCAGACCCAGCCCACCATGGAATGAGGCAAAACCCTTTAGATCTTCGCCCGATCGCGCCAGCTCAAGCACCGCCGTTCCGCCAAAACAATAGCCCATGGCCACGCAGTTTTCCGTATTCAACCCCTGCTCTTTTGCAAAAGACAGCGCTCCCCTCATATAATCACGCATTTTCGGGCGATCGCCCGTGAGCATGCCCATGCACTTTTTCCGGTCGGCAATTGCGGTGGGCCGCACGCCTTTTCCATACAGGTCGATGGCAAACACGGAATAGCCCAATGCCTTGAGCATACCCGCGCGCTTAACCTCATAATCGGTCAGCCCATCCCAGTCATGAACAAGAAGTACCAACGGAGCATCTTCAGATGCCTTTTCAATATGCCCTGCAAACGTAACCCCGCTTACTTTATAATCCACACTTTCTCCAAATACTGAAAAAGTGGTTCCCAGTGCCATGCTTAAAATCGCTGCATATATTTTATTCATATACAAACCTCCGTTGATTACGCAAAAGCATATCCAACCGCGCTTTCAATACCACAAAATAATAAGACCATTTTTGTACTCTATAAATTGAGTTTATATTGCATGGCAATTCTCAACGGGCGGTAATACGGTTATTCACCAAACAAGGAACCTATGAGTCGACTTCAAGATATCCGAAGAGCCGCCCGCCGGCCGATTGAAACCTTCTTCTTCCGCCTAGCCACGGTCATCATCCCCCTTTTACCACGTACATTCATGATGGGAGTCACCTGGATTGCCGGGACTTCCACCTTCTACTTTGCAAAAAGGGAACGCACCACGGGCATGGCAAATCTGGACGTAGTATTCGGTGATACCAAAACAGATGCGGAAAAAAGAAAAATACTCAAAAGCTCACTCATCAGCTTTACCCGCACCATGTCCGACATCTTCTGGTTTTCCATGAATACCGAAAAGCGGGCAAAAAAATATCAGCGCTTTATCCCCGCCGAAGGCCCCTACTTTGAAGAGCAGGCCCATATCATCATCACGGCACATACCGGAAACTGGGAACTGATCGGCCTGGAGAGCGGCCTGCTGGGGATTGATGTCGCCAGCGTCGCGGCGGTCACAAAAAATGCAGCCATCGACAAACTGCTCAATACGCTCCGCCAACGCACCGGCCAAAGCATCATCCCCCGCGAAGGAGCCATGCGCACCCTGATTGCCCGCTTCAGGAAAAAAGGGAAAGCCGCATTCGTGCTCGATCAAAACACATCTGAATCGGAAGGCGGCATCTGGATCAACTTTCTCGGCATGCCCACACCCGTCTCATCCGCTCCCGCTCATCTGGCCTACCGCACCGGCACCGACATTATTTTTGCGTTCAGCCAGCCCATCGGCGGCGGAAAATATGAAGCCTACACCGGTCAGGTCATCACTCCTCCGGTCTATGACAAAACCCGGAATCAGGATAAAATTGTGAAAGAACTCACCCAGCAGATCGTCGATGTCATCAGCAAACAGATCCGCTCACACCCCGAATCCTGGCTCTGGTCTTACAAACACTGGAAGCAGGTCGCGCCCGGCGACGACCCGGCCCGATATCCGAAATACGACTAATTCAGCCAGCCATCCAGTAACGCCCCAGCAATGCACAATCCCAGCAGAATTACGGACGGAAGCATACTGCCAATCGCGTGCTTCGCATCAAAATGGCTCTTGATTGCTCCGGCCATAAGACACCCGAGGCACGAAAACACCCAAAGGGACATCGGGGCATACCATAGAGCCGCTGCACCGACTACCTCCAGCACCCCGATCAAATACATAATTTCCAACGGGAGCCGGAACTCATGAAACTGGTTAACCATCGGCCGTGCCTTCATGAGCTTTGCAACACCTGTGCTGAGAAAAGCCACGCTAACAGCAATCTTCAGAATCAACAGAAGTAAGGTATTCACAATTTCACTCCTTTCGTTCAACACCCTGAGAATAAACCTGCCCCCCCTCCCGATCGAGTCTAAATAAGCTCCATTACAGACATTGGAAACAAAAGAACTTGCCCGAACGGGACGAAGTGACTACCTTTTTGCCTCTTCACAGATTCCTGTGATTCCGGAGGGGTGGCTGAGTGGTTGAAGGCGCGCGATTCGAAATCGTGTGGGCAGTTCCTGTCTCGGGGGTTCGAATCCCCCCTCCTCCGCCATCTTTTTTTTCGGCCGTTGACTGCGCCATGCAGCCCCGCATGATCCCTTAGAGTAATGAAATGAACATCGTACGGTCGGCGATCGGTTTTCTGACACTCCGGCAATTGGTCCTCGCACTGGATGCGTGATTTCGAGCAGCTTGGATACCACTACCGGATAATCGGAATACACAATGCGTCATATGCCGAATATACCCTCTCTTGCATAATGATTTAAATGCATGCAGCATCTCTTCCTGATGCGAACCATCCTTTTGGCACCACCAATGCCTGCCGGTCGTCGCCAGATGAGGTGCAGAGGAATCAGATTCAAAAACGATGAATTCCCCGGTCGGCAGCGATTCCACAAGAAGAGCTTTCTCCTCTTCCGTCAGCAGGCCGGGTGCATGACCATCCCGCGTCCGCACTGAACTGAAAATATCATAGCAGAGTTGATCGGTTACCGATTTCATATTTTCACCTATCCTGAACAACAAGAATTTTGAAACACCGCTACACGTTCGGGAACTGATTCACTCTCGAAGCTGCAACACCTGCCGCCAATACGGCCCAGCACCATTGGTAACTACTCGCGTGCACATTCATTATGATATGCGAGAAAGGCATCGGCCTCATCCCGGCTTATGTTCATCAGCACCTGAAACCGGTCTTCCATCGATTTCGACCTCATTATTTTTGCCGGGCAATCCGCCTTCTCCCGACCCAATGGACATCTGATAAAAAGACTGAAAATCTGTTCGATTTTATCTTCATCGTTCATGACACGCATCTGCTCCACACCTCACCGCCATCAATTAAACTTTTTATAAGTGATGCAATCCTCATGCCAATATAATTATTAATTTATAGCCAATTATAACATTTCCGGTACTGCTGGAGAATTCGATCAAAAATTTCTGGATGGCGCTTTATCCAGCAACGGCTGAATTCGCTTATTTAGGAAAATTCCCACGTACATGGCGGTTTTGAGAAAAGAACCACCCATTTCATTCCGCGAATCGTGGTCGTGATTTACGCTCTTTAACAATTCAATTTCCTGTACGCCCCTGCTAGCCTGCTCCTTCATTTTAAACAAAGGACGTGCAATGAAACCGACACTCGTAATTATGGCCGCCGGCATGGGCAGCCGCTACGGCGGCCTTAAACAACTCGATCCGGTAGGCCCCAACGGGGAAACCCTGCTGGAATACTCCATCTTTGATGCCATTAAGGCCGGTTTCGGGAAAGTGGTCTTTGTGATCCGCCATGACTTTGAAAATGAATTCAAGGAACAGGTCGGCCGGAAGTTTACCGACCAAATCGACGTTCAATACGCATTCCAATCATTGGAAGATCTGCCGGATGGCTTCAGCCTTCCCGAAGGGCGCACCAAACCCTGGGGTACCGGCCAGGCCGTACTGGCCTGCAAGGATGTCGTTGCTGAGCCCTTCTGTGTTCAGAACGCAGACGACTTCTATGGCGCCGAAGCCTATCAAACGATTGCGGCGGGTTTCCAAGCACTGGAAAACGGCGACAGCTGCATGGTCGGCTATAAGCTGAAAAATACCCTCTCCCCGTTCGGCTCGGTTTCCCGCGGCGTCTGTGAAATTCAGGAAGGCTACCTTTCGGAAGTCAACGAACGCACGGAAATCATCACGAATGATTCCGGCACGGTTCAATACATCGAAAACGGGGCGGTCACCGATATGACCGGCGAAGAAATGGTCTCAATGAACTTCTGGGGATTCGCCCCTGAATTTTTCCAGACCCTGGAAGAAAAATTCGTGGCCTTCCTGACCGAAAAAGGCGGCGAACTGAAATCGGAGTGGTACATCCCCGACATCGTCACCCGCATGATGGAAAACGGGGAAACAAAAATTAAAGTCCTGAGCTCCGATGCCCAGTGGTTCGGCGTCACCTATCCGGATGACCGCCCCTCCGTCGTAAAGGCTCTGCAGGCCATGCACGACGCAGGCACCTATCCCGCTCAGCTCTGGGAGTAAAATAGTCTAAAAGTCAAAAGTCGAAGGTCCACCTCGCTGGCAGACCTTCGACTTTCGACCTCTAGACCTTAGGCCTCTATTTCAGAAAACCCATCTCGTGCATCCACGACTCGCAGAGCTGCGGCCATTGGCTGACCGGATGCCCGGTTTTGCGCATGCCATAGCCATGTCCGCCCTTGGCAAAGAGATGCGATTCCACTTCAACGCCGGCCGCATCCAGTGCGGCTGTGTAGGCCAGTGTGCTTCGATAGTACTTTTTATCGTCTTTGGTCTGCACTACAAAAGCCGGGGGCGTGTCGGCATCCACGTTGATTTCGTCCACCAGCTCAATGGTATCCTTTTTGAAGAGGTAGGCCGGATAAACCAACACCGAGAAATCCGGACGCTCCTCCGAATTACTGCACGCCGCTGTCAGGTGACCGCCGGCCGAAAAACCCAGCATTCCGATTTTCGTCGAATCAATGTTCCAATCCTTGGAACGTTCCCGAGCCAGCCACACCGCCTGCTTGGCATCTTCCAAAGCGCCTGCACGGTTTTTCGGGCATCGGTATTTCAGCACCGCAGCGGAAACCCCGACCGAATTCAACCATTCGGCAATATCCGTCCCCTCTTTATTCCAGCTCAGGATTCCGTAGCCTCCACCCGGACACACAATCACAAAAGGCACAGGAGCCTGTGCATCCTTCAGTAAAAACATTTGTAACAGGGGTTCGCTTACATTCGTCAGACGATCCACCCCATCGCCCCGATCAGGCTTGAGACACTCCGCCTCTTTCGCCCCGACGCCGGGCATGTCGCCATTCCATAATTTAACTTCACTCTGCGCCATCACCGCTGAGGCCCCTGCCAACATCACCATTAAGAGTTTTTTCATGCATGAGATAGTAGGGGCATCCCCCTTTTCCGTCAATAAACGGCTGAGCACTGTCTTCCGCCCTGCCGGGCGCACACAAAAAAGAGCCCTGAAAACAGGGCTCTGTAAGCTCCGGAAAGGAGCGAAAGGAAGCATGGAAAGCCATAGAAGGAAGTAGATGGATACGCACTCCCGAAAACGACTTCCCATGCAAATCACTAAGAATTATCCAAGCAGTTCCTTGGCAACGTTATAAACGTTGTCCGCAGTGAAACCGAATTTTTCTGCGAGCAGACCACCCGGTGCGGAGGCACCGAACGTATCCTTACACACGGTTGCGCCACAGCGGCCAATGTATTTTTCCCAACCATAAGACGTTCCGGCTTCAACCACCATGCGCTTGGTGCAGCCGTCGGCCATCACTTCGCTCTGGTACGCTGCGTCCTGCGCTTCGAACAGTTCGCGGCAAGGCATGCTGACCACACGGACGTTCGTGCCTTCGGCGGCGATCTTCTCAGCGGCATCGAGTGTGGTTTTCACTTCGGAACCGGTGGCGATCATCAGCAGATCCGGCTGACCTTCACCGCTCTGGTAGATGGTGTAGGCCCCTTTGGTGAGCTGACCATCCATGTTGTATTTGGAGCGATCAAGCACTTCGAGATTCTGACGCGTCAGACACAGAACACTTGGTCCCGAGGTATTCTTCAGTGCGGCCTGCCAGGCACACCCGGTTTCTTTCGGATCGCTCGGGCGCAGAACGGTCACGTTCGGCATCATGCGCAGGCTGCTGATTGTTTCGATCGGCTGATGCGTCGGTCCATCTTCGCCCACCCAGAAGCTGTCGTGCGTCAGAACATAAATCACCGGCAGGTTCATCAGAGCCGCAACACGCAGGGTCGGGCGAACATAGTCGGCGAAGACCAGGAAGGTGGCCCCGTAGATCCGGAAGCCGCCGTGAACCTGAATACCGTTCATGATGGCACCCATTCCGATTTCGCGCACACCGTAGTGGAAGTTGCGTCCTTCGAAGGCATTCTTACCAATGTCGGAGTAGTCGTTCAGGTGAGTCATGTTGGATCCGGCCAGGTCGGCAGATCCACCCACGAGGAACGGAAGTTCCCTGGCGAGTTCCTGCAGCACTTTACCGGAAGCGGAACGGGTTGCAATCGGACCATCGAAAACCGGCATTTTCTCAGCGAGATCGGCCGGAATTTCCTGATTCATGTGCACATCCCACTGAGCAGCCAGAGCCGCATCGGCTTCGCGCCATGCAGCGAAATCGGTGTTCCATGCTGCTTCAACCTGCTTCATCTCTTCGAGACGGGCGGCGAATGCGTCGCGCACTTCCTGCGGAACGAAGAATTTTTCTTCGGACATGCCGAGTGCTTTTTTGGTGAGTACCACTTCTTCTTCGCCCAGCGGAGCACCGTGGCAGTCGTGTGTACCCTCTTTATTCGGGGAACCAAAACCGATTTTGGTTTTGCAAACAATGAAGGACGGCTTTTCAGTTTCAGCCTGAGCCGCGTCGATAGCCGCAGCAATGGCGGCGTGGTCGTGACCGTCGACGGTCTGAACCTGCCAGCCGTAGGCTTCCATACGTTTTACCACATCGTCGGTGTAGGTGATGCGGACATCGCCTTCGATGGAGATAAAGTTTTCGTCGTAGAACACGACCATTTTTCCGAGGCCGTGGTTACCGGCCAGGGAAAATACTTCGTTTGAGATGCCTTCTTCCAGCTCACCTTCCGAGCAGATCACGTAGGTGTAGTGGTCGACAATCTTTTTGGCTTCGGTGTTGAAGCGCGCTGCCAGCATTTCTTCGGCAATCGCCATACCAACCGCGTTACCGCAGCCCTGACCGAGCGGTCCGGTGGTGGTTTCCACACCCACCGTGTGGCCGTATTCCGGATGACCGGCTGTCTTGCTGTCCCACTGGCGGAAATTCATCAGCTCTTCAATCGGCAGATCGTAGCCCGAGAGGTGCAACAGCGAATAGATCAGCATGGAGCCGTGACCGGCAGACAGCACGAAGCGGTCGCGATCGGCCCAGGCCGGATTTTCCGGGTTGTGTTTCAAATACTGCGACCAAAGAACGGCAGCCACATCAGCCATACCCATCGGCATGCCCGGGTGACCGGAGTTGGCGGCCTGGACACCGTCCATGGAGAGTCCGCGAATCGTGTTAGCAATAAGATTTAGATCCATTATTTTATTCCCATTAATTTAGTTATCGTTAAAGCGGCAACGTGCCCGCTGTTTTTCCCCGACCTTATTTCAGTAAAGTTTCCAATATCTGGAGATCGACTTCCACCAGCGAGTCTACAACCCGGTCGGCATCCATCAGTTTTTCACGCCCTGCGGAGTTGGTTACGGCAATGCACCGGCAGCCGGCGGCCTTTGCCGCTTCAATTCCGTTGGGCGCATCTTCTATCACCACGCACCGCTCAGGAGCAAGCCTGAGTTTTTCGGCCGCTGTCAGAAACAGCTCCGGGTGCGGCTTTTTATTTTTTACATCGCTGCCCGTCACATACGCCATTTGCGTATACGGAACCTGGGCGGATTTTAGAACGGCCTTCGACTTTTCCCGTGTGCTGCTGGTGGCGATGCCGACGCGAAAATCCTCGCGCGCCATGGCTCCGTTCATCAGTTCCAGCACACCGGGGAACGCCGGAAGCGGCTTATCTCTCAACATGGCCAGAAAATTATCCTGCCGCGCCTCGGTGGCCGCTTCAACCTGTTCATCGGACAGTTCAACACCATGCACACGCGCGGCGGCACGGACATATTCCGCCGCACCGCGCCCGAGCCCGGCCTCGAAATCCGAACGGACAACGCCCTGCACACCGAACAGGTCCGCAAAGACCTTGATCGAGGCCTCTGCGTTCACCCGTTCTGTGTCGGCAATCACGCCATCCACATCGAAAATCAGACCGAACATTGAATTTCCTTAGATGGCCGGTGCGTTTTCGAGCAGGAAGCGTTCGGCTTCCGGGCTCCACAGACCGTTTGCTTTTTCGACAATGGCTGCCAGTCCCTGATAGAGATCGCCTTCCATAGTTTTCAGATCGTCGAGTGCAACCAGCGGCATGCTGACGTTGTTATAGACCAGCTTCTTGCCGCCCGGGATGTTCGGGAGGTTCAACGTGGTTTCAATCACCGCGTCCAGACCGCCCACGTGTGTAACCATGGTGGAGGGATTCAGTTTTCCGGCTTCCATCATTGTCAGCGATTCAACCATATCGTCGGTGTTACCGCCGCTGGTTCCCACCACGTGCGTTGCTGCATAGTGCACATTGTAGAAGTTAAACTGTGCGGAGAATTCCGTATTGGTCGGACCGGCAAAGAAGTTCAGACAGCCGTCAAAACCAAGAATCTTATCCGCCTGTTCGATGACCGGAGCAACCGGTGCATAAACAAACACATCGTCGTAGCCTTCGCCTTTCGGAGTCAGCGACTTGAGATAATCAACACCTTTACCTTCTTCAGCGGTATTAACGTAGATCAGTTCAACGCCGTTGGCTTTGGCTTCTTCAACCGTGTAGATCGAAGCAGCGCGCTCGAGGCGGGCGGTATCGATATCGGTGACCACCAGCAGGCCGGGCTTGCGATCGCAATGGATCGCATAGTCAATGGCACCGAGTCCCATCGGGCCGACTCCGGCCAGCAGCGCCATCGCGCCGCCTTCAACAATACCCATGCTGTGCACATAGCTGCCGGGCGTTGTGTGGTAGTTGGCGTGGAATCCGCCCACGATGCAGGACATCGGTTCAGCCAGCGAACCGTGGTAGTAGGCTTCGCCGTTAAACGGCAGCAGGCAGTCCTGCTCCATCACTTCCGCCGGGATGATCACATACTGTGAGTCACCACCGATGTGGCGGTAGGAATAGCCCGGAGCAGAAAGAATGCCGACCGGTCCGTCTTCGTAGTTGATCGCAGGCTGAATCGAAAATTTATCACCTGCATTAAAACGATCCGTCCATCTGCCGCCGACCTCAACGATTTCGCCGCAGAACTCGTGACCGATAATGATAGGATCATCTGCAACGTCATTGGGGATGCGTTTGTGGTTCGTGCCCTGCGACGCCGCTTTATAGGACGACATGCAGATGGAATCGGATACAATCTTGGCCAGGATTTCATTTTCTCCAATGGCTGGAAGTTCGAACTCCTCCAACCGCAAATCCTTCTCGCCGTAAAGTCTAACTGCTTTAGTTTTCATAAGTTCACCTGTTTTAAGTTTTAGGTTTTATGTTTTAAGTCATTTCGGGATTCAATATTCCCTGTTCGATATTCTGCGGTTCGTTAGTTAAGCATCACCTGGCCGCCGGTTACGGGGATGGCCTGGCCGGTTTCATATTTCTGTTCCACAGAATAGAGAATGGCTTTGGTAACATCTTCGCCATCGCAACCGCGGTTCATCGGAACCTGTGCTTCGTAGAAGCGTTTCACATCTTCCACGGTTTCTGCGCCGGGTACTTTGCCGGTGGTCAGATACTGAACAAACAGTCCGCGATCCGGATCGCTCCAGAGCGGGCCGTCGAAGAAGTTACCCGGACAAACGGTGTTCACTTTGGTGTTGTCTGTGACCAGCTCTTTGGCAAAGCTCTGAACCAGGCCGACCGAACCGAATTTGGAACCGGCATAAGCGCCGTTTTTGTTTGAACCTTCCAGCGCTGATTTCGAGCTGATGCAGATGATGTCGGTGAAATACTTGCCGGACGGTTTGTTCATGGCTTCCATCACCGGAGCAACATGCTTGGTGCAGAGGAAGAAGCCGACATAGTTCACGTCGGTCACGAACTCGAAATCCTTGAGTGACATTTCTTTCACACTGCCCGCTTTCAGAACGCCGGCATTGCTGACAAACAGATCGATCCCGCCAGCGGTATCCACCACTTCACCGACCATCTTCAGCACCGACTCTTCGTCGGTTACATTCACAGCAACACCGAAAGCAACCGTACGACCGGCTTCTTTATTCAGCTCGTCGGCCAGCCCCTTGGCTCCATCCACATTCATGTCGGCAATGAAAACCAGCGCTCCCTGAGCAATCAGTGCGCGCACAATGCCTTCGCCGAATCCCTGAGCGCCGCCGGTTACCACACAGACCTTATTGTTGATTACGCCCGCACGTCCGGTCACTTTCCGGGCATTGGAAGTTCCGTTCACAGCATCGTCGTAATCTTCGCCGAGCTGGAATGCGCCGGCTCCTTCGACCAACACCGACCGAACGCCTTTGGTGAACTTTGTTTCGAGTTCATCCAGCGAGCAACTCAGTTCCGGATTTTCAATTGTTTCACAGGAAACGACGATATCGCCTTTTTCCCCATCAAATGTAAGTCCGCGCAACAGCGGAGCAATGCCTAATGTTTTCATAGTAATTCAATCGCCTTTTCAGGTTGGGTATGGTCCATACGTTTTCCGATGTCTGCATATTTTGCAAGCCGCTCATCGAGCGATAATGAGGCCATCGGGTTTTCCGGATTAAACAGCGCAAGTTTCGGATCCTGCGCGGCCAGTTTTTCATGGGCAATCAAGGCCCAGGCGGCATCGGCCAGATGCGCAAATTCCGGTTCCAGCAGAATCGGGCAGTTAAACGACTGGCGCGAACTGTTGATGTCCACACCACTGATTTCCATCAGTCCGTTTTCCTTACACAGTTTCTGCAGCCGGGCCAGTTGCTCACGGGTGTTCCGCGGCGGCATGTAGGTAATGGCCTGGAAACCGATCTTCGCGAGTTCCGGTACCAGATCATCAAGAAAATCATCTTCAAACTTTTCCGCTTTTTTGTCACCGGTCGGCGATTCGCCCACGTCGCCGAGGTAGGCATAAGCCGGAATGGCGCCGATTTCATTCGCAAAATCAACCGCCTTATAAACGGTAATACACTCTTCGTAACTGGATTGCAGGAAAAACTCCGGCACGAGATTGGATTTGAATGCACCGAGCAGGTCGTAGGCATAGTGCGGGTTATAGAGTTCCAGCAACACTTCACGAAGTTTTCCAGTGATTGGAATGTTCATCTGGTTTTCCACAAAATCAACCAGCGGCTGACCTTTCCCGCACTGCTCAATCAGCTTCAGCGACAGCGCATACAGAATATGACGTTCCGTGATTGAACCACCGTTGGCAGCCTGAGAGATCGGCATTACGTCCGCGTCAAAATCAAGCGTGGGCGCCCCCCGGTCTTTAAGAATCCGGTTGAGCTTATCCACTTCTTTGCGGTCCCGGCGAATCCGCGCTTCATGGATCGGCTTCAGAAAGTTTTCCAACGCCTGGAACTTATCCGCAGGAATTCCATGAAATGCAATATAGGTGATATTCGGCTCATCAGGATTATTCGTCTTCCGCCCCTGCATGATCGTATCGTCCATATTCACGCGGATTTCACATCCGGCCGTGCTGGCAATATTAACCACTTTGGCAGCTTCAAGAAACTCCGCGCATCCGGACACGGAATCGTGGTCCATAATCCCCACGGTCCGCAGGCCGGCTTCGGCGGCTTTGACCGCAATCATCGTCGGCGAATAAGGACTGAACGAATAGGTCGAGTGAACATGGTTGTTCACTTCTTCCGTCTGCGTGACGCCCTGTTTGCAGCGTTCTTCTCCATGCTCACGAACCGCCGCAAGGCGTTCCGCAATCGTGGAAGCGTTTAAATCTTCATAACCCATAGTCTAAACCTCTGGTTTCGTGACGAGTGAGACGTGAAGTTTGAATCACGCCTCACCAGTCACGTTTAACTCATTTACACACCGAGACGAGCAATACGCTGCATTTCGCCGTTGGTGTAGTTGTGTTCAACCACATGGCCCGGCAGCGGCACCACACGCTCGTGAATCGCGTCGATGATCCAGCTTGCCTGCGGGAAGTAGTCTGTTTCCATTTCCGCAGCAGGTGAGATCCAGTTCTTCGCACCGATCACAACCGGCGGCGCATCGAGGTAGTCGAAGCACAAGTTGGTCAGGTTCGCCGCAATGTTGTGCAGGCAGGAGCCACGTTCAACCGAGTCGGAAGCCAGTACCACACGACCGGTCTTCTTGATGGACTCAACCAGCTTGTCGTAGTTCAGCGGATTTACGAAACGAAGGTCGATCAATTCAACTTCCATTCCATATTTTTCCTTCATCTCTTCAACAACCTTCATGCCGCTGTAGAGAACCGGGCCGAGGGTGATCAGCGTCAGGTCTTTACCTTGCGTACGTACAGCCGGTTCGCCTTCTTCGGTTTCGAAGTAGCCTTCCGGAACGCCGCCTTTTTCAAACAGCTCGCCCACACCGTAGGTTTTCTGCGATTCGAAGAAGATCACCGGGTCGGTTCCGGCCAGCGCCAGGTTGAGCATACCTTTGGCATCATTCGTAGTTGCCGGGTAGTACACTTTCAGTCCCGGGATGTGGTTCACCATCGCCGTCCAGTCCTGCGAGTGCTGAGCACCGTATTTGTTACCCACGGATACACGCAGGGTCAGCGGCATTTTCAGAATACCGGCCGACATGGACTGCCATTTGGAAATCTGGTTGAAGATTTCGTCACCGGCACGGCCCATGAAATCGCAGTACATCAGCTCAGCCACCACACGGCCGCCGCTGAGGGCATATCCGCAAGCAGTACCAACGATGGCACCTTCAGAAATCGGCGAGTTGAACAGGCGGTGATAAGGCAGCAGTTCGGTCAACCCGTTGTAACAGGCAAACGCCCCGCCCCAGTCACGGTTTTCTTCACCGTAGGCAATCATGGTCGGATCCGTTGTGAAACGATGTGCCATCGCTTCGAAGATACCGTCACGGTAGGTGTAAAGCTGGTTGGCTTTGTAAGGAGCACCGTTTTCATCGAACGCATAACGCTGTTTGCGCTTCAGCTTTTTAACGCGGGCATTGTCTTCCAGCTTTTCGAGCAGTTCCGGCTCGCGGTCATCAAACTTCTCAACCTTGCTGTTGGAATACATCATGCCTTCGATCTGGTTAACGTCGGAATACGGGGAAACCGTTTCGTCGATCGACAGCTTCATCGCTTTGGAAACCTTGGCAACCACTTTCGCTTTCAGCGCTTCAGCATCCGCTTCAGTCAGTGCACCGTTTTCCATGAGGTATTCGCCGAAGTTGCGCACGCAATCCGCTTCTTCCCAGGCTTCCATTTCCTCTTTGGAACGGTAGGAAGAGGCATCGGAAGGTGAGTGACCGGACATACGGTAGGTAATGATGTCGAGCAGAACCGGCCCCTTACCGTCTTCAAGAATCTTCTTCTTGCGTTCCGTTGCATCCGCAACGGCCAGCGGGTTGTAACCGTCCACGCGCTCGGCGTGCATCTGGTCCGGATTAACACCGGCACCGATACGTGCAGCAAACTTGTAACTCATGGTTTCACCCACGGTCTGTCCACCCATACCATACTGGTTGTTCATGATGTTGATCATCACCGGCGGATGTCCGAACTCTTTATCCCAGAGCTCAACATACTGGTCCATCGCAGCCATCCAGATACCTTCGTATACCGGACCGCAACCCATGGAAGCATCACCGATGTTGGCAATCACGATACCCGGTTTGCGATTGATCAGCTTGTTCATGGCAGAACCAACGGAGATGTCGGCAGAACCACCAACGAGGGCGTTGTTCGGCATGGAACCGAAAGGAATGAAGAAGGCGTGCATCGAACCGCCGAGACCTTTGTTGATACCCGTCTGACGAGCGAAGATTTCAGCCAGTGTTCCGTACAGGATGAAATCTTCGGCGAGATCTTTAACGTTTTCCTGCGATCCGTCTTTAACAACGTTCAATGTGGCGCCGTCGAAGAACTCTTCCATGATCGAAGTCAACTTGTCGTCGTCCAGCTTATCGATGGCAGAAAGACACTTCGCCATGATTTCACCGTGCGAACGGTGTGAACCGAAAATGTAGTCATCGGTATCAAGGTGAACGGACTGACCGACCGCAGCGGCTTCCTGACCGATCGACAAGTGAGCCGGTCCGGGGTGATTGTATTCCATACCTTCATAGGTGCCCTGAACCTTAATCTGGTTCAGCATGGTTTCGAATTCACGGATCATGAGCATGTCGTAGTACATCTTGACCAGACCGTCTTTACCGTATTTCTTCTCTTCCTTCTTGTAGTCCGATTTGTACTGATTGATCGGAATCGGCTTGAAGGTGACTTTACCCGGTTTGCGGGACTCTTCGGGACAGATGACTTGATTCTTTGGCATAGGTTTTCTCCTGATTAATTCTAATTAAAACTGAAACATGGTTGAGCGGATAACTTCTCCAACGGTTGGATGCGGGAAGACAATTTCCTGAACGTCTTCAACACGCAGACCGGATTCGATCAACGCTGCAACCCCCCAGATAAATTCTGAGCAGTAAGCTCCGAATGCATGAACACCGAGCAGAGCGCGCGTATCGGAATCGATTACGACCTTCACAGAACCCGGCCCTTTCTTACCGTTCTCAGCCAGAAAACGTCCGCTCATAATCAATGGCAGCTGAGCAGATTCAACGTTATGGCCGGCTTCCTTCGCCTGCTCTTCCGTCATTCCGCATCCGGCAATTTCGGGGATGGAATAAACCGCCCACGGAATGGCATTGGTACGGAAGCAATCTTTCTTACCGAGAATGGTGTTCAGCGCAACCTCACCCATACGGGTGGCGGAGTGCGCGAGCTGGGACTTGCCGGTCACGTCGCCGATGGCATAAACATTCGGCAGGTTGGTGCGCATCTGATCGTCGGCTTTAATTCCGCGACGATCGAAGTCCAGACCGGCTTCCTCGAAGCCCATGCCTGAAAGATTCGGCGCACGGCCGACGGACATCAGCACGATATCGGCGTTAACCGATTTTTCTTCGCCGGACTTCGTGGTGTATTTCACGTCATGGCCATCGATGGCCGTTACGCGGCAGCCCATATTGAAATCAACCTTGCCTTTAAGGGCTTTACGGAAAGCCTGCGCCTGTCCGTTGTCCATGAAGGGAATAATTTCATCGAGCATTTCAATCACATCGACCTTAACACCGAGACTGCTGAAGAAGCTGGCAAACTCAATGCCGATGACCCCCCCGCCGATAACGGCCAGTGATTTAGGCATTTCCTCAACACTCAGAATCTCTTTACTGGTCATCACATGCGGCTGATCGGCACCCGGAATCGGGGGAACGAACGGGGAACCGCCGGTGGCGATCACTACGTTGTCGGCTTCATACACCGTTCCGGCCACTTCCACCTTACGGGAACCAAGCAGCTTGGCTTCGCCGTAGAGTACTTCGACCTTGTTCTTTTTCATCATGGCGCCAACACCGCCGCGCAGCGTTTCAATCACGTCCTGTTTCCAGGCCATGACTTTCTTCAGGTCAAAGCTGACATCGCCGGTGGTTACACCGAATTCCGGAGCTTCTTTGGCGTGTACATAATGCTTAGCGGAATTGAGCAGGGTCTTGGTCGGGATGCAGCCCCAGTTCAGGCAAACGCCGCCGAGATATTTTTTCTCAACCAGCAGAACCTTCTGGCCTTTATGCGCAGCCCGTTCAGCCATTTCATAGCCGCCCGGTCCCGCACCGATGATAATGATGTCGTATTCAGCACCCGTGGAAACTTTCGCAACCGGAGCCGGCGCAACGGCCGGAGCCGGAGCGGCCGCCGGAGCAGCTTTTTCTTCCGCAACCGGAGCTGGAGCCGCTGCCGGAGCAACGGCATCCGCAGGACGCATGGCGGAAATGTCTTCGCCAGGCTGACCGATTGCTGCAATCACTTTCAGCACTTCGACATCGGCATCGGCCGGGTAGAAGATACCCAGCATCGTTCCGTCGGCCGTTGCTTCCACTTCGAAGGTCGCTTTATCGGTCTCCACCTCACAAAGCGCCTGCCCTGTGGTGACGGTATCGCCTTCCGCAACTTTCCATTCAATAATGATACAGGACTCAACGGATTGCCCCTGTCTCGGCATTAATACTTCAGTAGCCATGATATGAATTCCTTATCCTGCGAGGGTGAGTTCAAACGCAGCGAGCTTCAGGCGAAGGCTCGCGAGGAAACGGGCGGCAGGTGCGCCATCCGCAGCGGCGTGGTCGAACGTGAGCGAGAGGCCCATGTGCGGAACAAAGTCGGCACCGCCGTCTTTATTCATGACCGGCTTCGGCTGAATGTTGCAGACACCGAGGATACCGACTTCAGGAGCGTTCAGCACCGGCGTGAAACTTTCGATGCCCATCGCACCGAGGTTGGTTACCGTGAAGGTGCCGCCGCTCAGGGCATCCGGATCAATGGTGCCGTCGATGCAGGCTCCAGCCAGACGCTTGGTTTCTGCGGAGAGTTGCTTCAGCGTCATCAGGTTCGCATAACGAATAACCGGAACCATCAGGCCGCGCGGCGTATCCACTGCGAATCCGAGATGCACATTGCCGAATTCAACAATTTTGGTGCCGAGCATGTGGGCATTGAGTTCCGGGAACTCGCCGAGGGTTTTAATGGTGGCGTAGAGCACCACGTCGTTGATGCTGATTCCGCCGACGCCGGCTTCTTCCGGAGCGTTTTTACACTTGGAGCGATAACCGAGAACCGAACGGGCATCGGCTGATGTATTGAGCGTGAGCTGGGCGGTGCTCTGGAGCGAATTGAGCATGCGGCCCGCCACCACTTTGCGAACGCCCTTAACCGGGATCTCTTTAACGGTACCCGGGAAGTCCATGGAAGCAACCGCTTCACCGACCGCTTCAGGAGCAACGGTCATCAGATCGGCTGCGATCACGCGGCCACCCATTCCGGTTCCAACGGCTGGAAGTTCCAGGCCTTCAGCAGCGGCTTTTGCAGCGGCAGCCGGAGTAACGGCCTGAGCAGCGGCAACGTCGCGTTCAATCACACGACCGTTCGGGCCGGTGCCGGCAATGGAGGAAATATCTACACCTTTTTTTGCGGCCAGATTTTTAGCACGCGGAGATGCGAGGCCCGTCGCGCTGGATGCCTGAACAGCAGGAGCGGCAACAGGAGCCGGAGCGGCTTCAACTTTTTCCTCAACAGCCGGTGCAGGTGCGGCAGTTGCGGGAGCAGATTCATCAGCCGGACGAAGCGCGGAAATGTCTTCTCCCTCGTCGCCAATGGCTGCGATCACTTTTAAAACTTCAACGTCGGAATCGGCGGGATAAAAGATTCCCAGCATGGTTCCGGATGCGGTGGCTTCCACTTCGAACGTGGCTTTATCAGTTTCCACCTCGCACAGCGCCTGTCCTTCAGTAACGACATCGCCTTCGTTCACTTTCCATTCGATGATGATGCAGGATTCAACAGATTGTCCCTGCCTCGGCATTAGCACTTCAGTAGCCATAGTTTTTATTCTCCTTGGAATATTATGCTTTGACGACGCGCACCCCGGCGGTCGTCAATTCGGTTTCAAACTCTTTAGTTAGATCATTGTCGGTGACGAGGGTATCAATTGCTCCGAACGGCAGAATGCGCGCAAAACCGGGTTTCCCGAATTTGCCGGAATCGGACAGGACGATCACCTGGTCGGCCTGCTCGGCCATTTTGCGGACGAGATCGGCACTTTCAACAAAGTGAGCGGTGAATCCCTGTCTGGCGGATGCACCATCGATCCCGATGAACGCTTTGGAAACGTGAAACTGGTCGATGGCCTTCAAAGCCAGGGGACCGACCACGCCCTCTTCTTCGGGCCGGAATTCGCCGCCAACCAATGTAACGCGAACCTGCGGGTTCGTGCGGGCATAGGAAAGCAGCAGTGTGTTGTTGGTTACAATATGGATATTTTTTTTGCCCAGCAGATATTTGGCAATCAGTGCTGTGGTGGTTCCGGCGGACACAATGATGGTATCGCCGTTCTGGATCTTGGTCGCCGCCGCTTTCGCAACCGCCCCCTTGACGCCTTTTTCAGCCTGCATGCGCTCCATCATTTTCGGATGTTGCGCGGGAACCGCACCGCCGTGGGTGCGAACGAGGAGTCCTTCTTCCTCGAGTGCGGCCAGGTCGGCACGCGCTGTAACAACGGTCACATTCAAGCGCTTGGCCAGCTCCGAAACACTGACACTGCCCTCGGCCATAAGAAGGTCGAGAATGACTGATTTACGCTCTGCGAATGTTTTACTCATTAGTTGCTTGTCCGTCCGTCCTGCTTTGTTTTCTCTATCTATGAGGTTTGTTTTAACTTTCCTTTCGCTTTGCATCAAGTTGTTTTTTGCTTTTTATTTCCCATCCAACCCCCTACTTTCCACTCATTGGAACACGGAATTGGAGAAAAATGTTATGAAGACGAAAAAAGCACTCATAACCGGTGCAAGTCGTGGAATCGGCGAAGCCATTGCCCTGAAACTCGCCGAAACCGGCTATAACGTGGTACTTACCGGACGCAATCTTCCAATGCTTGGAAGCGTCGGGGACGCCTGTAGAAAGCGCGGAGCGGAGGCGGAGGTCTTCGCCGCCGACCTTTCAGACGAATCCGAAATCATCGATCTCTTCCGGAAAGCGGGCCCCATTGATCTATTAATTAACAATGCCGGCTTCGGGATCTTCGATGCCATTGAAGACATCAAACTGGCAGACTGGCAGGCCATTCATAAAGTGAATGTGGAAGGTGCCTTTCTCTGCCTGCGCGAAGCCCTTAAGAGCATGAAAACGTCCGGCGGCGGACGCATTATCAACATTTCGTCGGTCGTCGGGGTCAAAGGCTACCCGAATCAGGCCGCTTACGGCGCCAGCAAACATGCCCTGCTCGGTCTGACCAAAACCGCTATCGAGGAAGGGCGGGAGCATGGCATCTGCGTACACGCCATCTGCCCCGGCGGGGTCGCCACCGAAATGGTCAAACAGAGCCGCCCGGACCTGACCGACTTTTCCGCGATGATTCAACCCAAAGATGTCGCCGACGCCGTGGCCTACCTCTGCAGCCTGCCGAATAATATTACCGTTGACTGCATTCACCTGCGCCGCGCCGCCAGCCCGCAGACCTGGTAAATAACTATTTAGAAAAAAAACCAAACATGAACATATGGCCACAAAGATGCACAAGAAGCACGAAGACGACTGGACGACGAGTCTTTGTGCCTCTTGTGCCTTTTTGTGGCTAATTAACAAACAAGGAGACCCGTCATGATCTACATGGCTGATACAGCAAACCTCGAAGAACTGAAGAAACTATACTACTATTTCCCGCTGGCCGGCGTGACCACCAACCCGAGCATCCTGGCGGTTGAGAAAAAACCGATTTCAGAAATCATCCCGGCGATCGCTGAAATTGTCGGCGACGGCATGATGCATATTCAGGTCAGCAGCCAGACGGCCGACGAAATGCTGCGCGAAGCACTGAAATACAAAGAACACTTCGGCTTCGGCGACAACTACTACTCTAAAATTCCGGTAACCCGTGAAGGCCTCAAGGCCATTCAGATGATTAAAAACGAAGGAATCAACGTCACAGCGACCGCCATCTTCACCCATCAGCAGGCTCTCGTTGCCGCGCAGGCCGGTGCCGATTATGTGGCCCCTTATGTCAGCCGTCTGGATAACATTTCATCGCATGGCATTGAAGTGGTGGAACACATCACCAAGACGCTGAATCACTTCAACTACGACTGCAAAGTGCTGGCCGCCAGCTTTAAGACCGTCGACCAGGTTCACCGTATTGTGAAACGAGGCTGCCATTCGGCCACCATCAACTACGATCTGCTCGAAGCCCTGCGCAGCCATCCGATGACCGATATGGCCGTCGAAACATTCGCAGTCCACAGTCAGGGCATTTACGACATCGATTTTTAAATCTATTGTCAGGATAAAGATTAGGACAACGAACTCGCCCGTCCTAATCTTAATCCTACTCTTACCCGTAATCTCCCTCTGACTCACCGTTTCAGAAGACTCCGACTCTACTTCTTCCGAACACCGGAACCCGGGACGGAGAACTGAAGGCGCAGTAAGGTAAGGCAGGGGTTTCCAATTATTTTGGAAAGCCGCGCTTATAAATAAAGGAGGGTGCCCCGCCGAAGCGGGGCACCCCATGCTTTGATGAGAAGCATGATGATGAAAATTTATGCGGGCTTACAAATCTTGCGCCAGGTGGCCAGCGCCTCTTGCCAGACCGCGGTATCCTGCGGCTCAAAGGTCTGCGACTCATTGGCAAAAGATTCGCGAATAATGGCACGACCTTCGTCGTGCGATTCGATATCGCCCATGGCGAGCATCTGCGTGGTCAGGTTACCAATGGCAGTGGCTTCAATCGGCCCGATTATTACCGGACGCCCGATCGCATTGGCCACATACTGGTCCAGAGCAAAATTCTGTGATCCGCCGCCCACAATGCGCAGGGCATCGAGCTGGGTTCCACTGACTTTTTCCAGACCCTGGAACGCATCGGCATAGAGCAGCGCCATGCTTTCATAGTAGCAGCGCATAATGGCGCCATGGTCTTCGGGTCGGCCCTGCCCGGTCTTTTCACAATAGTCCTGAATACGGGTGGGCATATCGCCCGGCGTATAAAACTCTTCGGCCGAGGGATCGATGAAATACTGAAGCGGCTTGGCCGCTTCGTTGAGCGCATCCATTTCCGGCCAGGCATAGTTACAGCCCTGCTCGTTCCAGCAGCGTTTCAGCTCCTGCAGGATCCAGGAACCGCACATATTTTTCAGGAAGCGGATGGTCCGTCCGAGTCCGACTTCATTAGTAAAGTCGGCTGCCAGCGATGCTTCGCTAATAACCGGTTCCGCAAGTTCGGCCCCCAGCAGTGACCAGGTTCCGGAACTCATGAAGGCGGATTTTTCGCCGGGCAAGGTGGGAACCGCAGCATAGGCACAGGCGGTGTCGTGACCGCAAACGGACACAACCGGAATGCCTTTGTATTCACCCAGCTGAGTTCCGGGATCCACGAGATCGGCAAAGAGATCGGAGCGGATACCCAGCTCTTCGAGCAAGTCATAAGCCCAGTCGTGAGTTTCCGGGTTGTAAAATTGGGATGTGCTGGCAATCGTACGCTCGGCGGCCATGTTGCCGGTGAGGCAATAGCCGAGCAGATCGGGAGTAAATAACAGCTTGGCAGCCATTTTATACTGAGCGGAATCAGATTCCGAAAGAGCCATCAACTGATAGAGGGTATTGAGTTCCATGAACTGGATACCGGTTTTTTCATAGACCTTTTCTTTCGGAACCCTGGAGAAGACCTTTTCAAACATGCCTTCGGTGCGGCTGTCGCGATAGTTTACCGGATTGCCGATCAGCTGACCGTCGTCATCGATCAGTCCGAAATCCACCCCCCATGTATCTACGCCCATCGAGCTGATGGAATCGCCATATTTCTGCTGTGCCAGCGAAATGCCTTCTTTGATGTTTCGTAGCAGATGAATGAAGTCCCAGTAGAGCGTCCCGTTAATTTCGTTCGGTCCGTTCCAGAAACGGTTCATTTGCTCCAATGAAAGCTGACCGTCTTCCAGTGTGCCCACAATCACACGGCCGCTTGAAGCTCCCAGATCTACTGCCAGATAATGTTTTTTCATACGTTTCCCTCTCCATCCTTTGTTACACATCTATTTCAGATGTTCAGCAAATTAGCAGGATATTCAGCATATTCGTTCCATATCCGCATGGTATATTCTATACAACACAAGATTTGCATGCTCACAATTTCGGGAAGTTACATATAGACAAAACAAGGAGAAAGCGGGAAAGAGCCCGAAAGCACAGGCCGAACATTTACGGTATATACTGTAATTCGGCACTCTGCCGGCCGATCAGGACATCATTCTGAACCCGACCATACAAACATCGTCTTCCAGGGCCTGGATGCCCCCGAACCGGCAGGCCTCCGCATGTAACGCGGGAAACAGGTCTGACAAAGGCAGATCCATGTGCCCAAGGACGGACGCCAGCAGCCCCTTTTCACCGAACTCCTCGCCATCGGCCCCTACCACTTCATTGAGCCCGTCGGTATACATGAGCACAACATCGTCCCGCTTGATCGTGCGCTCGATGGTTTCATACACCGCGTCCTCAACAATCGCCAATCCCGGCCCGGCAAAAGAATCATCATCGGCAAAGCACTCCGCCCGCTGCCCATTGATTTCCAGAACAATCGGCATAGGATGCCCTGCATTCGCCATACGCACCACCCCGCTTGAAATATCCAGCACCATGTAACACGCCGTGGCGAAAAGGAACTGCCCCTCCTGCCTGAACAGCGGCATCAGCACCTGATTCATATGCTGCAGAAAATCGCCGGGGTCTATTTTATGATGTGCATTTTCCTCCACCACCGCCCGCACAATGCTGGTACCGAGCGCGGCCCGAACCCCATGCCCCATGACATCGCATAAAAAAATACCCGCTTCCGTTTCAGATATTTTCCGGATGGAACAAAGATCGCCGCCAATCAAGCCGCCAGGGCGATGGAAATGGGAAAACTCCACCAGATTCCGGTCTCCATTTTCCAATGACTGGAACGTTGGATAGGAATGGGGGAAAAAAGTTTTCTGCAACTGTGAGGCCATCAACAGGTCCTCTTCCAGTTCCAGCCGGAAGCGGCTGTTTTCCTCGGCCAGTTTTTCAGCGCGCAGTTCAGCCTCTTTGTGCTCGGTAATATCGCGGGAGATGCCGAAGATTCCAATCACCTCGCCGACTTCGTTGCGCAGCGGCATTTTTGTGGAGGACACCCAGGCGTGCGATCCATCCTTGCGGGTCTCTCCCTCTTCAAGACCGAACAAGGGCTCCCCCGTCTGCATAATGCGCAGCTCATCATGCCGCATGCGACGGGCATCCTCGTCTGAGTAGGAATCAAAGTCGGATTTTCCGACCAGTTCTTCGGGCGTGCAGCCCCCCTGCCACTGGGCGGCAGCTTTGTTGACCATGATGAATCGGGAATTACGATCTTTGAAATAGATCATGTCCGACATGTTATCCATCATGCATTTCAGCAGATAGGCCGTCTTCTGAGGATCTGTGTTCATACCCCTCCCCTGCTATATGCCAACTACCGCCTCATTTTTCCACTGAAACAAGAGGCGCAGCGGACTCTGCTCCTGAAGGAGCGGCATGTATATACTGAGAAATCCCGATCAGGAAGATACCCAGAATCGCCAGCATATAGCCCCCGATTTCCAGAGGCGCCATATGCTTCAGCATGAGCCCCATTTTTCCCGAGACCGCATCGATCCCGATAAATGCCGCGGTAATCATTACCAACGCAATCACGACCGAAATGACCAAACCCAGGGAAGCTCCTTTCACATCCGCCCACAAAAGCAGAAACTGTGTAACCAGAATGGAGCCCGCAATGCCGATCATCCAGGCAATTGCGGGCAGTTCATTCAGCAGAGCGAACTTACATTTTTTAATACAAATAATAGTGCCGACATTACTGACGGTCGCGATCAACGTGAGTAG
Organism: Pontiellaceae bacterium B12227; assembly: GCA_029432775.1. Classification (GTDB taxonomy): domain Bacteria; phylum Verrucomicrobiota; class Kiritimatiellia; order Kiritimatiellales; family Pontiellaceae; genus Pontiella. The sequence goes on along the minus strand of JAROAZ010000041.1, from coordinate 6,501 downwards.
ATAAATATTCATGCCGGCACTATAGTTCTTCTTCCGCCGGAGGCGAATGAATACTTATGCTTCCTGCGCTTTATCCGCCTTGCTCGCATAAACCCCGTAAAATGCAATCACAATAAAGCACACCAAAGGCACAAGGTATGATTTGGCAGTGGCCGCACCAATGGCGGCTTCATCCGCGCCACCGAATACATCAATCAGCTTACCCTGCAGCATGGTGAGCAGTGCGCCACCCAGAATCGCCATGATCAGGCCGGAAGCACCGATCTTGGTTGCTTCGCCGAGGCCGCGGGACCCCAAGCCGAAAATGGTCGGGAACATGAGCGACATGAAGACCGAGATGCTGATCAGGCAGACAACCCCCAGCGTAAAGGGACTTTCGCCGACAAACGGGATGTATCCGGTGAATGCCATTTTATCACCGGCAAAAATAACGCCCAGAGAAGCAAGCGCACCCAGTAGAGCTGCAGCCACCAACAGCGTGCTCGGCTTGAAACGGACCATCAAGCCTGTAAAGACCCAACGGGCAATCGAGAACGCAATGATCGCGATCATGTGGTAATTCATCGCTTCGCTGTTTTTGATTCCCAGCTGGCCGGTAATGTAATGAATGGTGTAAGTCCAGACTGCAATCTGTGCACCCACATAGAAGAACTGTGCAATTACGGCAAAAACATAGTTTTTGTTCGTCACCAGCTCTTTGACCGTCTCTCCGACATGCGCCTTTTGATCATGCTCCTTGACCGACGGCATCTTCTTGCTGGTGGCAATCAGCACCCATAGAACAATAAGAACGAGGGCAGCAATAAAGTAAGGAGTCATCACAATACTGAGCTGTTCAGTTTGAATCGACAACAATGCCTCCGCATCCATGCCATCCGTCTTCTGAGCATTGACCAGTTCCAGTTTCGTCAGAATGGCAAATTTGCACACAAAGAGACCGATCAGAGAGCCCACCGGATTAAAGGACTGGGCAAAGTTGAGGCGTTGCGTTGCAGTATCCTCCGGTCCCATGGCAATAATATAGGGATTCGCGTTCGTCTCCAATATGGAAAGCCCGCCGGCCAGCACGAAGAATGCAATCAGAAACGGCTCAAACTGCAGCATGATGCTTGCAGGATAAAAGAGCAAACCACCGATAATATAGAGTCCCAGCCCGGCAAGAACGCCCTTCTTATATCCGTACCTCCGCGCAATAATTGCTCCGGGAATACCCAGACAGAAATAGGCCCCGTAAAATGCATTTTGGATCAGAGCGGTCTGAGCAACACTCAGGTCGTCAAAAATATCCAGAAACGCCTTCACCAACGGATCAGTCATATTGTTCGACAAACCCCACATGGCAAAACAGGTGGAGAGCAGGATGAAAGGAAACGCAATTTCCTTAGGTATGATATCTGATATTTTTTTCATATTCCGATGGCCTTCTTATTTAATCCCCTTAAACGCAAAAAAAAAACCCGGGCACAGCCGGGTTCTTTTCACAATCGAACTATCCGTAAATCGGACCATACGTATCGCAGGCACGGAAATCCGCCCCTTCGCGATTCTCAGTACCGAATGAGCTCCATGCCGCCGGACGGAATACATCGCCGTCCTCAACGTTATGCATGAAGACCGGAATGCGGAGGATCGCGGCCAGCGAGATCATGTCCGCACCAATGTGGCCATAGCTGAATGCGCCATGGTTCGCGCCCCAGTTCGCCATCACGGAATAGGTATCCACAAAGGCGCCTTTTCCGGTGATACGCGGAGCAAACCACGTGGTCGGCCAGGTGCTGTTGGTACGATCATCGAGCTTTTTGTGCACATCGTCCGGAAGTTCAACCGTCCAGCCTTCTGCAATCTGCAGAACCGGACCGAGTCCTTTCACGATGTTCACACGGCTCATCGTGATCGGCATGCCGGCTTTCGTCACAAATTTGGAAGACCAGCCGCCGCCGGGGAAATATTCCGTTACAGACGGGTGCCAGGAAGTGGCTTCCAGACAGGCATTCTTTTCTTCTTCCGAGATATCCCAGAACGGTTTCATGGCCGGCTCACCATCCACACTCTGCTGACCGCAACCGTCGAGCGCTGCAGAACCGGAGTTGATCAGATGAATAATGCCGTCCTTGGCAACGCCGTCGAGCTGATGCCCGGTTACGCGCTTAACCGAATCCGGGCTCCAGTAGGTCCGCACATCCGCGAATACCTGAGCCGTGTTGGTCAGCAGGTGACCGAACAGCATCGGCACACCGTTGAGCGCATCATTTTCCGTTGCAACCAGACGCGGCATCCGAATGCCGTTCCAGTCGAAGGAACTGTTGGAAATGGCTTCGAGGAAGTCGCCGTTTGCATAGGAATCAGTCCAGTGGCGTTGGCCCTGGAAGCCGGAAACGATGGCATTATGGCCACGCGCTTCTTCTTTATAACCCATTTCAGCCAGTTTATCGTTGCCATACATCATGTCTTCAGTGATCAGGGCCATCTTGACCGACATTTCCCACTCGGCATCCAGCGTTTCGCGGGAACGGGTGGTCTCGGGCGAGTTCGGGTCATCGCCTTCGGTGCAGTTTTCTTTCACCCATGCCAGTGCTTTTTCATATTCGTCAGCGTCAAAGATTCCGTCGCGGATACGGCGATGCATTTCTGTCAGGTCAATGGCCTCAACACGCATGCCCAGATATTCTTCGAAGAAGGGTTGGTCCACAATAGAGCCGGCAATCCCCATGGAAACGCCGCCCATTGAAAGATAGGCTTTACCCTTCATCATAGCCGCAGCCAGACCGGCTTTGGCAAAACGCAGCAGCTTGTCAGACACATCAGCAGGGATAGTGGTATCGCCGGCATCCTGTACATCGCGCCCATAGATCCCGAAAGCCGGCAGCCCTTTCTGCGCATGGGCAGCAAGCACAGCAGCCAGATAAACCGCGCCCGGACGTTCGGTGCCGTTAAAGCCCCAAACCGCTTTCGGTCGAAGCGGATCCATGTCCATCGTTTCAGAGCCGTAGCACCAGCAAGGGGTTACTGTAAGCGATACGCCGACGTTTTCAGCATCAAATTTTTCTGCACAGGCCGCGGCCTCAGCATTGCCACCGATACAGGTATCGGCAATTACACACTCGACCGGCTCGCCGTTCGGATATTTCAGATTGGCACTGATATGTTCAGCTGCGGCTTTCGCCATGTTCATAACCTGGCCTTCCAGCGATTCGCGCACACCGCCGTAGCGGCCATCGATAGTCGGGCGAATTCCAATTTTAGGAAGTTTTGTGATCCATGTTTTCTTTGCAGTCATACTATCTCCTTAATTTCGATTGATAACCCCATAAAACACCCTATAGCAAAACTTGTCGGTCAGGATTAACAGTGGTATATTCCATACATTTCTCAGCAAGGACCCCTATGAAAGAGATCATCAGCTATGGACGCTTCCAGTGCCGGGAGCTCACACCGCACAAAAATCGCGGTATGGAGATCACCTATATAGAAAAAGGAATGATGGAATGGATGGTTGAAGGCAAGCCCGAAACCATTGAGTCCGGCTCCATCTATTTCACCCTTCCCTGGCAGGTCCACGGGAGCGTCAATCCACAGGAGCCGGATAATACAATCTGGCACGTTCTCTTCCACCTGAAAGAGGACTATCCCAGCGCGCGCTCCACCTTTAAATTCCCCAAAGCATTCGGGTTCAGCGATGAGGAAATGAAAATTCTCAGCACGACATTTTCCTCCAGTTCGCACCATTGCTTTCCCGCCACTCCGGCCATCCGCGGTCTGATGCCCACGCTGATCGCCGAACTGCAGAGCACCCACGAATTGCGGGATGCGCATACCACCACCCTGCTCCGGGCCATCCTAGTTGAGCTCAAACGAATCATCGAAGGCGAAGTGGTGGATACCGGCCGGTATACCTATTCCGAACAGAAGGTTCAGGCCCTCATTGCTTCACTGCCTTCGAATTGCGACCGGCAATGGACGCTGGCCGAAATGGCCGATGACTGCGGCATTCAACGCACCCAGCTCAATAAGGTATTCCAGAAACTGACCGGGAGCACCCCGATGGAATACCTCTTCCGCATCCGAATGGAACGCGCCAAAACCCTGCTGCGCGAAACCGACATCAAGATCATCGATATTGCCTTCGAGTGCGGCTATGGAACCAGCCAGTATTTCGCCAACACGTTCAAACAGGCCACCGGCGCCACCCCTTCCGCCTACCGCAAAAACTGCGGCGGTCTCTCGGCCGAGGAGTCTAAAGACTGGAAATCCATCCAGTTCCGCACCGAAGAAGAAGAACGCCAACGCGTCCAGGCCTTCAGCTCAGACAAGAAAGCCTGATACATCACCGTGAAAAGTGCGTTCCCAGCGGATGCATTTCGCACCTCAACGAATCGGGCAGGGCATAAAAAACCCGCAACCAAATGATCACGGGGCAAAAAAATGGCGCACCCGTCAGGAGTCGAACCTGAAACCTCCTGATTCGTAGTCAGGTGCTCTATCCAATTGAGCTACGGGTGCGCTTTAAATTCTGATGTTGCCACTTCCAATTAAAAAAGTGGCGCACCCGTCAGGAGTCGAACCTGAAACCTCCTGATTCGTAGTCAGGTGCTCTATCCAATTGAGCTACGGGTGCGTTATCTCATTTGCCCTAAGGCGCGTAAGAGGGAGGGAATGTATAGAGCCCCCCACAATCGGTCAACGGGAAAAACCAAAAAAAATGCCCGTTTATATCACTACAATTTTCGTAATTACCCCTGCTCCAGCGCATCGAGTTCCGGCTTACAAAGCTCGTAGAAATCGCACATGCCGCAACTGGCCGGATCCATCGCCAACTCCCACTCCTCTTTCGGAAGCGGCTCGTTTTTATCCCGGTCATGGTCAACAAGGTACTCAGTCATTTCGCCCACGGAATCGCTCATGAGCGATTTGGTTTCTTCGAGCTCTTCTTCCGTAATCTGGAACGGCAGCACCTGGGCTTCGTTCAGATATTCCACATAGAGGAAAATGTTATCGAGGCTCGCACCGTGCTTCACAATCGCCCAAAGGGCGTAAAGTGAAAGCTGGAGCTTATGCTGATCGGCCTTAATCTTGCCGGCCTTCCAGTCGTGGATGTGGACTTCATCGCCGATCTTGTAGGCATAGTCCGGGATGGAATAGATCTTCACGCCTTCATAAATGAAGTGCTCCACATCGCCGCCCTGATCCGGCGTGGCGATTCGGAACTCCTGATTGGGCTGAATGTTTCCAACCCTGGGAAGAACGGTCGTAATAAAATTCTCGATGCAATTCTGGATCTGGGCGGCCACTTTTCGTTTGGCTTCCTTTTCCTCTTCGCCGGAAAGCTTGCCATAGTAATGATCCCGCAGGCAGCAGAACTGCTTCGGAGCCGAGCGCCAGTTTCCTTCGAGCGACTCATTCCATTTTTTCGTCATAAAAGGGCGCGCGATGGTTTTCCAGGCATCGTCCACTGTCACCGTCTTGCCGGCCTGGTGCTGTTTGAGCACCCACATGATGGCATTTTCCGCCGCCTGGCCCATGAGGCCCCAGCGGTTATCCATCTTATTCAGACGATAGGCGGTCTTCTGCTCATCGGTTGCATTGCGGCCCCAGCCGCCCCACATGCCGTATTTGCTCCAGTAGCGACGGCGCCGGCACTGCTCGAAATCTTCCGATGCACTGAACGACCACGAAAAGGTATTTTTTAACTGTCCCACTTCAAACCTCCAAAATCAAAACATGGCATTTCTTCAATCGGTTTGTCAGTCACAACGGCCGAGGCATATTTGGACCCCGCTTCCAACCGTTGGAAAAACCAGCCCTCTTTTTCTTCATCCTCATTCGGCACAGCAAAAGAGGATAGCTCCCGGAACAGCGCAGACCCGATGGCTTTAATATAGGCTTCTTTGCGGGCCCAGTGATGAAAGAACAGCCTGTGCACATCGTCGGATGCCTCAATCAAGGCTGATTCTTCGGGCGTAAAATAGCGCGATGCAATCGACATCACATCCATCTCGCGCCGGATTTTTTCCACGTCCACGCCGATGTCCCGGTTGCGCCCAAAGGCCAGCACCACCCAATCCCCGGAGTGGGAGACGTTAAACGAGACCGTATCGCAGGCATCCTGCCTGCCCTGTTCCTCCTGAAGCCGGCTGGAAGCCGGCGATACGAGAAACGGCTTCCCGTTTTCCGTATATTGGAAAATCAGTTCTTTGGCAGAAATCCCCGTATAACCGGAAAGTAAAACCCGCAGCGCACCGCGCGCCACAATGGATGAATACCGGTCGCCATCGCGCAGAAACCGGTCTGCTTTGGCGACCTCCGCCCCATTCAGCAACGCCTTGAGCGCATGCAGATGCTTTCCAAGCATTGGAACTTCTGCGCCCCAAATGTGGATGGCATTGTTTCCAAGCATTGGAAGGTTTTCAATGTATTCAACCGTTTCCATAAAGCGCGCATTGTTATCGAAAAACGCTCGTCAGGCAACCGGGAACCCGCTGCGGAAAGTCACGGAAGTTTTCA
>JAROAZ010000040.1 GCA_029432775.1 Pontiellaceae bacterium B12227 | reverse complement strand
TTACGTGTCGACCGCTCCGCCGCTCACTGGAACCGGTCAATAGCATGACAGCTCCCTCGTACCTCACTCGTGTCACTCTATTGCTCTATTGTTAGGAAAGTTTTTCATTTAACTGTTTCGGAATGAACGGAATTTCCGAGATTGGGAACTCTCCCCAATCTTGATTTCCTGTTAACGATAATGTTTCCCAATGGGATTCTGCATGTGGAAATCCTCTTTTGATTTCATTCCACATTCTTTTTCCATGGAGTCGAATTTCAGGCATCCCGATAGCTCTTAGGGATTGATGCCAAACCATCATTCCTGCGGAAATGCCTTCTTCACCACAGGATTGGTATTTCCTAATTAACTCTCCCAGTGCATTGAGAACCTGTCCAAATTCAAATGACTTTTCTGGTTCTGGAATGTCAAATAGCTCATCTGGAACAACTCCATTTTCTCGGAGTTGGATGCGAAGCATGGTTGCTGTTGCAACCAATGACCCCATCTCATAATCGGACATGCCTTTCAGGATGGAAATGACACGTAGAATGTCTTCTTCGGCGAGCTTATTTGCTTTGAGCTCGGCTTTTCGCTTTAGCCAATTTCCTATCATTATATTTATCCATTCCTAACGTTAAAAGTGAGCCGCCGTGCACATAAACTTCGACCTACTCGACCGGCGTTTTCACGGTAGGGTCCACCTGCTGGTTCTGTTTATTGTTTCCTTTCTGAATGCTATTTTCATTCATGTGCTTGAGGTTATCTTCAATCAATGGAGAGTTGAATAATTTGTCACAGAATGTTTCCACCTGAGCTACTTCAGTGTTTGATTTAATCAGTAGAGCGATAAGGGCTGCCATTTCTAAAACTAAAATAATAGCAAACACAGGGCTACTAAGGGCTTTGAAGGAATAAAATGCAACGCCTCCAAAACAAATCGCAAATACTACAGTTAGCATTGATGAGGCGAAGAAAGAAGCTGACCGTGGTTTCTGCAGAAAATGTTTAGAAACCTGAGTCTCCCAAAGGAGACAATTGCAGTTAAGTAATTTGTTGATGTGTTTATCTGTCGAGCTTACAAGCCCAGCTTGAACATTCAATCCACTATAATCCTGAAACATCATTAAGAGTAAGATGAATATGGCTTGGGTCAAAATCGCTAAGATTAGAGGTGTCAAATCTTTGCTGATAATTCCTTCATCAAAATATATTGCTGTGAATGCGACAAATAATGCCATCATCCTCATATATATTTTTCTGATTTCATTGCAACTGTTGAGGATAGAATTGCAATAGAACTCTCTCTGAGATATCAGGACATCTAGAACTTCTTTTTCCATATTCTTTCCTTACAGAACGTTTGAGATGAGGCTGAGTGGATTGTGCTTCAACTTTATCAACGGGCGTTGTCACGATAGGGTCTACCTGCTGGTTGTGCCTTTTTATTCCAACAAGGAACCACTCCACGTGGTAGTTCCAGCGTCGGAAACTGTCATAACAACATCTCCAATAATATCGCCTGTTCCATTTGCAGTAGCTGTAATAATTAATGTACTTCCTCCAACGACTTCAACTGAGTAATCATCGTGGTCAAAATAGGTGCCTTGTAGATCTCCCTTTTCGATGCCTTCTAATATTTCAGGGTTATCTAACTCAATATAAGCTCCGTTCATTACCTTATGCATACGTTCGGCAGTAGCGATGGTGGCACAGCCTGCCTGGCCTTCTGTGGCAACTGCACGGACTTGGTTGCCAGACATTAAGGGGATTGCTACTGCTGCCAATATTGCTAAGGGAATAAGAGCAATGACAATATAACCCATGATAAGTCCAGCAAGTGCCTGTCCATCTCCTTTAAGATTCTCTGGATCAGATTTTATTTTTGATTTGGCAATATGACCACAGATAACCGCTGGAATAGCGGTAAATAATCCGAGCAGTAAGAATGAGAGAATGCCCAGCACCATACTGGCGGTTGCTTGTCCGACGGTCTTTTTTTCATTCATGATGTATTCCTTCATTCATTTTGCAGACCTTATGGCTGAAGTTGACACCGCCTCGGTCTATTTCCCGTGTTAAAATAAGAGGCGTGCCCAATGGGATTTAATGCCTCGTGGGCTGCTTAGCAGAAAGTTCTAGAAGCTCGGACAAGCTACCGCCCTTAGTCGCCCTTCCCTTAAGCGATTACTCCCCTACCTTGCCTGTATGATGCCGCATGCATCGAATCACTTGCAGTTTAGTACGGATTATTAGGGAGAATCAATTTATAAAGATTGATATTCTTTGTAAAACTCAGGGGCTATAGAAGCCACGAGGATGGACCACAAGGGCCTTGCAGGCCGGGACAAGCACCGAACCGCCTACGGGTGAGATAAGCGGCTGAGGAGGAGGTTTGATGGAGGGAATGCTGTGTTGCACCTGAGTCGATCCCCTAGCGATGCTAAGCATCATTGTGATTCGAAGAATCCGACTGGATCGGCATACAATCACAACCGCCCACACCACTCCCCTAAACCAACTATTGACCCTAAGGTTTCGGGGCAGACTTTACCTTAATTCCATCAACAGCTCGTTTATACATGAAATTAAAAAGTGAATTATTCTCACTGGCACTGGTGATATCGGAAGCCCTTATTATATAATCAGATGCTAAATCATTATTCTGCGAGGTCATGTACTCAAGCACAGCAAACTCATTTATCCCTAGCATCTTTCGTTCGCCGACCTCCTCTCGCTCATTAAGAGCCGCTATCCAACAATCTCCAATAACCTCTATAGCCCTGGAGTCATCAAACTTAACGAGCGCATCAACGAGAGCCCCCCTTAAACGATATATTACAAAGCTCTCTGTAAAGTGCTTGTTATCACGAACCTTTACTTCCGCTATTTCCTTTTGTAAACGAGGCGAGTCTGGGTTTTCCATATCCCATTGCAGTTCATCAATAAAGATGGATATACAACGCTCATCATCAAAAACGGATAGTGCTTCTGCGTGAGCGGCCCTGCAGTTCCGAGGTCTGCTCCTGTCTTTAAATGCTTCTATCAAAACATCAGCACTTTCTTTTGCTTCCAATATTGAAAGTCCCTCTGAAGCTCCATATTCAGCAGCGTCACCCTCCTCAATCATTGCGATCAATTTAGGAACGCACCGAGTGTCTCCAAAATACCCCAAGCCTATGGCGGCACCGCTTCGAATATACGCATGATGATAAAAGCCTTCTTTGATATCTATCACCCTCATGAGCATGTCATATGCCCCTGCAGCCCTTGTATTACCAATCGCTTTTACGGCATGGTTTGCTCCGTCCCTCCACCTTCGCTCTTCGCATTTCCAAAACAAATTAGTAAGCGGCACGTAAGCTCGTTCTAGACTGATCTCTTCCAATGCCTTACTTGCGAAATAAGCATGAGTACGTTTGTCTCCTAGTTGACCAATTATGGCATCCTCCGCCTCTTGCCCCCCAATGGAAACCAATCCCGACATCAACACACCGATTTCTGAATGCGTCGTACTATCATCCAACATATCAAGGATTCCCTGAACAGTCTCCGGAACCTCAAATCCTTTTTGCTTCTTTAGGTGCTCTTCCATAAAGTTAACAGGATCGCTTTTTCCGCCGGCCAATGCCGTTACACAGCTCTGGAAAATGATTATGTGCATGAGAGCCAATGCTATTACTGTCTTCATCTATTTTCTCCACTATTAAAATCAGCCTACAGCTTCGTTTCATTTAGAGTCATCATTTCCGGAGAACCTGTAGTCTACCTTATAGGAAATTTTATCCACGGGCTCCTTCGTTTCGGCAGACTTCAGCACCAACCGAAACTCATCCACTTCGGCCTTTCCCTGGGATGTATCCCTTATAGTAAAATATACCTTACTGCTTCCCTTGCCCCGCATGACATACGAGATACCATCGCAGTCTGTTCTGCCCTTGCCGTTCAGGTACGGTATTGGCGTAATGCGTACGCCTTCATCGCCTTCGACTTCATAATCATAAGTTATCAGAATTGCGTCACCAAATTTAAGCTTGGCAGGTGATGATGGAGTACACTTGACGTTTGTTATGATGCACCTGCCTGGCATAGCTGCACTTTCAGAAGGCTTGGGTTTAGAGTCATCATTACGTGTACTTCTATTCGTTTCACATCCCGCAATCAGCAAGAACACCACTAAGAAACCATATATTAATCTCATTACTACTCTCCTTTAGCCACACATCCACATTGTAGAATCGTTTGCTTTGTCTTGCAGGCACACCCTTCACCGCATCCATACAATACCAATATTCCACCCAGTCTGTCCCTTCCGCCCCATGAAAGGCTTACACTCCACCATCTTCGACAGATAGTGCACTTCTTAAGAACTGCGTCAAGCACCACAAGTTAAATATTCTTATTTTGATAATGTTTTATCATTTGGTATTTAATAATATTTTCTAGAGGCAAAAGGGTACCTCATGAAGCCCCATTGTTATTACACAAGCACCGATTCGACATCACCCTTATAGACATATTCCTCTTTACTCATACTCTGGAAATGGTTGATAAAGGCGAAGCAACCTTGGAACGCCGTTCCAAAACGAGAAGCCCCGAAGGAGGCACAAGAAAGGGCTGCCGTTGTGGACTGCCCTTGTGTTGGCTATTTACTCTGGGATTGGGGGAATAAAGAGGGAAGACCTCTTTTTAATCACTCCAATCATGCTTTAATCCCTTCTCGAATCGGTCGGTACTGGTTCGATCCTTTCGTCCACTTTTATCCACATAGTGTGTTGCCGATGTGATCTCCAAATCACCATCTTCCAGGATAACTATTTTTTGCTCTCTAACGCAGAATGACTTTTCCCAGGTTACCGACAGCGAGCTACTGCCTTCATCAGAAAAAATCGCTATCTCTTCGCCCCAATCGCATTCCTTTGGATGACACCTTCCCCACATTCGAACTTTGAACACATTACTATATTTATCAATGTGTACTCTAGTTATACCTCTTGTCGAAAAATCCTCGTTGCACCATTCGCCTACAAATTTTTCTAGATCATCACTGAGTTTCTTAGATGTCTTCGTATGTGGGAAATATAACTGATCTCCTGCTTTATACTTTTTACGTCCAATATCATTCTTTGCTTTGAATTTACCTAGGTAGATATTAATTGACTCTCCTTGATATAAATCTGGATACTGAGCCATGTCTACCTTAACAATTTCTTCAACCCCGCTCTCCTTTCCTGTCAGAACATAGCTCCCTCCAGGTTCTGCAAACAAAAAGTTGGCCGCAAGAGCAACAAACATACCTGCCAATCGTAATTTCATCATTCTCTCCCTAGTCATTTATAGAAACTCTTAGTCTATATCTGAGCCACAACTAACTGCATACACACAACCGACTCTTGAATCGTATCTACACAACAGATAAGTGACAATAAGATTCAACGATATAGTCAATCAAAAATATGACCTTGAGAACTGCGAGGATGCCCCACAATCGATCCGGGTTTGGGATCAAGTAATGAGCCGTCTACGGGGAACTTCGTTGACCACAGAGTATCCTGATGGAGGGAATGCGGGCACAGCGGATAGCTCAAGGCGATCCCCCTCCCGATGCCGTCGCAATCGAAGATTGGTACCGGTCGAAGACCACGAGGGGCATCACTAGCGATTCAGAGGCATCGAAGATGTACAAAGACCGCATGTTCCGGAGAAACCAAAGGTCAGTAGAGGAATCGCATGGGGATCACTACTCTCTTCCAACGCCCCACGACCAGACAACTCAAGCCTCGTAACACCCCATCTGTACAATGTATTCAGAATCCTGCATTGCCCAACCAGTCTTTATGGCTGGCCAAGGCGGTAAAACCGTGTTGGCATGTTGCTTGACCCCGCATCATAGACGGAGACTGCCGAGTTGGTTTGCTCTATGGTTGTGAGCTGAGTCCAGTGCTGCAGGTTGGATGACCAGTTTACCGAAACGACACCTCCTGTAGGACCTTCAACAAGAAGCTGCATTCCCGGATTGGTCTGCTTCTGAGGAAGACTCAGCAAGTGAACTTTTGAGGGATCAATGGTGGCGGAGTTGGTTACAAGCATCGCCGGAGTATGGTCGGCCCCCGAATAGTAACCGGTAAAACGGCCGATCTCATCGCTGCTGTCCGCTGCCAGGTCCTGTACAAAGGCCCACGATGCGGGCTGGTAAAGAAGTTCAACCGATACATCATATGGCCCCAGGTGACTTTCTGTGTTCACTTTGTAGGTGATGAGGTCCCCGCCTCCAATGAAATCCGAATCCGATGATGCCTCTCCGACAACGGCAATATCAGGATGGGCTGAAACGGGATCAAACCCGTTCGGAAGAAGCCGGTTGTCCTTGCGGTAGGCGGCACCTCGCAGAAGCGTATACGTGATGTTGCTGTCCGTGTCCTCCATGACCGACTCATAGATTTGAACCTGGTTCGTCTGCGTGATTACACGGTAATGCGGCTCACAGGATGTGATATCGATATCTGCATCGTTCCCCTCTATCCGACCATCGGGCAGCGGCTTCCCTGATTCGAAAAAGACGGCGCCGGCATGGTCGGCAATGGTCACATGAAGCCATGAACGGCGGGAAGGAAAGCCCGAGGGAAGTTTATGCCCTGCCAGGTTCTTTACATGAAGCCCGACCTCAATGGTGCCGGTTCCGACTCTCAGGGCGGTTACCTCAAGCTCCGCAGCCTGCAACTGGAGCTGGTCAGTCGTGCGCTGCCGGGTATCCGCCAATTGTGCGCTTGAAGCTGAGACAGCAAGATCAACTAGGTTGCTGGACAGTATATCCAGCATGAAAACGTTCGCCCCGACAAAATGATGCTGGCCGAAAGGGCTGCGGGCCGGCTGGCTTAACCCTACTCCACGGTTTGCCAGAACAACACCCCCATCGGCAACCGGCATATGGCAATCCTGGCATGACTTATTTTCCGTCCCGCCGTTATAGCCGCTGTGCTCCCATTCGCCGTATACCATTTGTTCCGGAAACTCACCCTGTACGACACCGGCGGCATCCACGTAGGGCGTATACAGGTTGTGGCATGTGCCGCATAGGGCGGAGGAAAGGGTCTGCTCTCCGTGTACCGGTGTGAACCCAACATTGTTCCGCATCTGGTTTTCAAACGGATTGGGGAATGGGCCATGGATCAGCCGGTTTGGGGAGACGGTGTTCGTATCGATTACATATCCCCCGCTAAAGGATACATTCGTGCCGAGTCCGTCGGGTGTAATCTGATGGCACAGGGTGCATGAAATACCGTCCATGGCAGATACGTGGTAGGTATTCGTGTTGTTTAAGAAGCCATCGTCGAAAAGCCCGACCGGTTCGTTATGGGCGATTGCCTGCGTACGGGCAATCGGTGTGTGACAGGTGGCGCACTTCTTTTCGATGACAGTTTTCAGGGCAGGGTTTCTCTGAACCTCGGAACTCACCTTCGCCTGCCATAACGGGTCTTTTGCGCTGTTGGCCATCATCGTTGAGCGCCAGTGGGCGTCAATTGATACGTCGTTACCCCCTTCGTCAGTCAGGGAACTGTGGCACAAGGCGCAATTTGCTGACCCGGCGAAGTCGTCCATCTGGTAACTCGCCAAAGGCTCTCCATCCGCCATTGAGGATCGGCAAAGAACAATCATCGAAAATAAGAAAGGGCTACGGATCAACTGATTGGGTCTATTGATGTATTTCATTCTGCACCTCCATGCGATCTCTCGACATCTACGATATATACGCCGGGTTTCAGTGCGAGCAATATAAATACATACAATATTGTACGTGTTTTTTTTGATCAATTTTATCATCATTGAATCGGGTTTTAGTAGGCCACGACGAAGTAGTGCAGCTCAGGGAGATGGTGTCGAGGATGAGTTGCTTACTAGGCGATCCCCTGGCGATGCGAAGCATCATTGTGATTCGAAGAATCCCATGCGGATCGGCATAGAACCAACCCCCAAGCAATCTCGCCAGGCAGAAACCCCTACTTACAGCAAATCCAATAGCCTTATAAACCCTAGAACGCTGTTCCAAAACCTAGACACAAAGCGTCTCCAACACACCATAAACCAGCTATTTTCGAAAGCCAACTTCCGCATAACCCTCTGGTAGATAACACACTAATCTCGAATTTACAGGTTAGGTACCTAACCCTATATAATACTACTTACAGTAGTATTCCCCCGCCCTTCGGCCGGGTGGTTTTTATCTTATGAAAGCTTGCTGTTTACTTCGTAGATCTAGCCCCCAAGCATGAACTCCCCTTCTTTAGTCTAAGTCGATCCACAAGCTGATGCAGACGCAATCGAAGATTGGTTCCGGCCGAAGACCACAAATGGCATCGCTAGAGATTCACAAGCATCGGAGATGCACAGGAATCCCAGGGGATCATCAGGATGGATCAGGTAGGCCCACTAGACCCAAAGCACCACAACCAATTCCCTCTCTAGACCAAACAAACACCCTATCATCCTCTACCCCGGGAACTTATACCGTTTTGTGTCCCAGCAAAAGCATGGCTTTATCGCTGCAAAAAGGCACCTCTGAGCCACCCGGGCCTTCGGCCCTAATCGTGACATGTCTGAGGTATATTTGTTGGCCCACGATGGCTCTACGGCTTAAATAGAGCATATCAGCCTTGCTGGAGCTTTACAATTCTAGATCAGAGTGGATTTTCAGCACATCAAGGCATGTTTCAGGTAGAGCAACTAAACTTTTATACGCCACAAACCTCCGGCGCAAAGCGCCCATTTGAGTAGATACCAAAGCAGCATCCAAACATGAACAGCGTAGATCCAATGAGGGTTCAATTATTCTACCGAAAAGAGAGATTGGTTTTCCCAGAGGGTACGACCGGGAGGTCGTGCCTTCCAGCGGGGAGAGGACGCCTGTCCCCCAGCCAAGGGCCTAGGCGGCGCAGCCGCCGTAATTAGTGAACCGGAGTTCGGGGGCACCGTCCCCCGAACGAAGGGGAGCGATGTGAGTGAACGAACGCAGTGAGTGAGCGAGCGGTGCCCTTTCTGGGAAGGCGTCCTTGAGCCGACTTACTTCGGTTTTCTTAATTTCTAATCTTATCTCCCTAATCTAAGAAGAGATTCGAGCCTTAGCGAGGATCTCTATATACCCTTAGGTATATAAGCACTAATTGACACTTAGGTTCGGAATTAACCACTAACCATTGGCATTGTATGACTTACAAAAGCATAAATTTCCCATACAAGCCTTTTTTCGCCCCTCCTTGAGAGAATGCAAAGCAAGATAGATCAACATTTACCCGCTTCACTTTACCCCAGAACCACTTACAAAAGGTAAAATTTCCCGCACGCCCCATTACTGCCCTCATTTTAGCCACCATGCAGGCCATTTCTGAACCTAAGTGCGATATAGGTTTATTTATTTTCTCAAACACCTCTACAGCATGTCGTTATGCAAATATTTTTACCTATATCATACATAGCTTTTATTCCACACCTCAACATGCCCTGGATAATTATATAATTCTAAACAAATAATATTTTATTCTTGTTTTTCACCCTCCCAACCTGTAAGCTACGCCCACAGGCGGAGCAATACTGAGGAACCAACTATTCCCTCATACAAATCAAGGAGGATTGTAATGCCAACGACACGTAAACCCGTACAACGTAAACCCGGTAGACCACGAAAGGATGAAATCCAAGAACGTCTCGCTATCTATACACAACACGACGAGCAGATACTGAAGGAGCATGACACCTGGCTCGAACTAGACATCTCTACCCCGTCCCTGCCCCATCAAATTTTAAAGATCGATAAGCCAGACTACGAAGCCCTCAAAACAGATCTGGCAGGCCGCTTCATTGCCCGAATCTCAGCTGCCTTTAACAACCAGCCCCTGGCCTACGTGCACACCCGCAACAAGGACGGTAAGTTCGGAGCCACCCCAAGCTATGTTCACAACCTCATCTGCAAGCACAGGGGCTTTCTGTGGCACCGTAATGGCGATCAACTCGACAACCGTAGAGCGAACCTTGAAACCAACATCCCGATGCAGACCTCTACCGTGGGAGCAGATACACTTGATACAAAGACACCCCCATACAGCCCGGAAGACATGGCTGAACTCTATGAATTCTTTGATAACAAACCAGCCATTCCCCCCAAGCCACCCACGGTATTCCCCCCGAAACCCATACCACCTAAACCGCACTACGATCCCAGCGATAAACACGAGATCATCAACCTCATCACCGGCAAACCCGAAACCATAGAAGCAGACCATGAAGAAAATCAGAAAGGATAAAACCAACGCAGCAGTCTACGAGGCAATGAAGAAAACCCTCAATCACCCACAGACCCAAAAGATACTCGATATGTCAGATGTAGGCTGGCTCGAAACCCATAGGGATGGATTCGACATGGAGTACATGAGTCTAGAGCACCGCCTTAACCAATTCTTCATCACCACCTGGGCAACCATGGTGACGCAGCTCGAAGAGAAGTTCGGTACAGAACAGGCAATAGAGATCAGAGAACGACTGAAGAAAGTATTTTCCTGCAAGGGACTCGTCTACAACTCAAAGAATGCTTATCCGTGTCACCACCCGCTATGTCCGTTATGCCATCACCGCAAGCACTACAGGACGATCAAGGATCTGAAGTCCTACCTGAAAGAAGGGAATTCACTGCACGTGTTGGCACTGACAGAACCGGCACCTATGGAGAAAATCAATATGACCTTTGGGGATCTGGAAGCCAGAGCGAAACGCTTCACAAAAGCAATCAACAAGCATGTAGAGCAATGGATCAGAATACCTCATTTGTCATACGATGAAGAAGCCGGGATTTTCAATGTGTCGTGTGTGCTGCTCATAGTTGTGAAATCCAGCAAGGTACAACCAATCATGGTTCCGATCTACACAACATACGAGCAGGAAGTAGAGCTACAACCCAGAGCCAACCCAAAAGCATCATTGGACTCGATGCCCGAGGTGCTATGCGATCATTTGTACTATGACCCGCTCGTGTTGAAGTACGGAGGATCACGGGCAATGGAGTTATGGGATCGTAAGACTCCGGGGTTTCGATATCGGGCTAAGGTTGCGCATCGGTGACAGTGCTTGTGGGGCTCCCGTGGTGCAGCCACTGGGGGTGCGGAAGGGTTGCGGAGCAGTGTAGGGTTGCGGGGCAACTGTTGGGTTGCGGAGCAATGTCGGATTGCGGGGCAAAGTTGCGAAGCACCTTGGGGCTGCCCCAGCCGCCTCTTTTGGAACGCCGTTCCAATGACACGGAGTGTCGGAGGAGGCGGGCCGGGAGCCGCTAAGCCCGACACGAAATACTCGACTGAACTAGAGGCGGTCTAAGCCCTCCAACACTGCGGCCCTGGTCATCACATATTCGGCATAACTGGGGACCAACAAAGGGCAACCTCGCAGCGATTTGGAGGTGGTTCGATGAGCATGAGGGAGTTCCAATCATTGGAACACTGTTCCAAAGCTAGAGATCAAGCTGTCCACTCCCTGTCCCTCATCACGTCTACTTCTATGAAGCTTGCAACAGTTTCGACACAGCGCATGGGTTTCTCCTCCTCTTTTCCCATGTGCTGTTTTTTTGTACTCACCCCACCAACCCCGGCACCTTCCGCTCCAACAGACGAACCAACTCACCGTCCATGTACTCGTAGTTATCGGGAATGCCTAGGCAGACCACCCGCTGATCCTTCAACACCGCACCGAACTTTTCCTTCAGTCTACGTCGATGCATGGACTCCATCACAAAAACGATGTCAGCCCACTCCAGATCCTCTGCCGACAATAGGACTTCAGCATCCTTGGCTAGACCAGCAGAGCGAACCGACCACCCTTCTCTCTCACAGAAGATCGTTTCTGCCGTTGGGCTACGGAGCCTATTACGACTGCATATGAAGAGAATGTTTTTCATTCAGCCAATACCAAAACCCGTAATCGCATGGCCAATCGCTCCATGCTCTACTTTCGCTGGTTCCAGTTCCAACAAGCGAGATAAAGACAGTGTCTTTTGTTGCCCGAGCTTCATATTCAGCACTGTAGTAGGCACAACATAAAAATCCCACTGCTCCATATTCAAGGGATCAACAGTTGCCTTATCCTTGTGCTTCAACAAACAAAACACATAAACATCCGACTGCCTGACCTTTTGTTCCGAAGAGGTATTTGTGTTGGCATCCCATCCACATGTTGGGGCTATGCTGAACTGGATCTTGGAATAATCGGACTGTTTCCAGCTTTGAAGGTAAGCGGCAGACTTGACCTCCACCTTGATCCCATCATGAGTCTCCAAGTCAAATGCATCCCATTCCTGACGGACACCATCTGTGCACCCTAAATCCATCGCCACAATATATTCAGCTAACATTCCCCGCAGAGCATTACCAACTAGTTCCGAAGATGACCACTGCCAGAATGAGAGAAGAGTATTGCTTAGGCCGGTACCATTGCGATGGAATAGCTCATCTCCAGCTTTGCGAAAACTCATGATGGGGTCCAGGTCACTCATCGTCCTGCAACTCCTCAGTCCCTAGATCTTCGACCATCGAATGGAATTCTATATCGAACCATTCTTGAAACAACTCTACCGTCCGTGATTGCGGCCAATCCTTACGGTCCGTCCACCACCCCGACAGTTCAGCCTCAAAGATCACATCAAAATAGTACGTGAGCATTTCAGGAAACATATCCGGATCGATGCACTCCGGAACCAGATAGACGGGTTGCTCTTCAGTGACAGTTTCAAGAGTCACGGATGAGTCTACGGGGTCAGGAAGCCCTCCAAGCCAGTCCATGAAGGGTTGCTTGGCTTTGACTGTGATTGCTGATCGATTGAGCATGTTTTATTCCTTCTAGTTTTCCCACCCGTATTTGACCTTGGATAGCTCTACGAGGACGTCCTTGGGTTTAAGGCGACCGCTGTAGTTAAGGTGAACATCCGACAGCCCCGGCACTTTGTGCCCTGTGATTTCAAGGTTATAGCGGTCAGGCATCTTGGCTTGGTTTTGGGCCTGTTGAATAAAAGTATGGCGTAGGCTGTGAAAAGTTTTATGGTGAGCTTCTTCAGGCAAATGTTTCTTCTTCATTTTGTGGAACCACGCAGAGACCTTCTTCCCGAAATTGGCCCCCTTCACAAAGGTGACGTTTGGAAACAACATGCTTTCACTGTCGGCTTCTTTTTTCCTGCCTTCCACGTAAGCCTTGAATTTCAGCTCATTCAATACGTAAGGGTGAATGGGCACAATGCGGTTCGAACTTTCATTCTTTGTAGACTTGCCCTTCATGGTCACATCTTCCCGAACTCGGATGACATAAACATTGTCCTCATCTAAATAAAGATCCTTGATTTGCAGGCTACAAACCTCGTTTTGCCTAAAGCCGTGATACAGGCAGAGGATAGTACTCCAATATCGCTCAGCACACCTGTCTACAACAGCGTGCGCCTCCGGGAGTATCTTCGTCCATATCTGTAAAAGCTCATCCTTCGAGAATTCTCGACTATTATGAACCACCGTTCTGACCACAGGGATATCGATTCCCTCCGCAGGGTTAACCGTGATTATTCTTAGCTTATCCTTTGCAAACCCGAAGACGGTCTGGATGCCTACAAAGCGGTTAACACAGGTTTTGTGCGCTATGGGCGTATACTTCTCAGGATGCTTCTTAACAAGACTCACACACTCCCTCAACGACTTGCCCTTAAAAGCCTCAAGCCGAGTCATGTTTTTAGGAATGTAGGGAAGGCACTCATTCACGTATTCGATCAAGTCCGCATACATATATTGCGTGATATCGGATTTCCCGCCGAACCATTCGATAAGACATGCAATCTCACCTTCGATACGTTCTCTGTATTTTTCCTCCGTGTTTTTTGCCTTCAGCATCAGGGACATCACTTTAATAATGTCGGTTTCCTGAGAAGTAGAAGAGCTTCGGGATACAGATACGCCCGTTCTTGATGGAGGCAGGTTGTTAATCGCTATTTCTTCGGTTTCAGTGGAGACAGCCCTGCCGACCTCAGCATCAATTGCAGCTCTGATTCGGTTTATTGCATCAAGAAGTACCTTGCGGCACTTCCGCTCCTCACCCGGTGACCCTTTTTCGGGAAGCGGCCAGTCGGCTTTCTGCAACTTGGGAAGACCCAACCTCCATTTTCGAAGCGTTCTGCGATCCACGGAGTAGTGGAAGAAGAGCATGGAGTCCACGGTAAGTTCTTTTTCCGTGTGTTCGTTGAGGTAGGGGTCGAGGTGTTGCTGCAGATACTCATCGACCTGTTTCTGGAATTCAGCAACCACTCCATCCGGCTCATTCTGGGTCTGGGAGGAGGAGGAGGAGGGAGATGCTACCGAGGCGCTCCGTATCTCTTTGAACTTCAGCTTCCACTCTTTGGTATGAGGAGGGATCAGAATGGCTGCTTCCTCTTTTTCAGCCGTTCCTAGTGAAAAAGATATTTCGTCTTTGCCTATCGCTTCACGGCAATCCTCAGGAACAACAATCCTGAACCAGTAAATTCCATTGCGTATTCTGTAGTTTCGCATGGTGATAGTGATAACCATATCCGCTCCTTTTTTGGAACACAAATATGGTACAAACTGCCTTTTTCCTTAGGAAACTCGTTGTTTCCTAGAGAAAAAGGGAAGGTGGCGGAGAGAGAGGGATTCGAACCCCCGGAGGCTTGCACCTCTCCGGTTTTCAAGACCGGTACCTTAAACCACTCAGACATCTCTCCGTTTGGAAGAACGCGGAATGTATATATTTCGGTGGTTTCAAGGCAAGCCGTTTCTATAAAGAATCCTGCACACTCCAATTTTGCCCCCTGATTACCATTTTCCAATGTCTGGAAGCCTCAGATGTGAATGGCAATATCTTCCGAACCCTAGGTAAACAGCGATACGGACCATTCTGTCCATGCGGATTTTGCACTATTCGCACATAATCTCACCTGAATCATCAAACAGAGACTGCTCAGTGCAATTAACGCATGCTTTTACACAAGATCAGCTGTTAAACTTGCAGTGCCAATGTGCAACCTTACAGCATTCACTGGAGAGTTATGGCTTGAACGCTTCACTGCGCCGCCTTTTCCAAAGACTGTATCTACATGAATTGTACGTGATAACCGGAGAGACCTAACGATGAAAAACATGTCCATCGCTTTATGTGCCGTAACGTTAGCCGTTGCAGCCTCTGCCCAGCAGCAGGGCATCATCAACAACGCCGCAAGTGAGCACGTTAAACTCAAAAGCGTCAACATCGGCGACTGCCAATGGACCGACGGCTTCTGGGCCGATAAATTCAAGCTGTGTGAAGAGGTTATGGTCCCGCACATGGGCGAACTGCTGAAGGGCGATGTCGGCTTTGCCTATGACAACTTTAAAATTGCGGCCGACCTGAAGGAAGGCATGCACCAGGGCATGAAGTGGCATGACGGCGACTTTTATAAATGGATGGAAGCTTCTATCTATGTCTACGCCATCAATAAAGATCCGGCCATTCTTAAGGACATCGACGAGTGTATCGAAGTAATCGGAAAAGCGCAGGCCGACGACGGCTACCTTTCGACCCAGACACAGGTCCCCATGAAGAAACAAGGGAAACAGGAGCGTTGGAGCAACCGTCAGTTGCATGAAATGTATAACTCCGGTCACCTGATGACCAGTGCCTGCATTCACCATCGTGTGACCGGGCAGGACAACTTCCTGAACATCGCCATTAAGCACGCCGATTTTCTCTGCGAGACCTTCATGCCCTGCCCCGAAGAGCTGAAGCGCTTCGGGTTCAACCAGACCCAGATCATGGGACTGGCTGAGATGTATCGCGAAACCGGCAAAAAACAATATCTAAAGCTGGCCGAACAGTTCATTAACCGTCGCGGCACATCAGGCATGGAGCCCGCGGATTTCGCAAGTTACAAATTTATCGGCGACATGGTTCAGGAACGCACACCGTTGCGTAAAGCTAAAGAAGCGGCCGGCCATGCAGTGCTCGCGCTTTACTACTATGCAGGCGCGGCGGATGTTTATGCCGAGACCGGCGAAAAAGCACTGATTGATGCACTCGACCGCATGTGGGACAGCGTGGTGAATCATAAGATGTACATCACCGGAGCCTGCGGCCAGACGCATCATGGCGTATCGTCTAAAGTCGACATGGTTCATGAAGCCTTCATTGCGGACTATATGATGCCCAACTCTTCAGCCTATAACGAGACCTGCGCCAACATCTGCAACGGCATGTTCAGCTACCGCATGCAGAGCATTCACGGCGAATCCAAATATGGCGACATTGTGGAGCTCGTGCTTTACAACACGCTGTCCGGCATCAGTCAGGAAGGCACGCACTATTTCTATACCAATCCGCTGCGCCGCACCTTCGACAAAAAAATGGGCATCACAGACTACGCAGACAGGGCCCCTTACATTCCTTGCTTCTGCTGCCCGCCCAACCTCGTCCGCACCATTGCCAAGTCGTCCAACTGGGCCTACAGCCTGGCCGATAACGGCGTGGCGGTGAATCTCTACGGCGGAAACAAGCTCGCTACTAAAATGCTCGACGGGTCCGAACTCAAACTGAAACAGGAATCCAACTATCCCTGGGATGGTGCGGTTAAAATCACCATGGAGTCCTGTAAAAAGGATGCGTTCGACGTCATGCTCCGCATCCCGGCATGGGCCGAAGGAACCACCATTAAGGTGAATGGAAAAGATGCCGGCATTAAAGCAACAGCCGGGCAGTTCGCCACGGTTTCCAATGCCTGGAAAACCGGCGATGTGATCGAGCTGGATATTCCGATGGAAGCCAAACTGATGGTCGGTAATCCGCTGATAGAAGAAACCCGCAATCAGGCCGCCATCAAACGCGGCCCGTTGGTCTACTGCATGGAAACGCCGGACCTGCCGAAAGACACCAGTATTCTGAACGTGTATCTACCGTCCGACATTAAACTGAAACCGTCCACGGATCCCAGGCTGACTGATGGAGCAGTTACCCTTGCGGGTAAAGTACTGCTTTATGATGATGAGCAGGATGCCATGTACCGGACATTGGAAAACAAGCCGAAGATGAAAAAGCTGCAAACCCAGTTTGTGCCCTACTATGCCTGGAGCAACCGCGGCACTGCCGAGATGTCCGTCTGGCTCCCGCTCGTCTGGGAATAATAAAAGGCACGAGGCATTAGGCAATCGGGATTAGGATTAAGATCAGGATTAGGGTTTAGGCTGTAAGGCAAGGTATTTCTCTAGTGCCCAATGCCTGGTGCCTAATGCCTCAAAGAACAGGAGCATGCGATGAAGCGTTCAGATTTTTTCAAAAAAAGTGCCGGGGGTGCCGTAGCCGCTTCCGCCATTCCAATCATTGGAAATGCATCCGAGGAACAAGGCGTTAAAGGCGAGCGTGTAAAAGACAACTGGTTCCATCTCGCCGACGGTCAGCGCGGCCTGCCTGTTCGGAAAAAGAAAATCACGGTAGATGTGGCTGTACTTGGCGGCGGCATTGCCGGCATCTGCGCGGCGGTCTCTGCAGCACGTAACGGGGCCAAAACCATCCTGGTGCAGGACCGCCCGGTGCTCGGCGGCAATGCTTCCAGCGAAATGCGCGTGCACCTCAATGGGGTTACTCACCTGAAGCCCGACAATCTTCCGGAACGCGAAACCGGTGTCATTGAAGAACTGCTCCTGCACAACCGTTTCAATAATAAACAGGAATCCTGGCCGGTCTGGGATCATCTGCTCTATGACTTTGTGATCAGCGAGCCGAACCTGGAACTGATGCTCAACACGCAGGCCACCGAAGCCGTCATGAACGGTAAAACCATTTTAGCCGCCAAGTGCTGGCAATTGACCACCGAAATGGAAATCACCATCGAGGCCAAACAGTTTATCGACTGCTCCGGCGACGGCCTGCTGGCCGCCACTGCGGGCGCGCTCTATCGCTCCGGCCGCGAAGGCAAAAAAGAGTTTGGCGAAAAGTATGCGCCCGACGAGCCGGACGGTTGGCAGATGGGCGCGACGCTGCTGATGCACTCCGAAGACATGGGCAAACCGATGCCCTTCGAAGCTCCATCGTGGGCCATTCCCTACGACGCGGAAAAACACAATCCGAAGCGCAAGTTTAACGGCTTCCACAACGGCCTTTGGTGGATGGAGGTCGGCAGCGACGGCGACATCATTGGCGAGCAGGAGGAGATTCGCCATAAGCTGATGTGCTATGCCTACGGCGTCTGGGACTACATCAAAAACTCCGGAAAAGTTCCCGGTGCTGAAAACCATGCGCTCACCTGGGTCCAGTCGCTGCCGGGCAAAAGGGAATCGCGCCGCTTTATCGGCGACTATATCCTGCGCGAAGGCGACCTGATCAACCACACGCATTTTGATGATGCCGTGGGCTACGGCGGTTGGTCGCTCGATGAACATTGCTGGGCGGGCATTGAAAACCCGGAGGATCCGCCGAGCTATTTTCACCACCACTTCCACAAGGTGTATGAGATCCCCTACCGCAGTCTCTATTCAAACAACATTCTGAACCTTCAGTTTGCCGGCCGGAATATCAGCCAGACGCACATTGCCCTTTCCTCTACGCGCTTGATGGCCACCTGCGCCACGATGGGATTGGCCGTCGGAACGGCAGCCGCCATGTGCGTCAAGAAAGGCACCATGCCGCGCGGGATTGCGCAGAACCATATCGACGAGCTTCAGGAACAACTGCTGCGCGACGATGCCTTCATTCCGCACCGGCCGGCCAAAGACCCGAAAGACCTCGCCCGGAAAGCCGCACTCATCAACGCGTCCTCCACCGTATCCGGCGATCCGGCATTGTTGAACGATGGCGTTTCCCGCGACTTTGAAGGCAAAGAGCACGGCTGGGAATCGCATGGTCTGCCGGCGGAAGTGGTCATGGAATGGGAAGAGCCGATCAAACTCTCGAAGGTGGAGATCAAGTGCGACACCAACGTGAAGCGCAACATCATGATGCGCAAAGACTCCAAAGTGAGCTTTAACTTCTGGAATGATGTCCCAACCGAATTGCTGAAATCGCTGGATGTCGAAGCACGGATAAACGGCAAATGGGTGAAAGTCGGAGCCAACGACGATAACCGCAGGCGGTTGATTAAATTTGATTTCGATCAGATCAAAACATCGGGCATCCGGATCAACCTGAAAGAAACGTACGGCGCACCGAATGCAAAGCTGTTTGAAGTCCGCTGTTACGCGAGCTGATGATGAGGATGCGGCCACATAACATTCTACTGGCACTGGGGCTTGTGGCCGGAGGGTTCGGCTTGAATGGCCGGGCCGAGGCTCCCCGTCCGAATATCCTTGTGATTCTGTGTGACGATCTTGGATATGCGGATGTGGGTTTCAACGGCTCGAAGGATATTCCGACGCCTCATCTGGATGCGCTGGCCAAACAAGGCACCATCTGCACAACGGCGTATGCGGCCCATCCGGTCTGCGGTCCCAGCCGGGCAGCGCTGCTGACCGGACGGTCGCCGCACACGCTGGGCGGGCAGTTCAACATTCCTTATTTCAATCATCAATGGGGCGTCTCCACCAAAGAGGTCTTTCTCTCGAAGGTGTTGCAGGATGCGGGCTATTTTACCGGCATCCTCGGCAAATGGCATCTGGGCGAAGGGCATGAGTTCCTGCCCAACCAACGAGGCTTCGACGAGTTTTACGGACACCTCGGCGGCGGACACAAATATTTCCCGGAGAAATACCGGAAGGAAGCTGAAAAGCGACTGGAAGCCGGCGATACGAAAATTCCGCCCAATACGACGCCTCAGCTGCGCAACGGAAAAAATGCGCGCGAGACCGAATACCTCACCGATGCCTTTTCCCGCGAAGCGGTCAGCTTCATTGGAAAAGCGGCCGAACGTGAGCAACCCTTCTTTTTATATCTGGCCTATAATGCACCGCATTCCCCCATCGAAGCCAAACAGGAAGACATCGATAAGATGGCGCAGATTAAAGATAAGATGCGGAGGAAATATGCCGCCATGGTGCATTGCGTGGACTACGGGGTAAAACGCGTCGTCGATGCGCTGAAATCAACCGGGGCTTATGAGAACACGTTAATTATCTTTCTGAGTGATAACGGAGGCATTACGCGCTTTGCCGACAATACGCCGCTGAAGGGCGGCAAGCGGGATGTGCTGGAAGGCGGCTACCGGGTTCCCATGTTCTGGCACTGGCCGGGCGTTATTCCGGCCGACCGCACCTTTGCCTATCCGGTGCTGACCATGGACTTCTACCCGACGCTGTCGAACCTTGCCGGTGCGACGGTTCCGGAAGGCAAGATGCTGGATGGAAAATATATCTGGAGCGATCTCCTGAAGAATCAGAATCCGCACCCCGACGAATTAATCCCGGTCATTTCCCACCGCTCCAAATACACCGATATCGCCGGACGCCTGAACGAATGGAAAGCCGTGCGGTCGGGCCTGCATTGGCAACTCTATAACCTGGAGCAGGATCCCTGCGAAGCAAACGACCTCAGCCGACAGCATCCTGAGCGGATGAAAGACATGGTAACCATGCTGAATAAATGGGCCAACACACACGAAATGCCGGCATGGATCTATTCCGATGAGGAACGCGAGCGCTGGAAACATAACCCAAACCCATGGTTCGAAGGAACATTCGACCTTCAATAGTCCGCGGACAAAAACAGAAATAAAAAAGAACAACAGATGATAAGGCATTCAATACTGTTTTTGACCGCATCAGTAATCTGCAACCTGCAGGTTTCGGCAAATGCAAAGCTTCTATTTGATTTTACAGCATCAGACAGCATTGCAGATGCTGTGGAAAAGGGCTCCTCGATTTCGCTGACGACGAACATAACCGGAACAGCTGTACGGATAAAGACCGGGCCTGTTAACAAATGGCCGGGTATTACTTTGCCATTAGAGGGCGGTCTGGATGCCACTGCGTATAAAGCGGTGACCGCACAGATCAGAAATCCGGGCTACACTCCGATCACTGTAAGCTGGCGAATCGACAGCCGGGGCACAGCTGTCTGCGACACCCATTATGCGGAACTTATTAAAGCCAGCCGCAGCGTGGGTGAGCAGTTGTACAGTGAATCAAAGGCTGGCGGTGAATTGTAAAGAGCACTGGCAGACGCCGGACTTAGAATCTCTCGGACGAGGTCGCAGCCAGCCCATCTCGATGCAATTAATTCTGGAAATCGCGGCTATGAAAACCACAACACCGGCTTCCGCTCTCCGCCTACGTGCAATTATGACATGTTAAATTGAAACATCGGCACTGTTGGCGCTTGTAGTATTATGCGATATCTCGTAGCTGACAAAAATTTATAAAGGGAATAATGATGAGACCATATACCTGTATAACCTCGCTACTGCTTGCTTTGGCTTTTGCACTGACGTCAATGGGAGCGGATCTGGAGGCAACCGCCCGTGAAAAGCTGGGCCGGCTGGAACAGCTGATGGAGAAGGCGAAAGCCAAATCGATTGATGTCACCCGCGAAGAATCCGTTGTGTGGTTCTCCAATGAGTTTTTAAAGTTTGCCGACTGGGATGAAAGCCATCAGGAGGAGGTCGCATATCTATTTGGAGAATTCAGCATCTATAAAGACGAGAAGGAAAAACATGCCGCTGAGATTCCGGACTTCCAGCGCAAAATGGTGATTCAAATCCTCGATGATGGTATCACTGAACTCTCCAAGGTCGTCAGTGGTGATGTCCGACGGCGTCCGGTCAACAAGGTGGATTGGCAGAATATTGAGGTAGGCGACAATGTACTGCTAAGCAACGGCAAACCGATTTTCCTCTACGATTACTTTTCAAAATCGGTCGGGCAGCCACTCACCAACAGTGCTGTCTACAACGACCACCTCGGCGCCATCTTCCACGGCGGCGAAAACCTGTACAAACCCGAACATGACCGGGCGATCAACTCGTTCCTGCTAAAAGAAGACCGTACATTTGACCCGGAACTCCTACGCGAAGTCACCGACATTTCTGATACGAATATCGGCTTTCTGATGTTCTGGAACCAGGGCATTCCTGAATGGGTGAAAAAACAGGAACCTCAGGCGTGCTATGGCCGCTCCACGTTCATCGGCTTCGATGTCGACAACCCTCTGGTGAGAGATGTCTGGGGAACCATCGCCAAAGAAACCGGCGCCTTGACTCAGGGAAAAAAGGTGACTCAGCTTGGCTTCATTCTCGCCAACGAGCCCCACTGGCATTCCATATCCAGCGGCTGGACCCGGCGAACGGGTGAAATGCAGCAGCTCTCCACGTATACGGTAGATAAATTCCGGCAGTGGCTGGACAGAAAATATGATGGCGACCTCAAGGCCCTGAACAAAAACTGGAAGACCGAATTCTCCAGTTTCGATACCGTTGAAATCGAATTCCCCATTCCTGCTAAAATTCAAGGCACCCCGATGTATTACGATTGGGCACGTTACAACATGGACCGCTCCATCGATTGGTTCACCTTCATTCAGGGTGAACTTCGCAAAGGCAATCCGAATGCCGATACACACATCAAACAGAGCACGCACCATTACACCGGTAATCCGCGCGCGCACGGGATTGACCTGGAAGCCCTCACCGAACTCACCTCAATGATCGGCGACGATGCCAAAAGCTGGGAATCGCGAATCCGTATTTCAAAAAAGGCGGAAGCCTGGGAAGCGCATTACGGCTATTTCTGGGAAGAGGTGGCTATGTCCTACGACTTCATGGAATCCGTTTCGCCGGAAAAAATCCACATCAATTCAGAATCCCACTTCCTGTCCTCAGCGCACTGGAGGAAACTCGACACGTCGGTGGAGTATGTGGAAAGCGTCTATTGGCTGGCGACGCTTCTGGGCATGGATGTCAACATGTCATGGTTCTGGGCAAGAGATCCCGACGGATCCCCTGAAGACCGGCTTGAAGGAGAGCTGAACTTCTTTGATGGCGCTCTGGCAGGATCCTTTGCTGGATCAGCCAATCAGCAGCCACATATTGCCAATGCCTATACGCAGGTGATGTATGACCTGAACAGTTACTCTGAAGAAATCATCGCCCTGCGCAAACAGCGCCGCCCGCTGCGCCTGTTCCACTCCGAGACATCGGCCATCAACAAAAAGACCCACATGTCCGACCAGTTCGATATGTATGAGTCGCTCTTTTTCGAAGGGTTCCCCTTGGGATTTGCGACCGAGAACATTATCAAAAAGCAGGACAACAAGCTGTGGGATGCCATCCTCGTGTATAAAACGGAATTCGTCACCAAATCGGAACTGGACGCATTGCAGTCAACTCTCGACCAGGGCGGCACCGTCATCGTCGACAGCGCGAAAAGCCTCAGCAAAAATGAATACGGACAGCCCCACGGAAAAAGCCTGAAACCGGGCAAAGGCAACCTCATCGTTCTCAAGGGCAGCGAAAGTACCTCGCAAATTCGAGACGTCGCACTCGGAAAAATCTCCACCAGCAGACCCGACATCACGCTCGGTGAAAACAATGGAAGCGGACACAAAGGGTGCCATTGGCGAGCGGTGAAACAGGACAACGGCAGCTATCTCGTGAGCATCCTGAACCTTGGCAAGAATACGGCCAAACTGAAGCTCGGCCTGAAAGGCGGCACCGGAATTTCCGTAACCGATCTGTTTACCGGCAACTCCTGCGATCCGGAATTCGAGCTCAACTCAAAAGGAGTATCGCTGCTGGAGGTAAAAGCCCTCTAGCCGCCTCGACCCAACGCAACCCCTTCATGAAGGCTATCGTATGAAATCACGACTCCTACCCATTCTATTGAGCCTCACCCTGTCCGGCCTCGTACTGGCGGAGCGCCCCAATATTCTTTTGATCATGGTCGACGACCTGAACGATTATAGCGGCTGCTTCGGCGGCCATCCGCAGGCCATCACCCCCGGCCTGGATGCGCTTACCGAAGGCGGCGTTCGTTTCGCCAATGCCCATTGCAACGCCCAGATCTGCGCCCCTTCGCGTGTCAGCATGCTGACGGGCGTGTACCCGCATGTGTCGCGGAACTATTGGTTCGATGACTGGCAGAAGAACGACACCCTGAAGCACTGCAAGACACTGGGTCAGTTTTTGAAGGACAACGGCTACGCGTCCTATGGCACCGGAAAATTGATGCACAATGATCACCTCGATAGTTGGACGGAGTTTGGCGTCAGCAAGGATCCGGGGCCCTTTTCATTCAACGGGAAAAAGCCGACGGGCCATCCCTCCGTGCCGAAACCCTTCAGGGATATCGGTCACATCGACGGCACGTTCGCCTCGCTTGCCGATATCCCGGATGTGCCCCCGGAGGGCGATCTTCCCGGGCATAAAGGCTGGATTACCAGAAAGTGGAAGCCCTTCCGCTACGTCAGCGAAACCGACCGGGATTTGATGAATGACGAATTGCAGGCGAACTGGGCGGTCGACAAAATTCAACAACTGGCAAAGGAAACAAAGGCTCCTCCGTTCTTCCTGGCGGTTGGGTTTTCACGTCCCCACACTCCGCTAATCGCTCCGCAGAAGTTTTTCGACATGTATCCCCTGGACTCCCTGCAGTTCCCGCCCATCAAAGAGAACGACCGGGACGACTGCTATTTCTCCTCGGTATTCCCCAAGTGGAACCCCCTATGGACCGAACACTACAGGCTCCTGACCGAATCATACGCCGACCCTGAAGAAGGAATCAAACGACACCTTCAGGCCTACCTCGCCTGCGTGAGCTTCGTCGACGAACAGATCGGAAAGGTTATCCAGGCTCTGGACGCCAGTTCGTTTCGCAACAACACGATCGTCGTTCTCGTGAGTGACCACGGCTACCACCAGGGGGGAAAACAGTACCTCTACAAGAACTCACTGTGGGAGGAAAGCACCCGCATCCCGATGATTGTGCGGGCTCCCGAAATGGAAAAAAGCTATGGAAAAACAGTGGCGCATCCGGTCTCGCTGATCGATGTCTACCCGACCATCGCCGACCTGTGCGGCTTGGCGGGTGTTGACAATAGAATCAACGACAAGGGGGCAAAGCTAGACGGGCACAGCCTGAAACCATTCCTGATCAATCCAGACACCAAAGAATGGAA
The DNA here is from genome assembly GCA_029432775.1 of Pontiellaceae bacterium B12227. Classification (GTDB taxonomy): domain Bacteria; phylum Verrucomicrobiota; class Kiritimatiellia; order Kiritimatiellales; family Pontiellaceae; genus Pontiella. The sequence continues at coordinate 11,593 of JAROAZ010000040.1, read as the reverse complement.
GGGACCGGACGTTGCTTTGTCCGTCGTTAAAACCCCGTCGCCGGGCAACACGCTGGAACCCTCATATCACAGCTATGCGGTGCGATCCCGTGACTACAGATACATCCACTATGTCAGCGAAAAGGAGGAGCTCTACGATCACACCAAGGATCCCAACGAATGGAAGAACCTCGCAGACAATCCCGAATACGCAGCCATTAAAGACCAGCTGAAATCGCAGATGGAAGCGCTGACCGGAGACCTCGATCAGACCACATTCCGGCCGGTCCGGACTAAAGAGAACAACCGGTCATTGTAAAGGAGAGTATTGAACCATGAAACGAATTATAACAGCCGTTCTCTTTTCAGGACTGTCTGTCTGCTTCGCTGTGGATAGGCCGAACATTCTGTTCATCGGCATCGACGACATGCGCCCGGAACTGGGTTGCTATGGCTCACCGGTTGCGGTGACTCCGAACATGGACAAACTGGCCGCCGACGGCATGCTTTTTAATCGCGCCTATTGTCAGCAGCCGATCTGCGGCCCGTCACGCGCCAGCCTGATGACCGGCATGCGGCCGGACTCAAGCGGCGTTGTGCACAACTACCTGGAATTCCGCGACCTGCAGCCGGATGTGGTCACCCTGCCCCAACACTTTCTGGAGAATGGATACGAAACGGCGTTCTGCGGAAAGATCTTCCATGGAAAACATAAGGACGAGGAGCATTCCTGGAGCCGTAAGCCGGCCCGGACAACACTTCCGAAACCCAAGGGGTTCGCCCTTCCGGAAAACATCGCCATTCATCAGAACATGCGAAAAGAGATGTTTGCTCAATATGGCGAGATGGCAAAGTTCGGACTGGCCAGCGGCCCGGCCTATGAATGCGCCGATGTACCGGATGAAACCTATATAGACGGCCGCAACACCCTGATTGCCATCGATACGATGAAAGAGATGGCTCAGGGAGATAAACCGTTTTTCATGGCACTCGGCTTTAACAAACCGCACCTCAACTGGGTCGCCCCGAAAAAATACTGGGACCTTTACGACCGTGCATCCATTCCGTTGGCTGAGCACCAGGCAGCGCCGGTCGATGGCGCTGCCATGGGGCTGCATCCCTCGTTTGAGCTTCGGGTCCGCCATGGTATTCCGACCGATGGCAAACCGTTCAGCGATGACCTTTCCCGCACGTTGAAACACGCCTATCTGGCCTGTGCAAGCTATGTAGACTCACAAATCGGTAAAATGATCCAGGCCCTGGAAGACGCCGGCGTTCGCGACAACACCATCATTATCGTATGGACCGATCACGGCTGGCACCTCGGCGACATGGGCATCTGGGGCAAAGCCACCACCTATGAAATCGCGACCCGCGTTCCTCTGATTCTCTGGACGCCCGACATGCCGGAAGGAAGTCGGGGACAGAAAACCGATGCCCTCGTTGAACTTATTGACATGTACCCGTCCCTCGCCGACCTGGCCGGACTGCCGATTCCGCAACATGTGGAAGGAACCAGCTTCAAACCGCTGCTCGCAGCACCTTCCAGAAATTGGAAAAAAGCGGCCTTCAGCCAGTTCCCGACTCCGGCCCTGCGCGAATGGGGCTCCATTGCCCTGCGGCCCGGCATGCGCGAAACCTATTTCGGCCCGCTGGCTGATGAAATGGAAAAGCGGATTCAGGACCAGCTGCCCGGCCATTGGAACCGAAAACTGTTTGAAGAGGATCTGACCGGCTACGGCATGCGCACCGATCGCTATCGTTTCACGGTCTGGAAAGATTCAAAGCACCCGGAAAAGGCCCCGCTTTACTTAGAACTGTACGACCATAAAACTGATCCGCTCGAAACAAAGAATATCGCCAAGAGCAACCCGGAGACCGTGGCGGTGCTACTGAAACAATTTGATGCCGGTTGGCAAGCTGCGCAACCCAGATAAAAAAGCCCATGATTGGAAATGTGATGATGAAAATAATACCAGCCCTACTCTGCCTCCTGCCCCTATCGGCATTTGCCACTAACGATTGGGAAAATGAAATCATGTTCGAACAGAATAAACTTCGAGCACGCATCCCCTCCTACTCGTTCCAATCCTTGGAAGATGCCCTGAAAGGTGACCGCTCGGTATCCCGCATGCAGTCACTGAACGGCACCTGGCATTTTAAGTATGTCGGCAAATCGGAAGATCGGCCGACAGACTTCATGGCGGAGGATTTTAAGGGTAAGGGTTGGGATTCCATCGAAGTGCCTTCCAACTGGGAAATCAAAGGCCACGGCCAGCCGATCTATTCCAACATCACCTACCCGTTCGTGAAGGGCGTTTATGACCCCGACAAACATTATGGCTATATGTCAGCCCCGCTTCCGGATGTACCCAACATCTATCGCGACAATCCGGTCGGCAGTTATTTCCGCGACTTCGAAGTTTCCAATGACTGGAAAGACCTCTCCGTGATCCTGCACTTCGGCGGCGTTTCATCGGCCTTCTACGTCTGGGTGAACGGCGAGCAGGTCGGCTACAGTCAGGGCAGCCGGTTGGCCGCAGAGTTTGATATTACCGAATACCTCCAACCCGGGAAAAACCGACTGGCGGTTCAGGTGTTCCGTTGGAGCGATGGAAGTTATCTCGAAGATCAGGATATGTGGCGCCTCAGCGGAATCCACCGCGAAGTCATGCTGCTGGCCCAGCCAAAGATTGCGCTGAACGATTTTTATGTGCGCCCGAAACTGGACGCGGACTACAAAGATGCCACGCTGGAAATCCGCCCACGCCTTTGGGTTAAATCGGATGAGGACCTCGAAGGCTGGAAAATTACGGCCCAGCTGTATGATGCCAACCAAAAAGCGGTTCTTGCAGCCCCCATGTCCTGCAAGGTGAAGGACATTCACGAAGAACGCTGGCCGCAACGCGATATTACGCCGTTTGCCTTTATGAAGGCCGACATCAAAAACCCGCTGAAATGGACCGCGGAGCATCCCAATCTCTACACGCTGGTTTTCAGCGTTCTGGATCCTTCAGGAAAAACCGTTGAAGCCCGGTCGCAAACCATCGGCTTCCGATCAGTCGAATTCGGTAAAGACCAGGCCCTGTTAATCAATGGACAGCCGGTTAAACTCATGGGCGTGAACCGACACGACACCAGCGCAGTAAACGGCAAGGCGCTCACCCGCGATGAAATCCGTAAGGATGTGGAACTACTGAAGCAGTTTAACTTTAATGCGGTGCGGACCTCGCACTATCCGAACGATCCCTACCTGCTGGAACTCTGTAACGAGTACGGCCTCTACGTGATGGATGAAGCCAACGTGGAATGCCACCACCTCGGCAGCTACATCCCCCAACAACCGAGTTGGGCGCTTCCGATCCTGAGCCGGATTTACCGTATGGTAGAGCGGGATAAAAACGAGCCCTCCGTGATCTCCTGGTCGATGGGCAACGAGGCGGGCACCGGCCCGGCATTCGCTGCGGCAGCCGCATGGATCAAGGATTTCGATCCGTCCCGTTTCATTCATTATGAAGGAGCACAAGGCGACCCGACCCACCCGCAGTATGATGAAGACCTCGCACGTATTTCCCAAAGAGACCCGAGTATGGCCAACCCGACCGATCCGCCCTACGTGGATGTGATCAGCCGCATGTACCCCACCCTGGATCAGCTCAAAGCGATGACCACCAGCCAATATATTCACCGCCCGGTTGTCATGTGCGAATACCTGCATGCCATGGGCAACTCCATCGGCACACTCGGCGAGTTCTGGGATTATATTTATGCCACTCCGAATGCCATCGGCGGTTTTATCTGGGATATGGTCGATCAGGGCATTGAAAAGATCCACGAACCGACCGGTCAGAAATTCTTTGCCTATGGCGGTGACTTCGGCGATCTACCGAACGATAAAAACTTCTGTTTCAACGGCGTGTTTGCTTCCGACCGCACTCCCAACCCGCATGCCTGGGAGTGTAAATATGTTTTCCAACCCCTGGAAGTTTCCCCGAAGGATATCCTGAAGGGAACCGTCCACATCAAAAACCGTTTCAGCTTTTCCAACCTGAAGGACTATGAAATCCGCTGGTCGGTTGCTGAGAATGGCAAGTTGCTGCAGTCCGGCACCCTGCCACCACAGGACATTGCTCCGGGAAAAACCGCCACGGTTGCCATCCCTTTCCAATCCCTGGAATTCAACCCGGATTCCGAATACTCGATCAATATCAGCGTGCACGAAACCCGTGATCGGCTCTGGTGCAAAAAGGGATATCAGGTTGCGCACGAGCAGTTGATGCTGAAAGGCCGTTCGGCCTCGGCCACCTACACCTCGACCTCAACGGATCAGCTGAAGGTGGAGAATGCCGACGGAAAGATCATGGTTTCAGGTAAAGGTTTTTCCGCGGCCTTTTCCAAATCAACCGGAGAGATGGTTTCCTATAAGTTGGGGAAAAAACAAATACTGGCGTCACCGCTTGGTCCGAATTTCCGGCGTCCTCTGATGGATAATGATACTCGCTTCCGCCGGATGTGGAAGAAGCAGAAGATCTGGATCGAGCTGGCCGATAATCTTAAAACAGATGTCGTTCAATATGTAACCGGCGATTCAACAGCAACTGTTACGGTTAAGCAGCATTTCCAGAATAAGGTTCACCTTGAAACTATCTATACCGTTCATTCGGATGGTAACGTGGTAGCCGATTTGAAGCTCCATGCGGATGAATTGCTTCCCGAAATGATCCGGTTCGGAATGACCATGGGTGTTTCACCTGAACTAAAGCACACGAGCTACTACGGCCGCGGGCCGTGGGAATCTTACAGCGACCGCAAGCGCAGCGCCAAGCTGGGCATTTTCTCTGAAAAGACCGACAACCTTTTCCATAGTTATGCCATGCCGCAGGAAAATGGAAATCATACAGATACCCGCTGGCTTAAGCTAACTACTGCCGATGGAAATACCGGTGTGCAGATCAGCGGACTTCCAACCTTCGGATTTTCGGTATGGCCCTACTCCATTGAAAACATCGATGAAGCCAAACACCCCTATGACCTGAAGCGGCAAGGATTTTATACTCTGAATGTTGACCTGCGCCAAACCGGCGTCGGCGGCATGCGTGCTCGTCCACTTGAGCACCAGATGCTTCCGGCAGGAGACTATTCCTTTTCCTTCCGCATGGGTCCAGTGACTAAGTAACTGCAATATAAGTCGATAAATATTTGAGCCCCCCCATAGCAACAAATAATGTGCTATGTGGTGTTTTTCCATTTCCAATTTTGACATGCTTATTTGCAGGAATCGCATGGTGGTGCGTATCCAGTTACAGACATGATGTTCGTCTGGTGATTATACTATGAAGATAAAAATGCTCATAACCGTTCTATTCGCCCTGTCTAGTGCACAGGCAAATCAACCTATATTCAGCATCGATACCGGGCAAACGATTGCCAAGGTTCGGACGGCGAAGGCGAAGAAGGCTTCGTTCATTATCGGCAGTAGCTATGAAGGCGACCTGCTGGCCTACAAATACGATGGTTCCAGACTTTGGAAAACCGAGCTGTCCGGCAGCATCATGAACAATGATCTGTGGTGCGACGACCTGGATGGCGACGGCATCGATGAAACGTTGGCGGCGAATTCTGACGGATCGATCTACTGCGTGGATTACAAAGGCGCGATCGTTTGGCGCTTCCAGCCCAATGAAGTTCCCATGCTTTCTGTCTGCACCATCCGCGACAAACAAGGCCATGTGTATATTGCCTGCGGCGGGAATGACCTGAATTTCTACTGGCTTTCCGCGAAAGGCGAACTGCTCGAAACCGTCCCCTCCTCCGGTTATGAAACCGGCCTGATGCCCAACAAAAAATGGATTGATGACGGGACGCTTCAATACAATGTTCATTGCGTCAACTTTCTAAGGCCGATTCGGCAGAAAAACGGATCGGACGTGCTGCTGCTGAATGCCAACCTGACCAATGCGGATCAGAACTCAGTGCTGTTTCGTTTCAAGCCGTTGCAGGCTGAACCGTTTCATACAAAGAAGCTCGGCTATGGCCACGGACCGATTGCGGATATGCGCATTCGCAACGGAGAATTGCTGGCCGGCACCACTGGTATGAATAAAACGACCGACTTTTTTCGCATGGATCTCCAGGGCAGTAACCCGCCGGAAAAACTGAACCTGCCGGCCGCAAGCGGGAAGAAGCCGGGGTTTGGATACCGGGTGGTTCAACCGGAACCCATGCCGAAAGGAAGTTCGCATAAATATCTGATCAAGGTCGGTTCTGAAATCCTCCTGGTGCCGGACTCGATGAATCCCGTAGAAGCCGAACTGCTGAACTCCAAATATTCCTTTAACGATATGTGGAAAGATCCGGTCACTGAAAAGCTCATTCTGGCCAGCGCCCAGAGCGGTGGAAGCTGCATCCACATTCTCGACCTGACTTCCAAAGGCTGGAAAAAGGCCTACGAAGAACTGGATCCGCCGGGAGCCATTCAAAGCATTCTGGATAATACAGCCACGCTGCACCAACAGCTCAAAACGTTCCGCAAACCGGCGTGGGAACGAGACCCGATTACCACCTACCTCATGTCTCCTCCGAAAAAGTCGGAGAAGACGGACGAGTTCACCGCCAAATATGACAACCCGAAATTCATGGGCTATCTGTTTTTGAAAGGCGCAGAAGACTGGGACCGCTCGGGACTCGGGAGCGAAGCGTTTGAAAACGCCCGGGACAATCGAAAATCCTACAACCTTTCTCAGGATAAAATCATAAAAACCGCCTCAAAGGCCATCAATGAAAACGGTCTGTGCATGTGGGGAGGGCATGGGGTCGATCCGTTCTACTTTAATCCGGAAACGCTCTGGAAAATTATGGAGACCACCAACGGAAAGAAATCCATCTTCATCTGGCCGGAGCTCACCATCCTCCATAAAAAGGAGTTCCCGTTTGCCGTGGATAACCTGTTTGCACCGTTTGCCGAAAATGCACGCAAATATAACTCCACTCTGTTTATCCGCAGCAAACATAACTTCTGGCAGGCCAATATCTATTCCCCGGAATGGGCTCGCTTCCTGACCGGCGAGTTTTCCGATGTCGCCATTCCTTCCATGGAAGAAACACAGGATCAGGCGCAGGATCTAAGTCTGGCCGGCCGACTCGGTCTGTGGAGCAGCGGAGTATTTGATCAATGGGGCACGCGTTGCGCCCGGGACAATTCCAGCTTCACCCGGAACCGCCAGTTTTCGCATCAGGAACTGCCGAACCACTTTCTGCGGAATGCGGTGTTTCATATTGCCTACGGGGCAACCTATATCAATAACTTCAATGTAGATTCAGCGTACCCGGATTATATGTCCGTACTCTGGGAACTCATTGGCAAAGGCGCCCTCTATGTTCCGAAGCGCGATGAGATCGTCAGTTTCAATCCGGTTCACCTCAGCATGACCACCCCCGATGAACGCTATATCCGCGAAGGGCATACCACCACCACAAGTATTCGCTACGACAAGGATTTCCACCCGAATAACCCCTACGTATTCGGACGGCTCGACGGGGCCTGGTCCGGTGCCAAAGTAACCGACTGGGATTTCTCCAGCTATGCCGCCGGCGTTAAAGATCGGCGCCAGAACTTCCTGGCTCCGTACCCTAACGGCATGGTGCTGATTACTCCGCCGCAAGCCGGAGCTTTTGCTGATACCGATGCACCGCGTGGAAAAATGGTAAAGAACCTTCACCCCATGTATTCCGATATCCTGAAAGAATATATTTCCAATGGTCGGAACTATTTCTCCGCGGACGGCATTCAGACGTTTCCGGCCGATCGGCACGCGGCCCAAATCAAGGCCGACATTGAAGCCGGCACCGAAAAAATGCCCCTGACCGTTACCGGCGATGTGGCCTGGGTTTGCGCCCAAACCTCCCCCACCCACCTGCGTCTGACCCTCATCGACAGCGGCTACCTGAATCCGTCCGATAAAACGGCAACGGTCACCTTCCACGCGGCGCGTCCAAAACAGATGACCGACCTTTTGAACAGGGAACACTTCAACCTCTCCGATCCCGCATCTGTGAAAGTTAAAATCCCCACCGGTCTCTTCCGCTTCATCGATATTGAACTCAAAACCCCGTTCAGCGAATAATTCCAGTTTCAAGCGCCATTCCCCCGCACCGTTCAGTTGAATAACGCTGTGTAGCGCCGACAAAGCGCCGCCCTCCAAAGGCAACGGATATCCAGAAAGGCAACGACAGTCTTGCAGGTGTTCAGACAGGCCTCAATTTAAGTGGCAATATTTGACATATCTTTTACGTAATCCTGCACCCTGCTCGCGTCCAGTTCTGATACTTTCTTTCGTTATATCAGCACCAAACGAATAAAAGGAAGGGTTCGAAATGATCAACAAACTGATTGCCGCCGTACTACTCGTTGCCACCGGTTCAACATGGGCTGCTGAAAAGCCCAACATTGTCCTTCTTATGGCTGACGATATCGGACAGGGCGACCTCAGCTTCTACCAACGTGAACGGGGTGTTGCAAAACCCACCGTTGAAACACCGAATATTGACCGGCTGATTACCGAGGGCATGCGCTTCACCGATGCCCACTCCCCGGCATCGCTCTGCGCCCCCACCCGCTTCTCCATGCTGACGGGAAACTATTCCTACCGGAATCGCAGTCCGTTCGGGGTCTGGAAACCGGAGGCCGATTCCGGCATCGATAGCGGCGAATGGACCACCAGTGCCCGCATCGCCAAAGCAGGCGGCTACCAGACCGCCTTTTTCGGGAAATGGGGACTCGGAAGCTCCTGGCTCACCAAAAAGATCGACTGGGAAAAGCAGGACGGCGGCGCCCTGCACTTCGGCTTCGACTATGCCTGCGAGCTGCCCGAAGGTGTTCAGAACATTCCCTTCGCCTTCTACGAAAACCAGATCTGGATGAAAGCGGCCCCCGATTCGGTCATGCAGGAAATCGATGCCGACCAGACGCACTATTCCACCTCCAAGAAACACCTCGATCGCGGCGGCATGGGCGACTCCAACTGGGATCCCGCGCAGGCCGGCCCGATCCTTGCAGAAAAAGGCATGGACTATATTTCCAAGCACTGGAAAAAGCCGTTCTTCATCTACTACTGCTCGCAGGCCGTGCATATCCCCCACGCTCCGCCGGCCGAGCTCGACGGCGTGAAGATTAAGGGAACCACACCGGGTAAACACGGCGACATGATCAAGGAGCTTGATGTACAGGTCGGCATGCTGGTGCGCGCGCTGAAGGAAGCCGGCGTTTACAACAACACGCTCTTCATTTTCACTTCCGATAACGGCGGGCTCTCCTGGGATCAGGATATGAAAAAGGCCGGCCACGACACGAGCAATAAGCTCAACGGAAGCAAGGGATCCATTATGGAAGGCGGCCACCGCGTACCGTTCGTTGCCGTTTGGCCGGGCAAAATCAAACCGGGTTCTGTTTCACACGAACCGATCATCACTCACGATACCGTTGCCACGATTGCCTCATTAGCCGGGCAGCCCATCGACCGTACCCTCGTGATGGATTCGATGAACCTGCTGCCGGTCTTCCAGGGATTGGAAATCCAGGAGCGACACACCAACCTGATGCATCAGTCGGCCGGCGGCCCGAGCTGGGCCATCCGCGATGGCGAATGGAAGCTGGTGATGAAAGCATCGCAGAAAATCAAGGACTTCAAATTCAAACCCGAAAAACTGCTCGAACCGGGCGTGATGGAACCGATTGGACTCTACAACCTGAAAACCGATCTCTATGAGAAAAACAACCTCATCAAAAACCCCGAATACAAGCAACGGGTCGACAGCATGCTCAATCGCTGTTTGGAACTCCGCCGCACAAAAGTTCCAACCATTGGAAAATAGTATGAAACTCAACCGCCTTGTACATATCCTGTCCACAGTATGTGTGGTCGTTGCGCCAATGGCCGCCTCCGCGCAAACAAAGCAAAAGACGCTGGTTGACTATTTCCTGCCCATGGAGCCGCAGGGACCTCTGGTCTCTGAGGGCATCTGGGGCGACACCAACGTGCTGCCGCGCGACATCAATAACGGGCTGGAGGATTCCACCCTCGCAAACTGGTGTTACTGGGATGGGCGCATTGTCAAAGACGACATCGGAAAATTCCACATCTATGCCAGCCGTTGGCCGCAAACCATGTCGCACAGCGAGGGATGGCACGAAGGATCCAAAGGGATGCATGCCGTCAGCGACGACATCATGGGCCCCTACGAAGATCAAGGCCTGGTCTATCCGCAATGGCGCGGAGGTATGGGTCACAACGTCATCGGCCTGCGCATGCACGATGGGCGCTACGCCGTGGTAACCAGCGAGATAACCACCGGCGAGGTCTTTGCGGCAGAATCGCCCGACGGGCCGTTTGAACTGCTCGGACAGATTAAGTGGGATGCCAACGGGTTCGATCCGGGTCTCTGCCGCTACAACAAAAACGGCCGCATGTCGAACGTGAAGATTCTGCTGCGCCCGGACGGACGCTACATGATCGTAGCGCGCTCCACCGCCGTCATGATCAGTGATGACGGGATACTGGGGCCGTACAAGGTCATGAATGATCGCATCTATAAGCCCTACCCCGAACTGCCACAGTCTAAAAATGAAGATCCGACGGTTTGGTACAGCGGCGGAATGTATCACATTGTCTACAACCACTGGCCAACCAAAACCTCGCACCACTTCAGTTCCATCGACGGCATTACCGACTGGAAATACCGAGGCATCGCCTTCAAAAAAGAAGAAACCAAAATCTTCCGCTATACGGATGGAACCGTTAACGACTGGCAATACATCGAGCGCCCTACGGCCTATGTGGATGAAGCAACCGGACATGTGACCCACTTTATCTTTTCCGTGATCGACGTTAAAAAAGGGCAGGACCGCGCAAGCGACAACCATGCCAGCAAGATTGTCGTCGTTCCGTTCGACGGCGAGGCTTTCGACCGCGACATGCAAACGCGTGTAGCAGCCGACAGGGGAGAAAAGTAATATGAATACACTTATACATTTTTTATGTACCAGCGCGCAGCGCTCTGGAGTGCGCCGACAGCGTCGGCGCTTTAAGAGCGGAGTCGCCGTCTCCGCGCTCCAAAGCGGCTTCGCCGCAACATTCCTGTTTGTGACAGTTGCTCTCGCCGCATCCGTTCGGGCCGAAACATTCGTTACTGCCGGAAACGGGATTCGCAGCACCGTTACTGGACAGATCAAAGGGACGGCGGTTGTTTTCGTTTCGGAAATCGACGGTGCGGTCGGCTGTTATAAAACCGATGGCACCAAACTCTGGCATCACGCCTCCGAAGACCCCGCCGTGATGTTTGAAATGGTTGCGGCGGATATCGATGGCGACGGGCGCGATGATCTGCTCGCGGCCAGCGGCGACGGGCATATCCACTGCTGGAATGCCGATGGTTCCAAACGTTGGAAATTTTATCCGGGCCATAAAGTCAGATTATCCGAACTGGCGGTGACCGGAACGGGTAAAGCCGCGCGCATCTTTGCAGGCGGGAACGATTATACCCTCTATGAAATCGATACGAACGGAAAGCTCATGTCGACGACTCCGATTGAGGGCACAGTGCGGAAGATTGAAGCCGG
>JAROAZ010000003.1 GCA_029432775.1 Pontiellaceae bacterium B12227 | reverse complement strand
CTGATGTGGAACATAGTAACCAACCGAAGCCGGAATTTGACTACTCATGGCTGTACGGGGCACATAATAACCAGGCGAGGCAGGAATTTGGTGATCCCCTCCTCCGGGCGCATAAAATCCGGGTTCGGCCACGAACAAGCTCGCTGTCCCGATTGTCGGGGTATACGTCCCAGGCGGTGCGTTATAGGCCACGCTTTGGCCAAATGCGGACGCGTATTTACCGATCGGAGCAGGAATTTGTGCGGAGGCGCCTTCACTAGGCACATAATAACCGGGCGAAGCCGGGATTTGATTGGTGGCTCCCCGATACGGAACATAGTGACCAACCGAAGCAGGAATCCCCGGTTTATACCCCGTTTCGCTGTACGTTCCGGGATCTGTCCATTCCGGGGCTCCCCCGGCCTCGATATAAATAGTCTGTGTTTCCCCCGTCTGGCCGATCGATGCATATTGGTCAGTTATCAGCGCAAGCTGTGCATTGACCGCTGGTTCGGTTGATCCGGAAAAGGTCACGTTCAAATCCTGCGTTTGCCCTTCGAAGAGCGTGATAGGAAAACTATTGGAGACAAAAAACCTGGTAGCATCGGCTCCAACAAAAGCGCCGGAAAGAATGGTAACCGAGGTCAGTTCATGCGTAGCCGCCAAATCGGTCGAGACATTTTGGACAGTGAAAGTGAAGGACGTCGGCGATGATGCGTCGTTCAACACGACGGGGCTTTCGTCGAGCCAGACAAATTGGGGCCCGACAATTTCAGGAGGTTCATTCGAAACCGCAGAGTCGATAATCCGGCAAGCAACACTGGCCACATATGAGGTGGTTCCCGCCGGACACAGGAATGCAACCGTTGCCCCCGCAGTCGGAACATAGGTGCCCGGTTGAGCAGGCGTCTGCTCCGATGCCCCCGACGTGGAGACATAATACCCGGGCTGCACCAGTAGAGCCGATGTTGCACCTTCGGTCGGAACATAGGTGCCCGGATGCGCGGCGGTTGCGCCGCTGGCTCCGGTTGTGCTGACATAGGTTCCAACCGGTGCCGGGATGGGCGCGCTTGCTCCACCAATGGCATAGGTTCCTGGCGGAGTTTGCTGGGTGGCGGCCGATGCGCCTGTGACATCGATATAATATCCCGGCGGTGCCGGAACGGGTGCGGTGGCTCCCGCCGTGGGAACATAATGGCCAAGAGGCGCGGGAGTACCCGGTTTATACCCGGTTTCGCTGTAGGTTCCGGGATCGGTCAGCTCAGCTGCAAATGCGACACTCGCAAACAAACAGATTGCTCCGAAAATCATTGTTCTCTTCATCACTAAGCTCCTGCAATATCAATACGATCTCTAAAAGATTGCATAATATGGGCTATGATGTCCGCAATAATCTCCACATTACAAAGTATGATTTGCGGGTTGCGCCGATTCCGCAAGTTGGAGAAAGTGCCGCGATGAACGAAAACTGGATTACACAGCAACTGGACGAAGCCAAAAACAACGGACTCGAACGCGCGGCGCGGGTTTATCCCGAAGTCGGCGGCGTCATTAAGGTCGACGGCAAAGAGGTACTCAACTTTTCCAGCAACGACTATCTCGACCTCGGGCGCCACCGTCATGTGATGGACCGCGCACGGGAGGCGCTCGACCAATACGGTATCGGCTCCACTGCCTCGCGGCTCGTGACCGGCACCCTACCGATTCACGAGGAGCTGGAAGCACGGATTGCCAAAGAAAAAGGATACGAGTCCGCCCTCGTCTTCGGCTCCGGCTATATGGCCAACGCGGGCACCATTACCGTTCTTGCCGGCCGCGACGATCTGATCTTTGCCGACAAACTGGTGCACGCCAGCATGATCGACGCCTGCAAACTCTCCGGCGCCAAGCTTGTCCGCTGGGCGCATAACGATGTCCAGGCATTGGAAAAACGACTGCAGCAATATGCCGATTCCAAGGGTCGGAAACTGATCATCACCGAATCCGTTTTCAGTATGGATGGCGACATTGCGCCGTTAAAAGAGATCGCCGAACTGGCCTCCAACTATGAAGCCATGCTGATGGTCGACGAAGCCCACAGCACCGGAACCTTCGGGCCCAACGGCGCCGGGCTGGTTCGAGAGCTTGGACAGGAAAAGGCCGTGACCGTTTCGATGGGCACCATGAGTAAAGCGATGGCTGGCTATGGTGGCTATGTGGCCTGCACTTCCAACCTTCGGAAACTGCTGGTCCATTCGTCACGCGCCTTTATCTATACCACCGCCCCGCCCCCGGCCGTCATCGGCGCGGCGCTCGGCGCCATGGATGTTTTTGAAGCCTCTCCGAGGCTTGGATATATTCTGCAGGCGAATGCCGACTACTTCCGCGGCCTGCTCCACGCCGGCGGGCTCGACACCATGGACAGCCAGAGCCAGATCATTCCGATCGCCATCGGCGACAATGAAAAGGCGCTCGCCCTTTCGCAGCAGCTCCGAGAGCAGGGCATCATCTGCGCCGCCATCCGCCCGCCGACGGTTCCGGCCGGTACGGCGCGCCTACGCATCAGCATCACCCTCGCCCACCTTGTCGACCACCTCGAATTCGCTGCCAAGGCCATCATTAAAGCCGTAAAAAAATAAATCCACAGATTACACGGATATCCACTGATTTTTCTAATCCTCCTAATCTGCGCAATCTGTGGACCTTAATTAATATGAAAACAGCATTAATCATTTCAGGGTGGGCTCACGGGATTGAGGCAATCCGGCCGATCGGCGATGCGCTGGCTGATCGATTTGACGTGCAGTTGCTGACGGGCACTCAGGTGCTGAAAGAGCAGACGATCCCCGACGCCGACTATATTATCACCGGCTCGATGGGCGGTCTGCTGGCGATGGAGCTACTGCCGGCAAGCTGCAAAAAGCTGGTCCTGATTTCTTCGACCGCCAAGTTCTGCGCCGGTGAAAATTATGCCTGCGGGACGCACGAAAAAATCCTGAAGCGCATGATCCTGATGCTGAAGCGCAATCCGGAAGCCGTGCTGGCAGACTTTTACAAAAACGTGCATTACCCGAACCCAGCGCTGAAAACCGATCCGGAATGCGGGCTGAACGATCTGGTGGACGGGCTGGAATATCTGCTCGAATCGGACGTCCGCGCGAAAGTTCCAACCCTTGGAATTCCGGTGCACCTTTTCCATGGCTCGGAAGACCGGATTATTCCGCTTGCCGCGGCGGAGTGGCTGCACGATAATCTACCCGACAGCCGGCTGACGGTTTTTGAGGATGGCCACGGACTGGCGGCGCATCATTTTAAACCTATGATGTCGGATATTTTTAAATTTGCTGCAAGGTAAGGACGCAAAATGAATGATCCACTGAAACTGGGCTGGAGGGAATGGTGCGCACTTCCAGACCTTGGAATTCCAGCCATTAAGGCCAAGGTCGATACCGGGGCAAAAACCTCGTGCCTGCATACCTTCGGCATCGAGCCCTATGAGGAAAACGGCGTAAACTACGTTCGCTTCAAAGTACATCCGTTGCAGAAAAATGAAGATCTGATTCTGGAGTGCTCCGCCGCGGTAAAAGATGAGCGCGAAGTAAGCGACTCGGGGGGACACAAAGAGTTGCGCTATATTATTGAAACGCGGATGGTAATTGGAGATAAGGAGCGGTTGATTGAAATGTCGCTGACGAACCGGGACTCCATGCGTTTCCGCATGCTGCTGGGGCGTCGTGCGATGGAAGAGAATACGCTTGTTGATCCAGCGGCTTCCTACATGAATGGTCGGCTCAAGGCCAAACTGCTATACGGCCTTGTTTAAAAACAGGAAAATACTATGAAAATTGCAATACTATCCCGAAATTCAAAGCTGTATTCGACCCGCCGACTCAAAGAGGCCGCCGAAGCCAATGGACATGAGGTGAAGATCATTGACGTGCTGCGCGCCTACATGAACATTGCTTCTCATAAACCGACCATTCACTATAAGGGAGAGGCACTGGAAGGATTCGACGCCGTGATTCCACGGATTGGAGCCTCTGTTACATTTTATGGGTGTTCCGTACTTCGCCAGTTCGAAATGATGGGGGTGTTTCCGCTGAACGAATCGGTGGCGATCACCCGCTCGCGCGACAAACTCCGTTCCCTTCAGCTGCTTTCCCGAAAAGGCATCGGCCTGCCGCTCACCGGATTTGCCAATCGGCCTGATGACATTAAGGATATGATCAAAATGGTCGGCGGCGCACCGCTGGTGGTGAAGCTGCTGGAAGGAACTCAGGGGATCGGCGTGGTTTTGGCCGAAACCCAGAAAGCGGCGGAGAGTGTCATTGAAGGATTCATGGGCGTGAAAGCGAACATTCTTGTTCAGGAATATATTAAAGAAGCCGGCGGGGCAGATATCCGCTGCCTTGTGGTAGGCGGCAAAGTGGTTGCCGCCATGAAACGTCAGGCGGCAGCCGGCGAATTCCGCTCGAATCTGCATCGCGGCGGATCAGCGACCTTGATTCGTATTACTCCGGAAGAGCGTTCCACCGCCGTGCGCGCCGCAAAAATTATGGGCCTGAATCTCGCCGGTGTTGATCTGCTACGTTCCAACCATGGTCCGGTTGTGATGGAAGTGAATTCCAGTCCCGGACTCGAAGGCATTGAAAATGCCACCGGAAAAAACATTGCGGCTTTGGTCGTCGAATACATTGAAAAAAATGCAAAACCGGGTAATACCAAAACCAAGGGGCAGGGCTGAACCATGCAACCGGCCATCACGATCGGTGGGCAGGAAGTCAAGGCCGGCACCCGGGCATCCATCCATCTCCCACTGCCTGAATTCTATACCTATGCACCGACCACCATGCCCATTCATGTGGTGCACGGACGGAACCCGGGCCCCTGCCTGTTGATTACCTCAACGGTCCATGGCGATGAGATTAACGGCATTGAGATTATCCGGCGCGTACTGGGCCATAAATCGCTGAGCCGGATTAAGGGAACCGTCATCCTGATTCCGGTCGTTAACGTCTTCGGCTTTGTGGCGCGCTCGCGCTACCTGCCCGACCGACGCGACCTCAACCGATCATTCCCCGGTTCTCCTAAAGGATCGATGGCGGGGCGTCTTGCCCATGTGATGATGTCGGAATTAATTCCGAACTGTACGCATATCATTGATCTGCACACCGGAGCCATCGACCGGGAAAATCTGCCCCAGATCCGGGCAACCCTGAACGGAGACAGCAAGCTGGAGGCTATGGCCAAGGCGTTCAATGCGCCCGTTGTGCTCGATGCCGAAGTGCGCGAAGGAACCTTCCGGGAGACCGCGCATTCGCTCGGAATCCCGACGCTCGTTTATGAAGCGGGCGAAGCTCTGCGCTTTGATGAAGTTTCGATCCGGGCGGGCGTGGCCGGCATTCTGAATATTCTTTCGCATCTGGAAATGACCCGCAAACGAACCCGGAAAAAAGAGCACCAACCGTTCATTGCCAAGCGGTCCCAGTGGGTCCGCGCACCGCAAAGCGGGATTGCCCGCTCGCTGGTTGCGCTCGGAGACCGGGTTTCTCAGGGAGATGATCTGGCCTTCATCAGTGACCCCTTCGGAGAACACGAAGAGGTCGTAAAAAGCCCGGCTTCCGGAATCGTGATCGGCCGGACCCGTCTGCCTCTGGTTCACGAAGGAGAAGCCATTTTTCACATTGCCATCTTTTCAAAAACTTCGGTGGCCGCAGAATCGGTTGAAAACTTCCAGGATGCCTTCGATCCGGATACCGACACCACCGAAAGTGAAGAGCGCCCGCTGGTGGGTTGATGGTAAGAAAATAGGTGGAACAGCCATCAGACCGGCGCGATTTTTCCGATGATTTTCAGAGCAGGGAATTACGAGCATGAAATATAAATTATACGCAGCTATTGCCTGGGTCACGTTAGGTATGGTCCTTCACTGCCAGGCTTGGGATGCCTCGGAAAATATTATTCGACTCCAAGGGTCCGTTAAAGGATCGCTAACCGAGTCAACCACACTGAAGCTGACCGAAAACCTCCGCTATACCCATGAAGGTAGCTTTCATTATTACAGCCACACAGAACTGGAAATGGGTTGGAAATTTGCTGAAAACTGGAATCTGGCGCCGGCGTTTCGATACATATCGGCCCGGACACAACAAACGGATTGGCAAGGCATTCCCGTGTGGATACTCAACCTCAACAATACGGCCCGTCTGAAGGTCATTGACATTAAAACCCGGCTCCGGGTGCTTCATTCCGATCTGGATCAAGTGGGTGACCGCACCGACTTCCGGCCTAAATTCAGCGTGCAGCCGGCAGACGGATTTACCCAATGGGATCTTAAGCCCTATCTGGCCGATGAACTGATTTATAATTTTCAGGACAACCGCTTCTACCGAAACCGCATAAGCGGAGGAATTAAACTCCGCCCTGCAAACGTATTGGCACTCGACCTGTTTATCATGCAGGAACTCACCCGGATCGGAAGCCGGAATGACTGGACCGAGCGCTACAACCTCGGCCTATCCGCAGCCATTCTCTTTTAGGAGATCTGCGCAACGCTCAAGTAAACGGGATCGCTATGAGTACTTATATATTAACATGGGTCGGAATTATTTTTCTCGTTCTGCAATCGGGTATTTTCTCCGGGCTGAACCTCGCCATGTTCGGTCTGAGCGCTCTGCGACTGCAGGCAATGGCCGACACCGGAAACAATAAGGCCGCCGCGTTACTGGAGATGCGTAAGGACTCCAACTTTCTGCTGACGACTATCTTATGGGGCAACGTGGCAACCAACGTCCTGCTTGCCTTACTGTCGGACTCGGTGATGGCCGGTATGCTCGGGTTTTTATTCTCCACCATCGTCATTACCGTATGCGGCGAAATTATTCCTCAGGCCTATTTCTCGCGGCATGCCCTGCGTGTGGCCGGCCTGCTCTCCCCCGTTTTGCGTCTGTATCAACTCCTGCTGTACCCCGTGGCCAAGCCGTCCGCATGGCTGCTGGATCAATGGCTCGGAAAAGAGAGCGTCGATTATGTTCCGGAAGAGGAGCTCATGGAAATCCTGCACCAGCACATCCATGCACCGGAATCGGACGTCGGGCATATTGAAGGCCGCGGGGCTGTCAACTTTCTGACCCTTGACGATCTGCATGTTGAGGACGAAGGAGAGCCCATTGATCCCAACAGCATTATGGCGCTGCCCATGAAGGGACGGGAGATCCTGTTTCCAGACTATTCACCCTCCCCTCAGGATGCATTTCTGCAGAAAATTCAATCTTCAGAAAAACGATGGGTGGTCCTGCTTGATCGAACAGAGAAACCCATTTATACGCTCGACTGCGCGTCGTTCCTGTCCGCTGCGTTATTCAGCTCCGAGCCGGTTAATCCCGTGGATCATTGCCACCGCCCGTTGATCGTCTATAAGCGCAACACCAAACTGTCGCAGATCCTCGGTCAGCTTGAAACCGCGCCGGGCGACGACAACATCAGACAAGACGTCATTCTGCTATGGAGCCCTACTGACAAGCGTATCATTACCGGTTCGGACCTGCTCGGCTATCTGATGCGCGGTATCGTGAAACAAACGGCCGAATAAGCCGATATTTCCCTGCCGGATATCTAAAACCATTTTTTGCGGCGGAAGTAGGCGAGCATGCCGACCGTCATGCAGATCATCACAACCCAGACGGCGGCGTAACCATATTTCCATTTCAGCTCCGGGATGATTTCAAAATTCATCCCGTAGATACCGGCAATGAAGGTGATTGGAATGAAAATGGTGGCGATGATCGTCAAGACCTTCATCACCTGATTGGTTTTGTTTCCAAGGCTGGATAGATAGAGATCCTGCACGCCGCTGAGCATATCGCGGAAGGACTCGATGGTATCAATGACCTGGATCGTGTGATCGTAGAGATCGCGCAGATAAACCTGTGTGCCCTCCTGCAACAGATCGCTTTCGCCGCGGTCGAGCGTACTGACGGCTTCGCGCAGTGGCCAGACGGCTTTGCGGACGTAAAGCAGCTCCCGTTTCATGGAATAGATTTCGTTGAGCAGCTCCGGATAGGGATCATCCATCAAGGCGGCCTCCACCACTTCAATACGTTCGCCGAAGTGCTCGATCACTTTAAAATAGTGGTCAACCACAGCGTCCATCAGGGCGTAGAGCAGATAGTCCGCCCCTTTCCTGCGGACGCGCCCCTGCATCTTACGGATCCGCTCGCGAATACCGTCGAAGACATCGCCGGGGCTCTCCTGAAATGAGATCAGTGTATTGCCGTGCAGCACAAAGCTGATCTGTTCGGACTGCAGCTCCTGCTTTTCCGGATGCAACGAAAGCATGCGCACCACCAGATAAACGGATGTTCCGAGATCTTCCATTTTCGGTCGTTGGTGTGTGTGAAGAATATCTTCGATGATCAATGCGTGCAGCCCAACATGCTGCCCGATCTTTTCCACCGTCGAGGTATCGTTCAGGCCATCGATATTAATCCAGGTGGTTTGCGGCGCTTCAGCCAGATCGAAGGTTTCCTCAATGGCGTCGGGCTCGAGTTCTTCCAGCAGTTCTTCCGTATAGTTCATCACCCGGATGCGGACGGGCACATCAGTCTTCTCTCCGGTATAGACCGGCGTTCCGGGCGGGTCATCATTTTTTATGGTTGGCGCATAAAACTTTTTAACAAATTTTCCGCTTACCCCATGCAGTTTAAATTTTCTCATTGCACCGCTCCGGATTGAGTATCCGGTGATGGAACCACGTGCACCGGAAACGGTTTGGTGACTTCACCGGCATAGAGTGTGCGATGCGGGAACGGAATTTCAATGCCTTCTGCATCGAAACGCTTTTTAATCTCCGTCATCAGGCTGTTGCGCAACGCAATATAATCGGTTTTGGAAAACCAGGGACCAAACATAAACTCGAGAGCCGAATCGCCGAATCCTTTAAAAATGACCAGCGGTTCCGGTTCATCCAGGCAATAGGGATTGGCGTCCGCGATTTCCTTTAATATACGGATGACCCTCTCGGTATCTTCTTTATAAGCCACGCCAATCGGAATATCCATGCGGCGAATCGGAAAACGGGTGACGTTGGTGAAGGATGATTTAATCAGCGTTTCATTCGGTATGCGGATTAACTGATTATTAAAGGTGCGCAACTGAACGGAAAGCAGCCCCACGGAATGCACGACGCCGTGATCCGATCCCGCGTGCAGGACATCGCCCACCTCAAAAGGCTTTTCCCCGATCAGAAACAGTCCGCTGATCAGATTCGACAAACTGGTCTGCGATGCAAAACCAATGGCCACTCCGGCAATACCGGCGGCCCCCAGCAGGGTGCCCAGATTGACTCCGCATTTCTGCAGCACCATAAGAATGACGATCGTCGTCCCGGTATATACCACGCCTTTGGTGATGAGCATGATCGACTGCTCACTGATTTTTTTCCGCAGCCCTTTTTTGATGAGATAGCCGACCATCCGCAACAGCGGGAGCCCCAGACCCAGTAACAGCACACAATATATGATCCTGCCTTTATAGGCGGAGAACCATTCGTACATTGATTCAGTCATTAGATTTCCACCCTCTGTTTGAAACTGTCAAATGTGCGCAACAGCGAACCGCGCTTCATCGAATCTCGCGCCCGGCCGACCATTTTTTCGGCATGGTCGAACCCGGGCGGACCCGATGCATAAATGATGCGGCTCCAGTTTTCTTCACCGCGATAGCTGACGCGCCCTTTACTCGTCCAAAGCCGGGATTCGCCCTGGAAAATATTCAGAAACTGCGGCCTGACACACAGGCGCTCAAACTTCAGTTTTTCCGAAGATGCATTTTTAATTTCCAGCGCAAACACCGCACGGTGAGCCCTTTGTTTCAGTTCGTGCTGGCGAAGCTTAGCGGTCGTCTTCAACGCATAACAAAGTTCTCCTTCCGTAAAGGGCCCGAACCAGGAATTAGATAGGGTCATAGAGGGCACTTCAATGGCCTGTTCCTGCCGGGAACCGAAAATAAGCGACAGCCAGATGGGGAGCCCGATAAAAAGCTGCACCGACTGCTTCGGCATGAGACACATCGGCATTTCCGGCCTCACAATAATCGGCCGGTCCGGCAGCTGCGGCTGAAAGCGCAACTCATCGATCTTCTCATCCAGAATCCAGCGCGTCCAGTCGCGGTCCGCATCAAAGGGTGCATCATGCACCCGCAGTTCCAGCTTCTCGTCACTCCCGGTAATGGTTTCATGCGCTAGGTGCCAGTCCTGCAACCCCCGATGAACCTGCAACTGCAAAGCCCCGAAGTCCAATTCAACGGTTTGTCCGCGTGCGAGAGCCAGCGTTTTCCAAAGATCGGAATAATCCATCATACTTTTGTTCCTGATTTGTCCCCGCTCAGACAGGGTTGGCCGGTGGCTTCCAGCACCGTACGCCACAGACTGCCGGAGGGGTTTATTTTTCGCCGCCCCTGCGTAACGAGATGAAGCGGCACATGCACATAGTGCCCGCTCCACCGGCTGACCATCATGGCGGTTTTTCCGGCCATGGCGGCATGCACGGCGGCATGCGCCAGACGGGTGCAGTAAATCCGGTCTGTCCCGCAGGCCGGTGCTGAACGCACGGAATAGCCCGGATCCAGATATTTCAGTTTCACCGGTTTTCCAAGGTCTGTAAAATGGGCTGATATTTTATCGCACAGCAGCACGCCGATATCCCGATGCAGTTTATTGCCGCTGGCATCCCGCTGATCGGCTTCCAGGGATTGGAAAAGATCCTGTCCCGCGCCCTCTGCAACCACAATCACCGCATGGTCTTTTTGCTCCAGCCGTTCTTCGAGATACGCCAGCAGACCGCCGGGTCCCTCCATCGCAAACGGCGATTCGAGGGTCAGCACCACATTGGCTTCCTGAGAAGCCAGCGCGGCGTGAGCAGCAATAAAGCCGCTGTCACGTCCCATCACTTTAATAATACCGACTCCGCGCTCCGTGGATCGCGCCTCAACATGGGCATCGGTAACCACCCGCGCCGCAATATCCACCGCCGTATCAAAACCGAACGATTGATCGACCCAGAGAATGTCATTATCGATGGTCTTCGGAATACCGACCACGGACACGCCGGCATCGCGGCGCTGCAGCTCTCCGCTCAGCTCCATCACCCCGCGCTGGGTGCCATCGCCGCCGATCACAAAAAGTTTGGATATCCCGAGCGCCATAACCTGTTCAGCCATAACGCTGACCTCCTGCGCGCCGCGGCTGACACCCAGCATGGAGCCGCCGTCGCGGTGGATTTCATCCACGCAGTCCGGGGTCAACTCGAACGGAGGCAACCCATCCGGTGTCAGGCCCGCATAGCCATAGCGAATTCCCAGCACCTTCTTTACGCCATAGTGATGGCAAAGGCTCATCACCAGTCCGCGGATCACATCGTTCAACCCGGGGCAAAGCCCACCGCAGGTCAGAATTCCTGCCGTCATTACAGCCGGATCACCGGTGATGAACGCGCGGGGGCCCGACCGTTCAAATACGGTTTCCGCGTCATCGAGCTCTGTAGAGATCGAAGGAAAAACACGGATGCGGTCGGCCTCGGTGCGATAACGAATCGCAGCCGACGGATCGCAGCCGGCATATTTAAGAGGCGTAGGAAAATTGCTTTCAGCACTGGTTTCAATGCGCGTATCGAGTTTACTCATGGTTTTCTTTCTCACTGGATTTCTGTTGCTCGCCCAATGAATAGAACCGCGTGGTATTGTAGGCAAGATCAATATTCGGTTCTGTGGCGAAGGCTTCGAGAATGTCTTCCCACATTTTCTGCTCCGTTCCCCGGCGCTGACGGGGATCGACCAGATAGCGGATGGTCAACATCACCCCGCTGTCTTTGACCGTCGTGTAGACGGTCGGGGTGAGTTTGCCGGCGACGATCAGATATTTTCTGGCGGCGCGGCGAATCTGATCCTGCATTCTGGAAGAGAGGTGTTCGGCATTTTCCTTACCAATCCCTGCAAGCAGCTGCTTGGCCTTTTTCCAATCGCTTTCAAACGTGACCAGCACCGGAATTTCATTCCAGATATATTCGAAACCGATGTGCGAATTGGAGAGCGGCATTTTCAGAGTCAGGCTGTTCGGAATATGAATGATCCGCCCGGTGCTCTGATCCGCATCCACCCAGTTGCCGACCTCCACAATACTGAACTGGAACAAGCGGATATCAATCACATCGCCCTGGACTCCATTAATCTCAACACGGTCGCCCACCCGAAACGGCTTCCGCGCTTCAATAAAGAAAAATCCGGCCATGTTGGCAATCGTATCATGCAGAGCGACCGCCAGGCCCGCACTGGCCAGCCCCAGGAAAGTGCCCAGCGAGTGCATGCCCTGAAACCAGATGCCTCCAATCGCCACGATCAGAATGCCCACATAGATATATGTGATGGTTTTCCGCGCATGATAACGGCGTTTATCGTCCTCAACATTCCGGTTGACGATTCGGCAGGTCAGCTCCTTGAGCAGAAAGGAAACCAACAGGGCCGCTGCCGTGTACAACAGGTTTTCGGCCAACATCGGAGAGATGTTTAATAAATCAGCTATGTTTTGGATCATACGACAGGTTCCGTGATATGCGGTTATTATGCTTAGCTCCTCCGAACAGCGCAAGCAAAGGGATTGCAATAGAGCCCGAAATCGCGCATGGTCCGCGCCGAATTTTGAGAGTGATTCAATGATTGGGAACCGTTTTTCAGCCGCAGCAGAGACCTATGACCGCCATGCCCGCCCCCAACTGGCGCTGGCGCAGTCGGTGGTATCCATGCTGCCCGAAATCTATCCGGAGCAGATCCTCGAATTCGGCCCCGGCACCGGCCAGCTGACGCGTCTGCTCACCCAGCGGTTTCCAGAAGTTCCGGTCGATGCCGTGGATGTGGCCGAAAAGATGATCGAACACAGCCGGGAACACTTCAGCAAGTTTCCTCAAATCAACTGGATCGTCGGCGATGCCCAAACCTACCGGAGCGGCGACCGTTATCCGCTGATTGTCTCCAGCTCGGCCCTCCACTGGGTTTCCAACCTTCGGAAAACCTGCGAGAATATTTTCCAGTGCCTGGAACCGGGCGGCTATTTTTCGCTGGGCATGATGCTGGAAGGCACCCTTAAAGAACTTCATAACCTGCGCCGCGAGATTGCCCCGGAAAAGACGCCGGCCATCACCCTGCCGACCTATGAAGAGACCAAGGATGCCCTGAAAGCAGCCGGCTTCACCCTGGAACGCCGCAAACACTCCGAAGAAGAAATCATCTACGACGACGCCAAAGCGTTCATGAAGGCGATCCACGAACAGGGCGTGACCGGCGGAAAAGTCAGTGCCGGCAACGCCCCGCTCAACCGCGCCGAACTCAGCCAGCTCATCGTCGACTATCAGGAAATGCACGCCTCCGACGGCGGCGTTGCCGCCACCTACGAAACTGCCACCTTCCTACTCACAAAATCGTAGAAAGCGAACCGAAACCGGACTACATCCCCATTTTTGCGTTTTTTATGCAATTTTTATCCTTGAATAAACGTTTTGTGAACCTAACCTGTTCGCATGCTAATTGAATTTAAAGTTAAAAACTTTCGCTCCATCCGTGATGAGCAGACGCTGAGTCTTGTCGCCACCAAAGCGAACAAAGAGCTTCCCAACAACGTCATCGACAAGCCACTCAAAGGGTTGGCGGGTTTGCAGTTTCTCAAAGGAGCTGCACTTTATGGAGCTAATGCCTCGGGCAAAAGCAACGTATTATTAGCCTTAAAATACCTCGCCGATCTCGTTGAGAACTCAGCAACTGAATTAAAGCCCGGGGACTCGACTGGGACCGAACCCTTTAAATTGGATCGAAATTGCATAACTGAACCATCCGAGTTCGAAGTTACCTTTGAAGCCAATGACGTACGATATCTTTATGGCGTTACCCTAACATCTCAGCGCATCATTGAGGAATATCTCTACGCCTACCCAGAAGGACGCGCCCAATGCTGGTGCCACCGTTTATATGATGAGAAGGATGAAAAATACGAATGGGATAAGACCGCCGGCGCCTTTAAGAATGACCTTAAGCTACAGGGTTATACTAAAGAAAACGTGTTATTTCTCTCCCAAGGTGCCGACTTAAATCATCAGCAACTGACCAAAGTCTATATGTGGTTTAAGGCTCAACTTCGATTTGTTCATTTATCAGCAGGCGAAAGAGGAATTCATCCAGGAGCAACCCTTGAGCTCCTGAATAACGATCTTGATCATGACCGAGTGATTTCACTACTTAAAAGCGCCGACTTTGGAATTGCAGATGTTAAAGCGGCTGAACGAGAGTTTGATATTGAATCAGCTCAAAAAGGAAGTATCCCACGCTTCCTCCACAAAGAAGCGGATGGAAAGTTCATCGAAACCCAAATTAATTTGATGCACCATGACACTGATGGTACTCCTATCGCGATGAACTTCGACGACGAGGAATCCGTTGGAACCCGACGATTCTTCTCCCTACTAGGCCCATGGCTCGATACTCTAAAAAAAGGTTATACCGTTTTTATCGATGAAATTGACACCAGCCTACACCCGTTGCTGGTTCGCGAACTGCTCAATCTTTTGTTCTGCTCGAAGAACAACCCCCACGGCGCACAGATCGTCTTCACCACCCACAACCCCGTATTTCTGGACCAAACTCTGCTCCGCCGCGATCAAATCTGGTTTACGGAAAAAGATGAATCAGGAGCCACCTCGCTCTACCCGCTATCAGATTATAAAGAGCGCGGAAAAGCAGCTTTAGGCAAACGATATCTTGCTGGAGTCTACGGGGGTGTTCCTTTTCTTCCTGAAGGACTCCAGCTGTGAGCAGAGAAAAGAAAAAGGGGCATCGAACCGCGCGGGATTATGGTCGTCCCAACCGCTTTGAAGCGTCAGCAAAAATAATCCTGATTGTAACTGAAGGCAAAAATACCGAGATCAATTATTTCGTAGCTCTAAGAACCCGCCTTAAGTTAGCAGCCGCAGATATTCAGGTTATTCATCCTGAGGGCACCGACCCGATCACGCTCACGAAAGACGCGATTAAACTTCGTAGCCAAAGAAAGAAGTACGATTCGGAAAACCCGTTCGATGAAGTCTGGGTTGTCTTTGATCTCGAAAAACAACATGACGAACGTAGAACACTGGCAAAAAAAGCACGTGAAATTTCAGGAGCGAAAGGAATCAAATTTATCGAATCCGATCCATCGTTTGAGCTATGGAGGTTGCTCCATGAAACCTACACCGCCAAAGGTTTTGATAGTGGACAAGCCGTTCTGAAAGAACTGCAAAAGAAATGTCGTTCCTATACCAAATCAGAAATTCCTTCGCCGGAAACGCTCAATAAGATCCCGACCGCTGTCAAGCACGCGCAACGTCTCCGCACGGACAATGAAAAATCAGGACGTACAAATCCTGCAACAAACGTTGACCTGCTCGTACGATCTATGAACGGTGCTACGCGGAAAAATTTACAATTCACGCTCCCGGCAAAAGACTAGCCGCGATGGAGACCAGCGTTCTCGAGCTTACTCCGCATGGCGTACTGATCTGCCGCGACGCAGAACTGGAGGCCTTCGCGAAGTCGGACGCCGCCGGGCTGATCGCGCTCGCGGGACAGAAATTGACCCTCGAGGCCGACGCCTCCGTGACCTTTTGGAAATCGTTTGCCAGCCTGTTCCTGCGCGCACTTTGCCACCTTCCCGAAGGTGCCGACCTTGCGGTTCCGCCCCCGTCCGACGAGGAACTCGTGGAGCTCGTACTCAATATACCCCCTATGCGCGGCGCGGAATATTGCTCGCCCGACCAGCTTTCCAACCTTTGGAAGCGGCTTGAGAACTGGACGCGCGAAAACCTTCCGGAAACCGGGCTCGCAGAATTTCTGGAAATGCACGCACCGCTCTGGTCGCGCGTGGGCCGCGTTACGCTGCACCTGGCGGAAAATACGGGCGATACCGAATTTCCATTCGCCTTCATGGCCACCTACGCCTCCGGCCTCACCAAAGCCGGACGCATTCGACAGCTTCCTCTGGGCAAGGCACTGAAGGAATACGCCGGTGCCAACAACAAACCTGCCCTGCTCAAGCTACTCTCGCCCATCCACATCGCCGCAAAGCAAGATCGACTGATGGCCGATCTGGTCGAAACCGGCGACGTGTTTCATCCGATGACCTGGCTACCGGACGAAGCATATGAATTTCTGCAGGCGATCCCGGTTTATGAAGACGCGGGCCTGTTGGCGCGTCTGCCCAACTGGTGGAAAAAGAGAACCCGCCGCCCGCAGGTGGCAGTCACGATCGGCGAACAGAAAAAGAGTGGGCTCGGCATCAACGCCCTGCTCGATTTTCATCTGGATGTGGTGGCCAATGGCCAGCGCCTCAGCCACGCCGAGATCGATGCGTTGCTCGCGGGTGAGGATGGACTGGTGCTGCTTAAAGGCCAATGGATTGAGGTCGACCGTGAAAAGCTGCATCAAGCGCTCGCGCATTGGGAACGGCTCGAACAAAAAGGCAGCGTTTCTTTTGCTGAAGGCATGCGCCTGCTGGCCGGTGCGCCCGCAAATCTCAAGGCCGAGGAAGAACTGGAAGAGCACCGCGAATGGGCCTTCACCCAGCCCGGTGAATGGCTGAGCGAAGCGCTCGCTGAATTGCGCGGTCCGGAAAAACACGATCCGCCAGCAACGCTCAACGCGCAACTGCGGCCCTACCAGCTAGACGGACTCAACTGGCTCTGGCTCTGCGCCAATACCGGACTCGGCGCCTGCCTGGCCGATGATATGGGGCTGGGTAAAACCATTCAGGTTCTCGCGGCGCTGTTGCGTAAAAAGGCCCAAATGCCTCACGCGAAACCCGCACTGTTGGTGGTGCCCGCCTCGCTGATTGGCAACTGGAAACGCGAGGCCGCGCAGTTCGCTCCGTCGCTCAAGCTCTTCATCGCGCATCGCCAGTACGGGCAGAATGCGTCTTGTCCCGATCTTACCGTAGATCTGGTCATCACCACCTACGGCATGCTCAACCGCCTCGACTGGCCAGCGGAAACCGACTGGAGCTGGGCGATTCTTGATGAAGCCCAGGCCATCAAGAACCACTCCACCCGCCAGAGCAAAGCCGTCCGCACGCTGAAAGCCGACGCGCGGATCGCCCTGACCGGCACACCGATTGAAAACCGCCTCGGGGATTTGTGGTCGCTCTTCGATTTCCTCAACCCCGGCTTACTGGGCAACGCGTCGCAATTCAAAACCTTTACCAAGGCGATTCAGTCCGGCAATCACGAGCACTACGCCCCCCTGCGTCGTCTGGTGAATCCGTATATCCTGCGCCGCTTGAAAACCGATAAATCCATCATTTCCGACCTGCCCGACAAAACCGAAATGACCGTCTTCTGCGGGCTCAATCCGCCGCAGGCCAAGCTCTACAAACAGTTCGTTCAGTCCCTCCTGAAAGAGCTCAACGACTCGGAGGGCATCCAGAAAAAGGGAATGGTGCTGACCTATTTGATGCGATTCAAGCAGATCTGCAATCATCCCGATCAGGTTACCGGCGAGGGCGACTATGCCCCGGCCGACAGCGCGAAGTTCCAACGGTTGGAAGAGCTCTGCCGCGAAATTGAATCGCGCGGTGAAAAGGTGCTCATCTTTACCCAGTTCCGCGAGATTACCGAGCCGCTCGCCGACTGTCTCGCCAACGTTTTCGGTCGCTCCGGCCTCGTGCTGCACGGCGGCACCCCGGTGAAGAAACGGCAGGAAATGGTCGAGGCCTTCCAGCGCGAAGACGGCCCGCCCTTCTTCGTGCTCTCCATCAAAGCCGGCGGTACGGGCCTCAACCTCACCGCCGCCTCGCACGTCGTCCACTTCGACCGCTGGTGGAATCCCGCCATCGAAAACCAGGCCACCGATCGCGCCTTCCGCATTGGTCAAAAACGCAATGTGCTCGTGCATAAATTTGTAACCACCGGTACACTCGAGGAAAAGATCGACCGCCTGATCGCGGACAAACAAAGAACCGCGGATCACATTCTCGCGGGCGGCGCGGAAAAAGCCCTCACCGCCATGACTGACGACGAACTGCTCGCGATGATCAGCCTCGACCTTGAAAAAGCGGAGACCGCCCAATGAGCTGGAATAATGATGACGACTACCAATATGTCCCTGTGGCCGAACGGCGCGAACGTGCGCTGAAAATGATGCGGAAATTGCGCGCAGAAGGCGAAGATATCCAGCCGATCGAACCCTTTGAATACCGCGGCATCGCAAAAAGTTTCTGGGGCAAGGCGTGGTGCAGGCACCTTGAAAAATTTTCAGACTATGAAAGCCGCCTGCCCCGCGGACGCACCTATGTGCGCAACGGTTCGGTTTGCCACCTGGCGCTCGAACCCGAAATCGCGAAAGCCATGGTCAGCGGTTCGGAAATGTATCGCCTCTCCATTCATATCGAGCCGCTCGATCCCGCAAAATGGGACGCGATCAAAAACAACTGCAAAGGGAAAATCGGTTCGCTGATCGAGCTGCTGCAGGGAAAAGTTTCCGATGAAATCATGGAAGTCGTCACCGACCGAGACAACGGTCTATTTCCGCATCCGGATGAAATCCGCTTTAACTGCGACTGCCCCGACTGGGCCGATATGTGCAAACACGTTGCTGCCGCGATGTACGGCATCGGCGTCCGGCTTGATACGGCACCCGAACTGCTTTTCAAGCTGCGCGGGGTGGATCATGAAGAGTTGATCGCGGTCGACACCGCCATCGATGAACTGACCACCGGCAAACGCTCGCGCCGCCGGCGCACACTCGACACCGAATCCATTGGCAGCGTCTTCGGCGTTGACCTGGAAGAAGAGGAATGAACCCGGTTTTTCTCCCGCAACCTCACAAAATAAATCCATCCATTTAGCTAATTGCTCCATAGCCTTTTGGCTCTCCTTTGTTTAGATTGTATTCCATTAAACAGGAGCAGGTTATTATGATTTCAGCCAGGGCCGCCATAGCCGATGGAAACGGTGGATTTTCAATTGAAGCAATTCAGGTCGGCGATCCCGGGCCGAACGAGGTGCTTGTTCAGATTAAAGCATCGGGCGTGTGCCACACTGACTGGGATTCCCTGAACTGGGGGCGGCCGATCATTCTCGGCCACGAAGGCGCAGGTATTGTGCTGAAAACCGGTCCGGGTGTTACGCGGGTTTCCGAGGGCGACGAAGTCGTACTGAACTGGGCCATTCCCTGCGGTCACTGCTTTCAATGTCTACATGGTAACCGCCACATCTGCGAAAACCAGAATCAGGTGACGGCCGGCGATTATATGCAGGGCCATGCCGCACTGGAGAGTACGCTGTATAAAGGCGAAGGCATTGAGCGTTCGTTTAACATTGGAACCATGTCGACCCACGCCGTGGTTCGCGAAGAGGCGTTGGTTAAAATGAATCCGGGCATCCCCTTTTCCTCCGCCTGCATCATCGGCTGCGGCGTGATGACCGGCTACGGCTCGGCGGTGAATGCGGCCAAAGTGACTCCGGGCTCCAGCGCGGTTGTACTCGGCGTCGGCGGTGTGGGCCTTAATGCCATTCAGGGTTGCCGCATTTCCGGCGCGGATAAAATCATTGCCATCGATATCAATGAACAGCGTCTCGAATTTGCAAAAACCTTCGGAGCAACCCATACGATTCTGGCCGACAAGAACGACACCGGCCTGCTGAAGGCGGCGGAAAAAGTGAAAGCCATGACCGACGGCCGCGGCGCCGACTTTGCTTTTGAGTGCACCGCGATCCCTGCGCTCGGCGCGGCTCCTCTGGCTATGATCCGGAACGCCGGAACCGCCTGCCAGGTGAGCGGCATTGAAGAGGAAATCACGATCGATATGAACCTCTTTGAATGGGATAAGCTTTACATCAACCCGCTCTATGGCAGCTGCGATCCCTACTACGACATGCCGAAGCTGATGAATCTTTATGATAAAGGCGCGCTGCTGCTCGACGAAATGATCACCCGCACCTATCCGCTCGAAGAGCTGGAACAGGCCTTTCATGATATGCACAGCGGTGAAAATGCCAAAGGCGTCCTGATTCTGGAGTAGCTCATGTCCCGATTCCGAACCACCGAACTTTCCGATCCGGCATTTGAGCCTGATCACCTGCGGTTTATCACCGTGAAGAGCCCTGCGTTGAATGGGCGCGGCGACATAGCCCTTTTCCTGCCCGACGGCTGGGAATCGATGGAAGAGTTGCCCCTGCTCACCCTCCTGCACGGCGTCTATGGAAGCCACTGGGTCTGGCCGTTCAAGGGCGGCGCGCATGTGACGGCCCATGAAATGATCCAAAGTGGAGAAATCCGGCCGATTGCCATCGCCATGCCTTCCGACGGGCTTTGGCGCGAGGGCAGCGGATATCTGCCCCATAAAATGGCCGACTACGAATCATGGATTGTTGATGACGTTCCGGCGGCGGTCATGGAAGACTGTCCGGCTGTTTCCGGGAACTCGAAGCACTTTATCGCCGGCCTTTCGATGGGTGGCTATGGCGCGTTGCGGCTCGGTGCAAAATATGCGGAGCAGTATTCCGCCATTTCAGCCCACTCTTCCATTACCGACTTCCAACAGTTGGAAAAATTTGTGGAGGAGCCGCTGACCGACTATAAACTGGCGGGCGATCGGGGCCTGTCCGCAATTCACTGGATGCAAACCAATCGGGATCAACTGCCCCCTTTGCGGTTCGACTGCGGTGTGGATGATATTTTAATCGAAGAAAACCGGGAGCTACATCAACAGCTGGAAGCAGCCGGAATTGAGCATAGTTATCAGGAATTTCCGGGCGAGCATGCGTGGGAATACTGGATTGAACATCTTCGCGACACACTCCGTTTCATCGGCCGCCACATCTGATCTCGTCTCCCGACAGACTCCGAATTGTTTTGAGCACCAGTTACTAAATCGTGTTAATTGGTCCCCATGAACGGACTATTTATTACCGGAACGGACACGGATGTTGGAAAAACGGCCCTGAGCGCCCTGCTGCTGGCCGAGTTGAGATGCCGTAAAATCAATGCCGCCCCCATGAAACCGGCGCAGACGGGATGCTTGAAACTGGATACTGGACACTCGGAAAACCAAGCATCAAGCGTCAAGTTTCCAGCTTTCTCCGTCCCCGACCTTGACTACAGCCTTGCAATGGCATCGATGAACGTATCGCCGGAAGAGTATCAAAATATGTCGCCCTATCAATTTCAACCGGCGTGCTCGCCGCATCTGGCCGCTGAGATGGCCGGAACTGAAATCGAGATCGCCGAAATGGTAATTGCAGCCCGCACACTGGCTGCGGACTATGAGTTTGTTTTGGCCGAAGGAGCCGGCGGCATTGTGGTTCCGCTCAACCGTCGTGAAACCATGCTCGACCTGATGCAGGCCTTGCGCCTTCCCATACTGATTGCGGCCCGTCCGGGTCTCGGCACCATTAACCACACGCTGCTTTCCATCCGGACCCTCCGGTCCGACGGGCTTGATATTGCCGGCGTGGTTTTTGTGGCCAGTACCGATCAGGAATTCACCTTTATCGAAGAGGATAACGGCAACACCATCGAGCAGTTCGGCAAAGTTCCAATCCTTGGAACCATCCCCTACTGCCCACAACTCGCCAACCCCGCCCCCAAATACAACGACCTCCCGATCCCCGTCGTCGCGGAAGTCGAAAAGATCGTGAACCAGCTGAGAATCTAAAGTGAGCAAAAAGGAAATGACATTCGGCAAGCTGGTCGACTCTATCCAACTGGTCCATGGAGAGATGGCTGCCCAGGCAAGCAAGGCCGTCAATGTCAGCCTGACCCTCCGAAACTGGATTGTTGGCTGCTATATCGCCGAGTATGAACTGAACGGAGCCGACCGGGCGGAGTATGGAAAGCAACTGTTTTCCTCGCTTGCCACCGCATTGAAATCAGCTGAAATAAAGGATATCGGGAAACGGCAGTTGCATAACTTTCACCTGTTCTACAAAACCTATCCACAAATTGTGCAGACAGCGTCTGCACAATTACAACACCTTCTACCGGAAAGAATAGAAATTGTGCAGTCAGTGTCTGCACAATTGCAGGTTCCTGTAAAAACACTACTGAACCGCCTTTCGTACAGCCATCTAACAGAACTGTTCCAAGTCGAGGACAACCTTAAGCGAACCTATTACGAAGTAGAGTGTATTAAAGGCTGTTGGTCTGTTCGCGAATTAAGGCGGCAGATTGCCAGCCTGTACTATGAGCGATCGGGACTTTCGAACAACAAGGAGAAGCTGGCGGAAATGGTGAAGTCCGGTGCGGAAGTCGCTGAACCCAAACTGGCGATCCGCGATCCGTATATTTTTGAGTTCCTGGGACTGAAATCCAAAGAGGTGATGGGCGAATCCGATCTGGAGGATGGGTTGCTCGATAAGTTGCAGGACTTCCTGCTGGAGCTGGGGCACGGCTTTTGTTTCGAAGATCGCCAAAAAAGAATTCTGATTGGAGACACGTATGGCTTCATCGACCTCGTTTTCTATCACCGCATTCTGAAGTGCCATGTGCTGATCGATCTCAAACTCGAAAAATTCAGCCACGAAAATATTGGGCAGCTCAATACCTACGTCAGCTGGTACAAGAAAAATATGATGACCGAAGGCGATAATCCTCCCATCGGTCTGCTGCTCTGCACGCAGAAAGACCATCCGCTGGTGGAATATGCCCTCGCCGGCATGGACAACAACCTCTTCGTCTCCAAATATCAGCTGGAACTGCCGAAAACCGAACAGCTTCAGGACTTCCTCGAAACGCAGATCAAAGAACTTGGAACAACTCATGACCAATAAAATTTTCCATCCCTACACAACGTTCTCTGCCCTAGAAAACAAGCTGCCGAATATGGTTCGGGGCGAGGGGATTTATCTCTTCGATGATGAGGGCAATAAATACGTCGATATTGTATCGAGCTGGTGGGCCTGCGCGCTGGGGCACAGTCACCCGAAAGTAGTGAAAGCCATTCAGGAGCAGGCCGGCATTCTGCAGCATTCGATTACCGGTAGTCTGACACATCCGAATGTATTGGCGCTGGCGGAACGACTGGCGGATTTGATGCCGACACCGGATCGGCACTCGGTGTTTGCGAGCGATGGTTGCAGTGCGGTCGAAGCGGCGCTGAAAGTGGCGGTTCAATATTGGTATAACATCGGACGCCCGGAAAAGACGTGGATGATCGGGATGGACCAGGGATATCACGGCGACTCGCTCGGCGCACTCGGGGTTGGATTTGTGGATGATTTTCATAAACCGTATGAAAAAGTGACCTCCCATCCGGCCAAGCTCCCCTTCCCGGTTCCGACGAAGGAAGATCCGACCGGTTTTGAGCCGAGCCGAACCGTGATTGAAAAACATGCCGACCAACTGGCGGCCGTGATTGTTGAGCCGCTCTGTCTGGGATCGGCCGGCATGAAGATCTATTCGGCCGAATATCTGAAACAACTGGCCGACTGCTGTGCCGAAAACGACGTGTTGCTGATCATCGACGAAGTGGCAATGGGCTTCGGGCGCACCGGCAAACGCTTCGCCTTCAATCACGCGAACATTGATCCCGATATTGTCTGCATGGGCAAAGGGCTGACGGCGGGTTACATGCCGCTCAGCGCGGCCGTCGTGAAGGATTCCATTTACAACACCTTTACGGATAAAGGCGAAAAAGACTGCACCTTCTACCACGGAAACACCTATGCAGGACATCCGATCGGCTGTGCGGCCGCGCTGGCGGCACTCGATATCTACGAGGCCGAAGGCACCGTCGAACGCGGCGCAGAAATGGCAAAGAAGATGAAACAATGGATGCTGCCGATGGCGGAACTGGACTGTGTAGAGGAATTGCGCTTCCTCGGTATGATCGGCGTGGTGGAGCTCAAACCGGAAACCAAGCCATTGATTGCCCAAATGAAGCAATCGCTCTTTGAACAGGGATATCTTTTCCGCCCGCTCGGCACGATGTTCTACCTGATGCCGCCGTTGGTGATTTCCGACGATGAGCTGAAGGGTGCAGTATATGCTCTGAAACAGACGATCGAGGAATTCTGCTAATGACGATCCGCCGTGCTTTTTCATTCTGCCTGCTCGGAGTGACATCCTGCCTCGCGCAGTTTGCCGATGTCCGAACGATAGATCAGAAACTGAATGAACAACCGGAAATTCTGGTCAATTCGCAGGGGCTGGCACAGCACGATCTTTCAATTCGTGGCGGGAGTTATACCGGTTCCGGGCTGGCAATTAACGGACTTCGGTTGAAAAGCGCGTGGTCGAGCCACTATAATTCCGAACTTCCAATGATTGGAAGTCAGCTTTCGGTTCCAACCCTTGGAACCGGGCTGAACAATGTCTCGGGGCATCTGGTCGGCACCGCACATTTCAACACCCAGCCGCTGAGCTATGCAAACCACCATGCCGTGGGCGTTGGAACAGAGGAACGCTATGCGGCAACGACGTATGGCAGCGCTGAAAATGTGGGCGGCTATCTCGACTGGGAAAAGGCGCGGCGGGTTGACTACTCACCGAATGACCTGGAGCGTTTTACCGGCGGGGCTTTCCTGCAATTTATCACGGACGATGACTGGCAGTTCGATGCCATGCTGGCCAGCCAGTCGAAAGAGTTCGGTGCGCAGGGTTATTACGAGGCCCCATCGACCGTCGAGGCCGAACAGCAGCTTGACGACGGCCTTATTCTTGGCAGCGCGACCAAAGGCGACCTGGACGATGCCTATTTTCGGGCCACGGCCTCCTATCGCGACCTGCGGGATC
This sequence comes from Pontiellaceae bacterium B12227, assembly GCA_029432775.1. Taxonomy (GTDB): domain Bacteria; phylum Verrucomicrobiota; class Kiritimatiellia; order Kiritimatiellales; family Pontiellaceae; genus Pontiella. The sequence continues at coordinate 245,465 of JAROAZ010000003.1, read as the reverse complement.
AATATACGGTTCCAACTTCTGCATTTTATCAGGATATCACCTCGCGCAATGCCGGCTTCGCGGTTGAAGGCCGGACGATGGAGGTGCAGAACATTGCGCTGAATCTGCGCGGCGATCTGGAACATGAACGGGTCAGCGGCGACACGAAGAAGGACGACCGCACCCGCAGCTCTTTTCTGGTTATGCCGGAAGTGCGGTTTGAACGGGTTACGTTGAAGGCCGGACTGAACTCCGTTTTCCAGACCTCGGAAAGTGCGGACTTCCTTCCAATGGCCGGAATTGACTGGTTTGTTTCGGATAACGGGCGGCTTTATCTTTCCTACTCTGAAACCGAACAGCAGCCGGATTATCAGCTGCTGTATGCCGCAACGCCGTTTATGACTGGAAATGCTGCTCTTCAGCAACAGCAGTCGCAGAATACGGAGCTGGGTTTTAAGCACTTTCTTTCGGCGAGCTGCGACTGGCGGGTGGGCACTTTTTTCCGAACCCTGGAAAATGCCAACGACTGGATCGGTGGAACGGCGACCGATCTCGGACGTTTGAATGTGGCCGGCATCGATTCCGCCATCAGCTACTATCCTTCCGAAAACCTGCAGCTGAAGGCCTATTATCAGTGGATTCATAAAGACAACGAGCTTGAGAACGGCCTCTATGAAACGGACTATCCGGAGCACATGCTGAACCTTTCCGCCTATTGGCAGTTCCTGAATGAATTTGCGGTTCAGTTTGCGCAGACGACCCGTTGGCAGGCCGATAATGCGGTGCGGACGAGCGATGATTTCGGGGCAATCGCATCACTGGGCTTGCATTATGATCCGCGCTTCGCCAAAAATGTGCGTCTTTCGTTTCTGGTGGATAACCTGTGGGGCTCCAACTTTCAGTCCGTTCCCGGCCTGAAGCCGCGACCCGCCACGCTTTTCACCGGAATTGCCATTGGTTGGTAACAAGAATATTCCTCGCAGAGGCGCAGAGCCCGCGGAGGAATAAATCATATAAACTCTGCGCCCTCTGCATCTCTGCGAGGGGAATAATAAGTTTGATTGAGGATTTTGAGATGGGTTTTGAAAAAGGTTCTGTGAGTTTCCGCATGTTCTTTGCGGCGCGCGATCTGGGTGTGGAAGACGTTGAAAAATTTGCCGCGCAAGCGTTGCCGCCGTTGAGCACACTGGCCGAAGAGGAAGTGCATGGCTGGGTGGCCGGTCGCCATCTGCTCGATCGGAACCTGACGGAAGAAAATGCTTTTCTAGGCGGTTATCTGCGTCTCACGCTGACCCAGGCGAAAAAAACCGTTCCCTCTTCGTTGCTGCAGGCCGAATGCGCGGTGGAAGAAATGGCCGTGATGGAAGCGGATGATAAACAGTACCTGAACCAGACCCAACGCTCGGAAATCAAGAAGCAGGTCAAAGAGCGCCTGTTACCGGATATGCCGCCACAGCTTAAGGGTATTGATTTCGTTTTCGATGAACGCTCCCACATGATTTACGCCACCGGCACCTCCGAGAAACAGGTCGATGCGTTCGTGCTCAGCCTGATGCAGACCACCGGTTGCTCAGCCGCGGCGGCCGATCCGGAAACGCTGGCCATGCGGGTGGATAATGTGAACATTCAGACCTGGGGGCCGGCCAGTTTTTCCGATGAACTCGAAGACGGTATGGTGGATGGCACCGCCGGACGTGAATTCCTGATGTGGCTCTGGTATTGCTCTGAAAAACGCGACGGCATTATGCAGGTGCCGGACGTGGGTGAGATTGCCTACATGGTTGAAGGCCCGCTGACCTTTGTGATGGAAGGCAAAGGCGCCCATGAAATCACCCTGAAAAAAGGCCAGCCCATGCTGAGCGCCGAACTGAAGAGCGCGTTGATCAGCGGAAAGAAGCTGAAAAAATCCAAGGTTCAGTTTGCCCGCGGCGAAGAGGTGTTTGAATTTACGTTTGATGCTGATGAATTTGTTTTCCGCAGCCTGAAGCTGCCGCAGACCGAGAACTTTGACCGCATCGGTAAGTTCCAGGAACGCATGGTTTTCATGGAAACCTTCCGCCAGATGTTTTTCCACCTCTACAGCGCGTTTGTTAATGAACGCAATGATGAAAAAGAGTGGAAGAAAACAAAAGAAGCGATGAAGCAGTGGGTGGCCGACCGCCCGACTACCGCATAGGCTGAAGTTCTGCTTCGACTCTTTGCAAACAGGAATGAAGCTGGAGCATTGCTCTACTTCTTCAGCTCTTTTTTGAGCAGGCGGACAAACTTTTCAGTGGGCTTGTGTTCGGCGCCCATCATACAGGCCTGAATCCAGTTGCGCTCCAGCAGGTAGTGGCTTCGGTAGCTGATTAAAACGCCGTGGCTTTTCAGTATGTCGCCGATGCTCGATGATGAATGGACCTCCGGCAGCGCAATGGTTACGACGGCCGGCATGGCACAGGAGTCGGGCGCAAGAATGGGAGCATCGATTTCGGCTAGCTTCCGGCGAATGCTCTTTGACCAGCCGCGCACCTCTTCGAAGCGCTCATCCCAGTTATGCGACTGGAGCGCGGCGAGCAACGCATACACCAGATTCGATTGAATCGTGAACGGAATGCCGGCGTGTTCCTGATAGTACCCCAGATCGAGCACACAGGGCAGGTCGTCGGGCGCAGATTCAAGGTCGTGATTATGAAAAACCATGGAGAGCCCGGCGATTGACGCGAGGCCTTTTCCACTGGTACCGGAAGCGAGATAGACCCCTGAAAGGTCGACGGGTACGGTTCCGAGCGAGCTGATGCAGTCGAGGCAGAGTTTCGCACCATGCGCATTACTGACTTCCTGAAGCATCTCAATATCGTTGAGCACTCCGGTGGAGGTTTCACAGTGCGTTCCCCAGATCCACTCAATCTCGGGATGATCCTTCAGGGTTTTCTCGATTTCCGAACGTTGGAAGGCCTGACCTTCCGGGATTTCCAAGGTATGGAAAAACAGCTTGGCACCATTGGCATTCCTTACCAGCCGCCGGCCGAACTCACCGCTGATCAGAATCAGCCCGGTGGAGCACAGCAGAGAAATCTGCCCGGCCACAGCATCGTTTGCCAAGGTGCCCGGTCCCATGAGCACCTGGACCTGTTCGGCCCCGGAAAGATCGCACAGTAATTTACGGACTTTCTGGAAGTCGCCCACAAAGACATCGCCGCGATGGGAGCACGGTTTATCATTATAGACATCCAGCACCTGCTTCCCGAAATCGACCGGGCCGGGCAGGAAGTTGAAAAGCATGGTGTCGTCGTTTGCGAGTTCCGGCATTCCTTTACTGAAGGAACGTGAACGGTTCTGCAGATCCTCATAGGCGTCGATGGGGGCGTACATGGGCTGATACTCAGCCCCTTCACTTCCCACCAGCGGACCGAACGGCTTGAAACCGAGATATTTATACAGCTTAATCTGCCTCACGGTTCCTGAAATGATAAAGAGGTCGCACCCCTGGGCATCCGCGTATTCTGTCAGCAAAGCAATCAGCCCTTGTGAGATTCGGGTGTAGCGATAGGCTTCCTCCACGGAAAGCAGCCGGATTTCACAAATCTTATTGGCATCGGGAAGATAGGAATCGATATTTTCCAGCTTACTGTCGAGCGAGAAGGGCCGCTGATCGCGATAGGCAATCATTCCGGCGAGCTCTTTGCGCTCTTCGTGAACGCAGAGGATATAGGTATTTTGATCGTGGAATTTATCAACCAGTTTCTTTTCCTGGTTGGTGCCGTGCTGCGGAATTTCTTCTACAAATGTTTTATAATTCAAAGCATGAATTGCCTCAAATTCCCACTCCTGCTCCGCGACTTTAAATACAAATCCATCCAGCAAACCCATCTATGCCTCCTTTTGGGGATAAATTTCTGCGAAGACCTTGCGAAGGCGCTCGCGATGCGCAAATAGAATGATGGCCGAGGCGCCGGCCAGCGCGGCCACCTCATGGCCGGGCAGCTTCAACGCATAGGCGACCAGCGGCAACAGCAGAAAAGCCGCAAGACCGCTGAGAATGAAACCGCGCCGGAATGCCATCAGCACCACCGTGAGGCCCAACAGTATCAGAGCAAGATTGAAATCATATATGAGATAAGAACCGATGGCGGTGGCAATACCCCTCCCCCCGCGAAACTGCAGGGGAAGCGGCCAGATGTGCCCGGCGATGACCGCCACAAGAACGAGCGATACAGCAGGTGCCGCAATATCAAATTTTCGAGCCAACAGGATTGCAATGCCGCCTTTGAGGGCATCCCCCAGCATGGTCAGAACAAATCCGGGCTTCCCGAGCAGGCGCCCGACATTACGTGCTCCAACACCCCCGCTTCCATGATCGCGGATGTCCTGTTTCAGTTTTAGACGAACAAGGTAATATCCCGTGCACATGCCCCCCAGCAGGTACGCCATAATGATACATATGATGTCTTTGCCTGTCATCCTACACTCCCCAGTATTGGCATAGTGATTACAGAGTAACAGGATACAACTATTTTTCAACTTGATATCAAAGACATCTGTTTATTCAGAAAGAGTCGTAAAGCCGATTGCGAATCCCCAGTCTATAAAATAAGATGTCTCCAACAGAAAGTAGGACATCAAAATATGAGAACTATTTTAGTAACAGGCGCATCTTCAGGAATCGGACTGGAAACCGTCGACTATCTCAGCAAAAGGAACTTCCACGTGTTTGCATGCATCCGGAACAAGACGGATGCCGAAACCGGAATTATCGCTGAGCGGGCCAATATTGACCCGCTTTTGCTGGACGTAACGAATCGCGAATCCATCAACCAAGCTTTTAGCGATGTAATCCGACAGATCAGTTCTAAAGGCTTATCAGGCCTCGTGTGCAATGCAGGAATTCCATTGGCCGGGCCCATTGAACAGATAAATATAGACAAATTCAGCCAGCTGCTAGATGTGAATGTTCTTGGCAATATGCGTGTGATTCAACAATTTTTACCGCTGATTCGTATTACTAGAGGCCGCATCGTCTTTATCAGCTCAATAAGTGGACGAATTGCCCTGCCCTTTCAGGGCCCATACAGCGCTTCCAAGTTTGCTCTGGAAGCTGTTGCGGATGCCCTTCGGGTCGAGCTCAAGCCTTGGGATATCTCAGTCTCGATCATTCAGCCCGGCAATGTAAAAAGTAAAATCCGGGAGAAAGCATTGAAAACTTTGCAATCCAATCTGGCGACTTTGGATGAGAATGAAACCGAGTTGTACAAACCCGTATATGATCTAGCAACCGGGCATGCCGGCCGAAAATCGATTGAGCCCTTTCATGTGGCAAAGAAAATAGAACGGGCTTTATCCAGTCGACACCCAAAAGCTAGATATACAGTTGGAATCGATACAAGAATCCTCAGTCTGATCGCACAGTTTCCGACCTTTTTAAGGGACCGAATTCTGTGTAGCAAACTTCCTCCATATGGCCACTAAACTAGATTGTATCTTCCCGGTGCCACTATGTTATTGGGATCCAGAGCCCGCTTTAAATCTTTTACAGTATGCCAATACTCATCCTCAGCAACAATATGATGCATTGAGTTAATTCCAACCCGATAAGGGGGATAACCCATTTCCATATACCGTCCCTCCATTTTCTGTATACAAGCATGAGCCTTTTTCACCTGATCTTCGTCTCGCCGATCGAATGCGAGACTCACGACACCCTCTAGGCACTTTGAATTCATAACATTGACCGTTATCGCAACGGCAAAACCATATTCTGAAAATACGCGAACCGTTTCGCGAACAACATTGCGGACATCTACACCCGAAGCCGGAATTAATGGCAAACAAAATAAAGTTCCACTATTCGTCTGGTCCGGATCCAAAGTCAGCAGATTCTCCAAATCACCGGCAGGCCAATAAACAGTTTTCAATGAAGCATCTGTAGTCTGGCCTTGAGCAAAACCGGCAACCGGCAAGATCGATCTCAACAGTATCCCTTTTTCATAAATGCCGGGAATCCAGGAAAAAGATGATGCAACGAATTTCAACATCCTAATCAGCCACTCATCCAAAAAGGTAACCTTGGCAAATCCTCCGACAGCTTTCCGGATCTCTTTCTTTGTCATCTGCACCACTTTTTTAGATCCAATAATGCCGATGCCTGCTGACCAGGGACCAAAGCCACTTTCTTTAAGAATAGAGTCCGTCTTAGCAAGAAGATCCTTGCCATGAAGATCACCTGCCTTCACCAACTCCTCATAAATATGTGGTGCAAAGGATATATGTGACCGTTCTTTGTTACCAATATGGGCAATTGTCCGGATATGTCCGTGCTTCCTGAGGCCTACCAACGCATCAACCAACTTCTGCAGATCATCTTCCCGTTGGATGGTTATTGCTACCGTTGTTTTACACTCAGGCATCGGCATCAACCCTATGCATGCACTTGTTACAATACCAAAATTTCCCTGCATAAAGATACCATCTAACGAAGGGCCGGTGCCGTAGGAATATAAATTTTTGGTCTTAGCATCCTCTATATGCCCAAAACCTGTCCGAATCGATCTACCACTGCCGAGAACGACTCTCATATTCAGAATCTCATCCGCCCGGGTGCTGAAATATCCAACACCCCGATCCATTGCATTCCCGATCAAGCTGGTATCAGAAGAGGAGCCCGTAACGTTAAGCATCAATGGAAGGTTCTTCTCTTTAATATAATCCAGTAACTGACGTTGAGTCACCCCCGGCTCTACAATTACATATTGAAACTGTTCTGAAATTTCGATAATCCGCTTCATCCCAGAAAGATCGACTATGGCCGCACCATCTCTAACAGGGAGTTTCGATCCCATGCCCCACTGCTTTCCACAACTGATGGGATAAAGTGGAGTTTCGAAACGGTTCGCTATCTCGACAATCTTTTCAACCTGCTCATGAGACTGAGGCTTAAGAACTGCGATCACTTCACGCCGGGAAGCGCAGACACTCCGCGTATAAACCTTCACTGCCTCGAAGTTGTCGATGACAGCATCGGGCCCGACTTCACTTTTCCAGAGTTTAATGGCCTCGGAAAAATTCATTCTAATCAGGCCTGTACAAGAGATTCGGGGCTGGAAAAATAACCCAGCGCCGTGTGAGCCTGTGGAACACGCACCGTGACAATACTGCCTTCCCCGATACGGCTTTCAAATTCCATAGAACCGCGGTGTTCTTCAATAACCTTCTTGGTTATGAAAAGTCCGAGCCCGGCTCCCTTGTCAATGGAGGCCGTATTATCCAGCGGTTCAAAAATCCAACGTAACGATTGCACATCAACACCGCATCCGTTGTCCTTCACTTTCACATCCATGTCGTTATTCGTCATGGAAAAGAGAACCGTAATGCTCGGAGCGATTTCACCATCCACGGCAGTCACGGCATTATCGATCAGATTCTGCATCGCGCGTTTCACCTGAAGACGTTCGCCGAGCATCTCATACTGATCTTCAATTCCATCCACTTGAACCGAGAACGAAATATCTGAATGGGCCGCGGCATCGCGAAAACAATCGTTCAGAAGTTTGGGCAGATTCAAGCGTTGCATCTGCGAGAAATCAAACCGACCGAGTGCGCGCCAGGATTCAACCAATTCTGCACAACGTTCAACGTTATGCTCGATCTGATCCAGATATTCGCCCATTTCATCCGAAGTGGTTTCCTGCTTCTCTTTCAACTCATAGTTCAGGAGATCGAGATAGCCCCGGATGATGGTCAGCGGATTGCGAAGGTCGCGCACGAGTTCTGAGGAGGCTGCTCCAAGGGAGGTCAGTTTATTGGTTTTTCCCACTTCGCGACTGAGCGACTGGGTCATTTTATTCAATTCTTCCTGCGCCTGCTTCTTTCGGGAATGAAGTCGGGTGCGGTCGACATATTTTTTTACCACCGCCTGAATTTCATCCGTATCAAACGGCTTCTGAAGATAATCATTGGCTCCGAAACGAATCGCCTGCTGCGCAGTTTCAAGATCGCCATACCCCGTGAGCATGACAATGGAGACATTGGAATTGATTTCGCGAATTTCCTGAAGGCCTTCAATTCCGCTCTTTTCCGGCATACGGATATCCATGATCACCAGATCCGGATCGTGTTGGCGGAGAAGTTCAATCCCGGCATCCACGCGTTCTGCCAGAATCATCTCATAATCGTATTTAAGCACCATGCGGAGGCTTTCCCGCGGCCCGCGCTCGTCATCGATCACTAATACCTGACCAAGCTTTTCCTTACCTTCCGCAATCATAACAACTCCCTAGAAAGAGGCAGAGTATGTCAGACCGATGAGGTTGGAATCAATCTCATAAGTGCCCGGACCTGCACCCGTAATTGGAGCACTTCTATCCTCGTAAATACTGATGGTATAGGCCAAATCCAACGTATGAGCATCCCAAAATCTATAGCCCAAACCGAAACTAATCGCATGACGGTCGGCATCAGGCAGCAGGTGTGTAATAGTTTCATCGGGAATCGGCGTAGGAATGAACGCATATCCCGCACGAACTACCAGTGAATCCAGCGCCTGCCAGCTGCCGCCCAATCCAAAGGTAAATGTGTCATCCCAATTGTTTTCCAGATCAGGAGCAGGAACACCTTCAATATCCAATGGCTGGCTTTCATTCACGGACCAGTTCATCCATTCGACCATGACCTCGGCCAAAACGCGCTCCGAAAGCTGAACGCCGTATCCAAGAGAAACCATGTCCGGGTATTTGATCTCTGTTTCAAAATCTCCATTTAATCCTGCTGGAGGAACGGTCGGTGCCTCAAAGTCACCTTTATAAGTAATTTTTGTCTGACTTCGATAAGTCAGAGCCAATCGGTGTCCCTCGACAGGCAACCACGTGAGACCGGCATTTGCTCCGAATCCGAAGCCATCTCCTGTAGCCTTCGCTTCATGGACGTCAGGCAAAAGCGGAGCGCCAAAGGCTGAAGGGTCTAGCAAAGCTTTTAATTCCAGTTCAGAATACGCGAAATCCAACCCGAAACCCAGTGATAGAGAATCGGAGAGCTGATAAGCCACTGTCGGATTAAAGTTCAAATATATAACCGATGCTTCATAGGGAATCATACCTTGCTGTATTCCTGGTGCAGGACCAACAAAAGGCTCAAAATCAGCTTTATCCCAAGATATTCCCTGCCCGTAAGGTGTGGTAATGCCTAGGCCGACTGCCCATCTAGAATCCCCAATGGGTTGCCCGTAATAGAAATTTCCTAAGAAATTCCAATCTCCGTCCGACTCAAAAGAAGAAGCGGCCAACGGATTTTGATAGGTATTGTCAACCTGGGCAAAGGTTGTCGAGATGACCACCGAAGCATTCGTCTGCAGGGCTAAATTTGCCGGGTTGTACGAGATCGCCGATGCATCATCAACCCAGACAGAATTAGCTCCGGATTTGGCGATGCCTTCCGCTGTGGGTGGCGGGTTTCGGTAACCATCAGCAAAAGCCGAATGAATCGATGCGATCGACGTGGCATAGCAGCACAACAGAGTTGCGCCCTTTTTGTAATTCTTATTCATGAGTGCCCCTTACGATAAATGAAGTAAATTACGTTTATAATTAGCATTAGATATGCCATTTGTCAGCAAGAAACTATCTATAGGTTGTATAAAAACTCTTGATATATACAACATATTGATATTTAGTGTACAAAATTGTACAACAGTCCATTTTGACAGTACCGTTATACTTGTTGCGCGGGTATCAGTTTGTACGCGAGAGAGATACGCTGATTAGGGTTCAGGGGAGAGATATACGTGATTGGCAGAAATAGAGTAGTCATTACAGGCCTAGGTGTTCTTGCGGCCAACGGCATTGGAAAAGATGCGTTTTGGAAGGCCCTTCTTGCGGGGGAGTCCGGGATAAGAAAGATTACACTTTTCGACGCCTCCAATATGTCCTGCCAGATTGGCGGGGAGGTCCCGGGATTCGACCCGAAAAATTTCTTTTCTCCTCAACAGAAAGCCAGGCGCATGGGTCGCTTTACCCAGTTGGCTCTCGTTGCATTTGAAGAGGCCGTCAAAGACGCCCAACTTGAAATGGACGACCTTCGTGCAGTCGAAGGTCTTCCTATTATGATGGGTGTGAGCACCACCGCAATGGATTTGCGGGCTATGCCTGCTACATCCTATTCGGCCGTAACCGGCATTCCCAATGCAGCATCCAGCACCATTGCCTATACCCACGGACTGAACGCCCAGATTCAGACCATTTCAAATGGCTGCGCTTCTAGTTTAGATGCTATTACTCATGCTTTCAATCAGATCAGCACTGGAAAGTCAGATATTGCCATTGCAGGCGGTAGCGACTCCACCATCACAGAATATGTCTACCAGTGCATGTGTAAGTCCCGAAAGGTATCAACAAGAAACGATGACCCTGCGAATGCGTGCCGACCTTTTGACCTTAACCGGGCGGGGGGCGTGATAGCCGAAGGATCAGGTATAATTGTCCTGGAAAGTCTAGAACAGGCTATCGAACGCGCTGCCCCTATATATAGTGAAGTTCTCTCTTTTGGGCGGTCCATTGACCCTGCCGGATCAGCTGAAGGGTCGGGCCTTGAAGACTCTATGCGACTGGCCCTCCAAAATGCCGGAAAGAGCGAGAATGCCGTCGACTTCATATCGGCCCATGGCCCCGGCGACCAATATATGGATGTAACGGAGAGCGATGCCATCAAAAATGTTTTTGGAAAAAAGGCATATGACATTCCGATCACATCGATTAAGGGTTCCTGTGGCAATGCAATGGGAACAGGAGGCGTACAACAGCTGATCGCCACTGCATTGACGATAAGGAATGGCGAAATACCTCCGACCACAAACTATACATGCCCTGACCCGGATTGCGACCTGGACTATGTTCCGCAAACCAGCCGTATACGAAAAATTAAGACAGCCTTAGTCAATTCACATGGTTTTGGAAGAAGCAACTGCAGTATTGCTATGGGTGAAATAGAATAATGTCTCCAGACGAATTCATCCTTCTCCTCATCCTCATGACTAATATTGTTGTGAGTATGGTGGTATTTTTTACAAACCCCAAACGCTCCCAAAACAAACTTTTTCTCTTTTTCTCCCTCAGCCTGGCGGTATGGGTTGCATTTGTTCTAGGCATAATCAATTACTCATCCGAATCCTGGACTGCGGTATCCATAAGGGGTGCATCTATTGCCGGTGGTGCTGTTCCGGTAACCTTCTATCTGTTCTGCCTCACCATTGCGGAACCCAAGCTGAGCGTCTGGAAACTCTGCGTAAAATCAAAATTTATTCTGCTTCTTGGACTCGCAGTTTCCATCATGTGCTTAACGCCCTACTTTCTCAAAGGAGTAACCTTACCCTCCTCAGGAAATAACATTCAATATCCAGAAGCCGATTACGGGCCGGGCTTTCCTCTCTTCATCGCGTTCTTTTCTGTCGTCATCGGCCGAACCCTCTATATTTTTTACAAAACCCTTCGCTCATCTCACGGGATGCCCCGGTTGGAAATGCAATTTACTCTTGCAGGAATGTCCATTGCGCTTCCTGTAGCGATGTTTACTCACATTCTAGCGGTAATCCTAAATAGTTCTCAGCCGCAGTTGTACGGCCCTCTATGCATTATTCCTATGAACCTTGTGATTGCATACGGCATTGCAACACGCAGGATTTTAGGCATCGAGAAAGTACTTCGCCAAGCAATCGCCTATGCGCTTCTTGCTGGATTTCTCACGGTTATTTATCTGGCAAGCTGGAATGTTGTTCGCTATTTGACAAGTGATCTTCTATCTAATCCGGCAATGGTTTCACAGGTCATTGCCACTGTCATCTCCCTTCTATGCCTCAGCCCGATTCAGCACAATATACACGCGGCCACCAGCAAACTGATTTCCACAAAATCCATGAATGTCGCAGCGACAATGAAAGAGGCATCTTCCATCTTTCAATCGGTCACCACGCTCGATCAACTTTTGTCTCAGTTTTCAACCCTTGCACAAAATGCTCTCCATGCAAGGTCCATAACCCTATTGGAACTAAACGACGACGAATACATAATGCAGCACTCCGCATCGAATAAGAAGGCACCTAAGCTGAATAAAAAAAGCCACACCGCCCAGATGCTTACCTCAACCAAAGATCTTGTGAGCATTGACACCCTTTCGAGAATCAAAGAAACGAAATACAGCAAGTGTGTTATTCAAGAAATGACATCCCTGTCAGCCTTAGTCGCTGCAGGAATCTTCCAGAAGGGAGAGCTAATAGGCATCCTCCTGGTTGGCTCGAAAAAGAATGGGGGGATTTATGACCGTTCCGAACAGGATGCCCTGCAAATTCTATGTAACCAGTTTGCTGTTGCACTCGAAAATGCCCGGCTCTATACCAAAATGCAGGACAGTAAAATCCAGAATGAAATCATGCTGGACCAACTGGTCAGCGGAGTGATTGTTGCGAACCCGGACCGGGAAATTACCCTCTTCAATCACGAAGCCCAGTCCATTACCGGGATCAACGACAAAGCGGCCATCGGGCAGAATATCGCCATTCTTCCTCGGGAAATCTATCTGGCACTCGAAGTGACGTTGGAAAATAAAAACGGCGTCCGGAATATCGATGCCTCTCTCTTCCCGAGAGAGGACGACGAAGAGAGTTCAAAGAATATTCGCATGGGCTCCGCCTTCCTGTTTGGGCATGATGGGAAACCCATGGGAGCCCTGCTGGTCTTTACCGATGTCACCGAGCTGAAAGGACTGGAAGAACAGGTTCGTCGTTCAGATCAGCTTTCCAGCGTCGGCACATTGGCCGCCGGCATGGCCCACGAAATTAAAAACCCGCTCGTGACCATCAAAACCTTCACGCAGCTCCTGCCCCAGCGATATGCGGATGATGAATTTCGAAACGATTTCTCGGCCCTCGTTGCTCATGAGGTCTCCCGAATTGACGGCATTGTGAACGAACTGCTGAGCTTCTCGAAACCAGCCAAACCCCACTTGATTCCGATGGATATTCAGACCACCATCGACCAGACTCTGAAATTGATTCACGAACAGCTTAGCCAGAAAAACATTACGCTCAAAAATAACTGCCGAGCCAGAAAAACGGAAATATTCGGCGATGCAAAGCTGTTTTCTCAGGTCCTGATTAATCTGACTCTTAATGCCACCGAAGCCATCGGAGAAGATGGAAACATTACGATAGGCACAACGAACTGCACACACCGCTTTGCCAACGGAGACCAGCCCGATAAAGCAATCACTAAGAAATGCATTCGTCTGCAGATTTCAGACTCCGGCAAAGGCATCGAGCGCGAACATCTGCAGAAAATCTTCGACCCGTTCTTTACCAACAAAAGCGAGGGCACCGGCATGGGACTTTCAGTCGCCCACGGAATTATCACTGAACACCATGGAATTATTGAGGTAGAAAGTGAACCGGGCCGGGGAACCACCTTCTATATTTACATTCCGATTCTTGAAGAAGGAGCTGTTGCATGAAGACAATGTCCTCCTGCCTGCTGTACTCCCGCGATGAACCTCTGGTAGCGCGACTGATACGCATCACTACATCCATTGCAGCCCTTCAAACGATCGCGGAACAAATCGAGCTTGAGCAATGGTTTACCCAGTTTGGCGACACCGTACTGCTTGCAGATCTCCGCGCACCGAACTGCCTGGATGTTATTGCCGCTCTGCGGCGTGAACGGCCGGCAACCATCGTAATTGTGCTCGGAGCCGATCGCTCCGACCCCATGCTGGCAGCGGAAACGCTGGAGCCGTTCGCAGCGATCTCGCTCGAACCGGACCGGCGGGAGTTCCAGACCTTATTGAGGCAGGCGGTCGAATGCCTGCTGCTCCGCCAGAAAAACAAGATTCTAGAAGATGAACTGGCCACGCTTAATGCACGGAAGGTTGAGCACCGCCCGGAGCCGCGCACTCTCTTTTCAGCCCCGTTGCAGAACTTCTCTAAAGCTCAGCGGAACTTTGACAATGTAGACATGCTGTTTGAAAGCGTCGTGGAAGGGCTCGTCGCAACGGCCCGGGTTTCGCGCGCCGGCATCTTTGTACAACCGGACACCATCTCGGACTATGCCTTTCAAGCCGGGGTCCGCTGCCTTTCCGCCACCGAACAACTGATCATCAAATCAGATGCCCCGTTTGTCCGGTGGTTGGAAATGAACACCCACCTGATTTCGCGCAAAACGCTGGAAAATATTGCGGATCCTCAGGAACGGTCGATGCTCAAGCAGATGCTCGACTCGCTGGGAGCGGAGATCATCATTCCCCTCTATGCCAATGGCAGCATCAAGGGCTGGATCTTTGTCGGGCAGCGTTCAACCGGTATCCCATTCGACATTGCGGATCTCGAAGATCTGACCGGCCTGGCCGACCACATTTCAACTACGTTGGAAAAAGCCTTTCAATACGAAGAAACCGCACTTCAGAAAGCGCTGGCGGAAACCGTACTGCATTCCATCCCCTTCGGCATCGTTGCCTGCGACGAAAATGCGACCATTCGCTGGTTTAACACAACGGCACATGAAATTCTCCAACCGGATGAAAAAGAAGTCATTGGCCAACGGGCCGAAGTATTAGGCAGTCGCATTGCCGACCTCTTTCGCAGAGCGGTCGCTAACCGCACCGTTCATGACATCCGCGAATGGACCGACAACCGGACCAAACTCACGGTATCGGCTGAAACCCGCTGCCTGGTTACAGACGGGCTATGCGTGGGGGCCATGATGATGATCCGCGACGTCACCGGTGCCAAATTGTTGAAAGAAAAAGAGGACCAACTCGAACGCGCCTCCTTCTGGAATGAACTGGCATCCAGCATGAGTCACGAAATACGGAATCCCCTCGTGGCCATTAAAACCTTCTCCCAGCTCCTGCCACAACGCTATGAAGACCCCGACTTCCGTGCGGAATTCAGCGAACAGGTCACGACCGAAGTGGATCAGCTCAACCATATCATCGATAAAATTAATGAATTTGCGAATCCGCCCAAACCGATCTTCCAACCGCTGGATGTGCGCAAACCCATTGAACACGCCGTGACCCGAATCCAGAACGAACTGGACCATGACAATCTCAAGATCCACCTCTCAGCCGACGACTCTGCACTGCAGATCAACGGGGATGCCCGCTCACTGGAGGAAGGCATCTACCACCTGCTCAGAAACTCCGCGGAAAATCTGGCCAACAAACCGGGATCGCGCATCAACGTGTCCGTGAAAGGCCGCACTCCGGAAAGAGACATTGGCAGTCTCTACATCATGATCACGGACAACGGCAGCGGCATCGATGAAAAAGTGAGAGACAAGGTATACTCCCCGTTCAGCACCATAAAAGCCCGCGGCCTCGGCCTCGGCCTACCGATTGCCAAACGTGCGGTCATCGACCACAACGGGCAAATCGATATCGACACCAGTTCCGGCGGAACCACCGTTTCGATTATCCTGCCGGCCATGGAGGAGGAGAAATGAAATATTCAGATCAAATCCACTCATCGGAAAAACCGGTGAACCTCGAAAAAGCCGTCAGCGAATTCGAACGCAATCTGATTGTCCAGGCATTGGAAAAATGTAACGGGATCCAAACCCGTGCCGCGCGGCACCTGGGAACAACCCGTCGCATTTTACGCTACCGGATGGATAAGCTCGGGATCAAACCGCAGCGCGGCAAACATCCTTAAGCAGGCTTGCCAAACCGCCGACACGGACTAGAATAGCTTTGTTGAATCAAGGAGGTCCTGATGAAAAACCTGCTCGTTGCCGTAGACTTTTCAAAATTCACCAACGCTGTTCTGGCTGAGGCGGCCGAACTCGCCACAGCACTCGATGCAAAACTCTGGATAATCCATGTGACATCAACCGGCGCCAGTGCTTATGCATTCGATACCACGCAATATACCGACTATGCCCCCGATATGCTCAACATGACCAATGATGTTCAGCTGGCCCGCGACATCAGTGCCGAAGAACTCAAACGGGAACATCGTGAACTGCTCGGAATATCTGCCAAACTTCGGAATGACGGCATTGAGACGCAGGCACTTCTGCTGAAAGGGGACCCGTCACGCCTGATCATTGATAAAGCAGACGAACTTGAAGCCGAAATGATTATTCTCGGTTCTCATGGCCACGGAATTCTGCACAAAGCCCTGCTCGGCAGCGTTTCCGAATCAATCATCCGCAATGCCGCCTGCAATGTGCTGATCGTCCCCCCCAAGGAAGCAGACAAACCGTAAGAAAACAAAGAAGCCTGTTTTTCTAATATTTCCCGATAACTCACCAGATCCACGGCGCCAGGCAGGCCGAAGTGTCCAAGGGCTGTATTTTCATGCGTTTCTTTAGTGTTGGTTAAGCTAAACGAGGCTATATTGCCTCGTTTCTTTTTTGAAAGGCAAAAATTATGCACGAAGATATTGTAAAAATGAATGAGCGCTATCAGGCCGAAAGCGAAATCCTCCAGAAGGTACGCGATGAAGTCGGCAAAGTAATTATCGGGCAGGAAGACCTGATTGAAGCGCTGTTGCTTGCCCTGCTCTGCAATGGGCATGTATTAATCGAAGGCATTCCCGGTCTGGCGAAAACACTGGCCGTCACAACGCTCTCCCAAACGCTGCATGCCGGCTTCAACCGCATCCAGTTCACACCGGACCTGCTTCCCGGCGACCTGCTCGGAACCATGATGTATAACCCGAAAACTAATGAGTTCACTCCGCACAAGGGACCCATTTTCGCCAACATCATTCTGGCCGACGAAATCAACCGTTCCCCCGCCAAGGTGCAAAGCGCGCTGCTCGAAGCCATGCAGGAACATCAGGTCTCCATCGGCGATCAGACCTACAAACTGGATGAACCGTTTCTCGTGCTGGCCACGCAGAATCCGGTCGAACAGGAAGGCACCTATCACCTCCCCGAAGCTCAGGTGGACCGTTTCATGTTCAAGCTCGATGTCGTCTATCCGACTAAAGAAGAGGAGCACCGCATTCTGAAGCGGATGGGCAAGACCAATGTAAAAATCGAAGTTAACCCGGTCATCGAAATCGATGATATCAACCGCCTGCGCAAAATGGTGGATGAAGTATTCATGGATGAAAAACTTGAGCACTACATTCTCGATCTCGTGCAGGCCACCCGCCATCCCGCGCACTTCGGCATCGATTGCGGCGATATGATTCGCTACGGCGCATCCCCGCGCGCCACGATCTTCCTTTCCGTGGCCGCACGCGGCCGCGCCATGCTCAACGGCCGCGGCTACGTGGTTCCCCAGGACGTCAAAGATGTCGCGCTCGACGTGCTCCGGCACCGGGTCCTCCTCACCTACGAAGCGGCGGCAGAGGAAAAAAGCTCCGAAGACATCCTTCGTCTGATTCTCGATACCGTTGTGGTTCCCTGAACATGATGAGTGAATTCTGAGCCATCTTTTCTTTCGCGGCTCAATCGTCACGGTGCATACCCATGCCTAAACAAAGCCAATCCGATCTTCTTAAAAAGGTCCGCCAGATCGACATTAAAAGTCGGAAGGTGGTCACCGAACTCCTGGGCGGAGAATACAAAAGTGTATTCAAAGGCCGCGGCATGGAATTCGACGAGGTTCGGGAATATATGCCCGGCGATGAAGTCCGCACCATCGACTGGAATGTAACCGCACGAACCGGAAAAACGTTCGTTAAACGCTTCATTGAAGAGCGCGAACAGGCCCTCTTCTTCCTCGTCGATATGTCCGCCTCCGGCATCTTCGGCTCAGCCGGAAAATCGAAAAACGAAGTCGCCGCCGAGCTGTGCGGTCTGCTGGCCTTCTCCGCCATTAAAAACAGCGATAAAGTCGGACTCATTATCTTTACTGACGAAGTGGAACTGTTCATTGCCCCGGACAAAGGGCAGATCCATGTGCTGCATATCATTCGCGCAATCCTCGCCTTTGAGCCCCGCGGCAAAGGCACCTGCATTGCCTGCGCGCTCGATTATCTCGGCAAGATGGTCAAAAACAAATGCGTCACCTTCCTGATTTCCGACTTCCAGGATTCGGAATATGAAAAGCAGCTGAAACTCGCGGCCATTCATTACGATCTCATTGCCATCTCCGTCACCGATCCCCGCGAACTCGAACTGCCCAACGCCGGGCTCGTTGAACTCACCGATGCCGAAAGCGGCGAGCAGATCCTCGTCGACACCGCCAGTACCACCGCCCGCAAAAACTTCAACATAGCCGCGCAGGCGCGCAGGCTTGAACTCAAAGCCCTGCTCAGCCGACTGAACATCGACCAGATCGATGTCCGCACCGACCGGGACTATGTGCACGACCTTGTGCGTTTTTTCCAGAGCCGCGACCGGAGGCAGACTCTCTAATGTCCATCTGGAACCACAGATTATTGCTCATCCCCGCGCTCCTGCTCGCAGGCTGTCTGCCGGAAAAAGAAAAGGTCACGCCGACGTTTTCCGAGCCGGTCTATTCCCAGCAATACCGCCATCGTTCCATCACCGCCATTGTAACTCTCAGCGAAACCAATATTCCAACCTCTGGAAAAATTCAGCTGATGGTCGATGTCCATGCACCGGCCGACACCGAGGTCATACTTCCGAACCTTGGAAGTCTGGTGGCCCCGCTCTCCATCGGAGACTCCTATTCCGAACCGGTTCAGAGCCTGCCGAATAAAAAAGTGCTGCACCGCCAGGTCTGGACCCTGCTGCCCGCCCTGCCCGGCCGCGTTCGCCTCCAGCCACTCGAAATATCCGCCGGCACGATCACCCTCGAAACCGCACCGGTCGATGTACACGTGACCTCCCTGCTCCCGGACGGAGTGGAAGGGTTCGAGATCAAGGACATTACGGATCCACTGGAGCTGCTGCCCGAGGAAGAGCAGCGCAAACAGCTCGGACTCATTGCCGGCGCCACCGCCGCCGGCCTGATCCTCCTGATCTTCAGCATCAAACTGATTCGCCGCCCGAAACGCATGGTGGTGCTCACCCCGCACCAGAAGGCCCGCGCAGCCCTGCAGGAGCTGCCGCATGACGAGATGGAAAAAATTCAGGCTCTCAATGAAATTCTCCTGGCATTCGTCGAAAACTATTTCAACGTTTCAATGGCTGGAAAAACGCTGGGCGAAGTGTGTGCCGCCCTTCCCAAAAAAGCGCTGCTCGGGCGCCGGATCAAGCTCGAGGAATTCCTGACCATCAGCGAGCAGGCCCGCTATTCGCATATCGTTTCAGACCACTTTCCCGAAGAGATGGAACAGTTCACCATTAAATTCATCAACGAAACACCGGAGGAGCCATCATGAGATTCGCTCTTCCATGGGCCTTCCTGCTGCTGCTTCCGCTGCTGAAAATGGTGATCAATCATTTCCGCAAACGCACGCGGGCCTCGTTGCAGTTTTCAACGCTGGCCTCGTTCAAAAAAGTTTCGCCCACCACACGGCAGCGTGCCATGCCCCTGCTCTTCTGGCTGCAGCTGCTTGCACTGATGCTGCTGATTCTCGCCGTGGCCCGGCCGCAGATGCGGGATATGACGCAGGGTATTCCAAAAGAAGGCGTGGCCATTGAAATGGTCGTCGACATCTCCAGCTCTATGGATATTTCCATGCCGTTCCAGGACACCACCATGAGCCGCATGGATGTGACCAAACTGGTGGTTGAACAGTTTGCCGGCGAGCGTCCGAACGATCTGCTGGGCCTGATCACCTTTGCGCGATATGCCGACACCGTCTGCCCGCTGACCCTCAGTCACGACTCGCTGCTCTTCTATATCCGCGATCTGGAAATTGAATCCCGCCCCAATGAAGACGGCACCGCATTCGGCGATGCGGTCACACTGGCCGCCGCCCGGCTGAAAACCGCGGAGGAACGCTACAGCCAGGAGGACGAAGACGCCGGCTATGAAATCAAAAGCAAGGTCATCATCCTGCTCACCGACGGCAACAACAACTGCGGCCGGCACCTCCCCATGGAAGGAGCCGCACTGGCCGAGCACTGGGGCATTCGCCTCCATACCATCGCCATCACCGACCCGCCCGAAATGAAAACTATTCAAACCCCGGAAGGCCCCGTGGAAATCGAAGCCGAACCGCTGGTGCAGGAACGAATCCTCGAAAAAATGGCCGAAACCACCGGAGGGATCTACCGCCGCGCCACCGATGAAGCATCGCTGCGGGATGTCTATGAAGAGATCAATGCCATGGAAACCTCTGAAATTGAATCCGAGCGCTACCATACCTATAAAGAAATCTTCCAGCCCTTTGCAGCAGCCGGACTCCTGCTACTCATGCTTCACACCCTGTTGACCACCACCTGGCTCAGGAGGATTCCCTGATGCCGATCTATTTTTACAATCCCCAGATGCTCTACTGGCTCTGGCTGGTTCCGGCCGCAGCCGCACTCTTCATCTATGCCGCCGTGAAACGCAAGAAGGCCATTCAGGCCTTTGGCGCGGGAGCGCTCTACATCAGCCGCAAACGCGAAGCCGTGGGCGGCTGCACAGCCATTGCGCTGGTAGTCCTCGCTCTGGCCCAACCGGCCTGGGATCTGCAGGAGCAACAGCTTCAGGAATCGGGGCGCGATGTAATTTTTCTGCTGGATGTCTCGCGTAGTATGCTGGCCGAAGACATGCATCCAAGCCGGTTGGAAAATGCGAAGACAGCCATCCTCGACTGTGTTGAAGACCTTTCAGGCGACCGCGTGGCGCTGGTCCTGTTTGCGGGATCGGCCGAGATCCGCTGTCCGTTAACTGTGGACTATGACTATTTCAGAATGGCCCTGCGTCAGGCCTCCCCGGACAGCATTGGCGCCGGCGGCACCATGATTGCGCATGCCATCGAACGCACGGTTGAAAAACTGGTGAACCCGGAAAACGCCGGCATGCAGGACCTGATTCTGATTACCGATGGCGAGGATATGATTGACGGACCGGACGAAGTGGATGCAGTCCGGGCATTGGAAGGCGCCGGAGTCCGCTTCATTGCCATCGGCATTGGCGACCGGTCGCGGGGCAGCCGCATTGCGCTTGAAGACGAAGAAACCGGCACCCGCTCCTTCATGAAACACGGCAACACCGAAGTGTGGACCAAACTGCATTCCGAAACCCTGCGCCGCATGACGGCTGCAACGGCCGATGGGATCTATTTTGATGTCGCCGGCGGTCCCTTTAACCTGGCTCAGATCTATCGCCAGATCATGGAGAATGCCCTGCAGGCCTCGACCGACAAACAGGTCATGGAACGCTACGAAGAAAAGTTCCATCTGTTCCTTTCCGCGGCGGTCATCATCCTGCTGATTTCCAACCGTTGGAGACGAATGTGAAAGGGGTTTTGACAGGATTACAGGATGAACAGGATTCTGACTGTATAAACAGAAAAAACCACATTCCGGTGAAGGTGGAAAAATGAAACATGAAGAACTGACAGAGAATATCATTGGATACGCCTATAAGGTGTATAACGCAATGGGATACGGATATCTGGAATCGGTATATGAAAAATGCCTGTTGATCGAATTGAAAAAAGCAGGACTCCAAGCGGAATCACAGGTTCCGGTCAGCGTTCTTTATGACGGAGAAAATGTTGGTGAATTCATCGCCGATATCATGGTTGAAGGCTCTGTAATACTCGATCTGAAGTCGGTGCGCCAAATCGTTAACGCCCATGAAGTCCAACTAGTCAATTATTTGACTGCCACCGGAATGGAGGTCGGATTAATTTTGAACTTCTCCGAGTCAAAGGTAGAAATTAAACGAAAAGTACGCAACTTAAGGGGATCTGATTAACAAGATGATCAATCCTGTCCATCCTGTAATCCTGTCAAAAAAATCAGTCCTGATTGGAGTGGTTCTCGCATGCCTGATTCCTGCTCGAGGGAATCCTGCCAAATTGTTCAAGGCGGGCAATAAGGCACTGGCAGCAGAACGGTATGAAGAGGCGATTGATGCGTATCACGAAGCGGTTGCCGACGCGCCGGAAGAGGCCGGCATTTATTATAACCTGGCAACGGCTCAATACCGGTTAGGCGTCTTTGAAGAAGCCGCCGCATCGTATGAATATGCCGCGTCGATGGCGGAGACCGACTCCATGCGCAGCCGTAGCTGGTATAACATCGGCAACTGCATGGTGAAGACCGGCGAGGCTATCCGCGAAACAGATCCCCAGGCGGCGGCGGGCTATTGCATGCAGGCCACCTGGTTCTACCGCATGGCGCTCGATTACGATGCAGAATTTGCTAATGCAGCTTATAATCTGGAAATGACACAGCGGATTGCAGCCAGCATTGAGGAGGAGATCCGTCAGAAGGAAGAGGAAGAGCAGCAGCAGAACGAGCTCATCACCTATATCCGTGAAAAACTGCAGGAGTTTATTGAGCGGCAGACGAAGCTGTTGGAACTGAACGATACCGGCGCGCCGCAGCAGGCACTGGAAAAAGAAACACGGGCACTGGCGGTTGTGATGGAACAATCGGGCCTGCATACCGATATTCCGCTACCCGACGGCACGGCCGTTCCGGGCCCGCTGAAAGAGACCTGGGAACATACGGTTAAAGCAGCGGATGCCATGCTCGTTCCGGATCAGCCGACGGCCCTGGCCGAGCTGATTGCCGCACTGGGCTCGGCGCCGGAAGATCCGAACCAGCAGGACGGCGAATCCGACGAGGAGTCGGAAGACTACGAAGACTATGACATGGAATATGAGGAGTCGGACGAAGACGCCGATATGTATGAGGAGGCCGACCCGTTCGGCGATTTCTCCGAATACGAAGAGATCCGCGGCGTGCCCCCTCCCAACCAGACCGAAATGGACATCCTTGCGGAAGAGGTCCGGAATCAGGAGCGCCGCAAAGAGAAAAAGGCCGGCGAATATAAAGCCGTCGATAAGGATTGGTAGAATGAAAAGGCTATTCTTAATATTAGCACTGGTAACTGGGACAGCTTCGGCCTCAACCAATTTCTATGCCGTCGCGACGGCATCGGAAACCAATGTGTATCTCGGGCAGATCTTCAATCTGGATGTGGTGGTCAAAGCCGACCAGCAACCCGGTTTGCCCAAAGTAATGATGCCGGACTTCAACGCCACCACGATCATCAACGGACAGAAGACCAGCGAAACCAATACCTGGTTCTACCGTTTTGCGCTGCGGGCAAAACAGGAGGGCAGCCTTTCGGTGCCTGCGCTGCGTTTCGGTCAGGCCTATACCAAGCCCGTTTCCATTAAAGCCAATAAACCGCAAAGCTCCGACCGGATGAAGCTGGAACAGACCGTTGAAGCCCGGTCGGTCTATGTGGGCGAACCGGTTCTGCTGACTACCAGCTGGGACAGCACCTATCAGTTCGGCGCCATTAAAGCGGTCGACTTCCACTTTCCGATTTTGAACGACGACCGTTTCCAGATTCTGGAACTCTACGAGCCGCAGAAAGAAAAGGGTGCCCAGACGACCGGGCTTCCGGTTCACGGCACACGCGTGCTGGCCACCCGCAGAAGTTATCAGGTTGAAGGCACC
The DNA here is from genome assembly GCA_029432775.1 of Pontiellaceae bacterium B12227. Classification (GTDB taxonomy): domain Bacteria; phylum Verrucomicrobiota; class Kiritimatiellia; order Kiritimatiellales; family Pontiellaceae; genus Pontiella. Next base: position 222,030 of record JAROAZ010000003.1, on the reverse strand, counting down.
CAACACCAGGCGCTGAACTTCAGCAAACTGCTCATCCCCAAGAAGAGTGGTCAGATTGTAATTTCCCCCGCCACCCTCCTCTGCGCGGCCGAGAATGAAAAAGTGGTGAACAGCAAGACCCGCCGCTCGGCATTCCAGTATCCGGCTTATTTCGACAATACGTTCTTCGATCAGAATGTGGCGGGCGATAAGTGGACCCGCATCTTCACCGAATCCAAACCGATTGAACTTGAAGTCAAACCGCTGCCGACCGAAGGCCGGCCCGACCTCTTTAACGGCATGGTCGGCGACTATTCCATTGCCGTTTCGGCCGAACCGACGCAGGTGCGCGTGGGCGAACCGATTACATTGACGGTGAAAATTACGGCCGCCGGTTATATGGAGAATATCTTCTTTGAACCGCTGCGGTATCAGCCTTATCTGGTGAACCGGTTTGAGATTCCGTCCGACCGCTCTCTGCCTCAGCGGGAAGGTAAATCAAAAATCTACACCCAGACCATTCGGCCCCTCTCCACCGGCAACAACGAAATCCCGCCGATACAGCTGGCCTTTTTTAATCCGGCTTCCAATCAGTATGTCAACATTGAGTCAGCCGCTATTCCCATCACGGTAACGCCGGCGGAAGAGATCGGGGTGTTTGGCGGAACGACCTATCAGAACCGCCTGCGTACTGTGGATGAGGGTATCCGCCACAACTATGAAAATCCGGATATGCTGCATCCGCAGCGGCGCCCGCTGTTCGGTTGGGCGAGTCCGCTCGCCGTATTGCTGTTGCTGCTCCTGCCGCCCCTGCTGTTCATCGGCTTTTCATTGATTTCTCTGCTGGGAGAAAAGAAGCACCACATTCACCGCACCGCCCAGGCGGCCCGGGCCTTTAAGGTGTTCAAAAAGAATGCGGCTCACATTTGCACCCATTCAATGAAGAGCGAAATTTATGAAGATCTGGATCAGGTGCTGCGCGCCTATCTCGGCGATCGGCTGCACCTGACTCCGGGCGCTCTTTCCTATCGCGACGCCGAAGGTGCACTGATTGAGGCCGGAGCGGACTTCCAGACATTGGAAGAACTCAAACACCTGTTTGCGCTGTGCGAGGCCTACCGCTTTACCACCAGCTACGATGAAAAAGGCGAGGCCCGCAAAATCGTCCGCGAAGCAACCCGCATTGTTAAAACTGTTGAGAGGAAATTGAAATGAGTTTTCGAGTCACCCTCCTATTCATTGCATTGGCCGCGCTTCCAGCGGTTGGAAAAGATTACCAAACCCAGACCCTGGAAATTGCCCATACAAAATTCCGGTCGGCTACGAATTCTGCGGGCTATGCCCAGGCGGCCGAGCAGTATGAATTCCTGGTTGAGGAAGAGGGCATTCGCAACGGTCAGCTTTTCTACACACTCGGAAACAGCTGGTTCATGGCGGGCGATGTGGGCCGCGCCATTCTGAACTATCGCCGGGCGGAAACGTATATGCCGAACAATGCGGACCTGAAACACAACCTCAAGACTGCGCTGGACCTGCGAACCGATCTGATTCCGGCAAAGGAACCGCACCCGCTGGCCGATAAACTGCTGGGCTGGCACCTGAACACATCCACCGCATTCAGATGGTGGCTTTTTGCCGCGCTTTGGCTGGTCCTGTGGGGCTCGTGGTTCTGGATGGAGCGCTCCTCCCGGAAGGAAGTGCGGATTACTTTTGCGGCAACCGGTGCACTCTCGCTTGTGCTGCTGGCTTCGCTGATTACGGAAAGCGTCATGAAACACCGTGCTCGACCCGGCGTGATTGTCGCCAAAGAGATGGTTGCGCGCAAGGGCGACGGCACCATGTATGCCCCGGCATTTCTGGATCCGCTGCATTCGGGCACCGAGTTCCAATGCCTGGAAGAGCGCGGCAGCTGGTGGCACATTCGGCTGGCCGACGGACAGACCTGCTGGATTCCGGCCAATGCGGCCGAAAGCGTTGCGCTCTAACCGGCCAGCAGCTGACGGACCTTTGCCACCACCTTGTCGGGCGTAAAGGGCTTTTCCAGCACCGCGGCATCGGGAGGGATGCCCTCTTCTTCGAGCTGTGAACGGGAATAGCCCGACATAAAGAGAACTTTGATTTCCGGATACAGTTCCTTGGCCGCAATGGCCAGTTCGGCGCCGCCGAGCCCCGGCATGACCACATCGGTAAACAGCAGGTCGATCTTGCCCTTATGGTTGCGGGCAACCTTGATTCCTTCCCAGCCCTCTTCCGCCAGCACCACATTAAAGTGCTGCATTTCCAGGGTCTGGGCAACCAACGTGCGGATCATCGGGTCGTCTTCCACCAGTAGAATCGTCGGAGCAGATGTGGAGGAGGATTCCGTGGTTTCCGGTTTCCGGGCCACTTTGAGCGGCTCCTGAATTTCCTCCTCTTCCAGCTTCAGCTTATGCTGCTCGTGGAACGTGTCGTCCGACAAATCACTGACGGGGAGGTAGAGCAGGAATGTGGTACCACTGCCGACTTTGCTGGCAACATCGATAAACCCATCGTTTTCTTTCATGATGCTTTTAACAATGGAAAGCCCCAGTCCCGTTCCTTTGTCGGAAGCCTTGGTGGTGAAGAAGGCTTCGAAAATTTTATCGATCGTCTCTTCATCAATACCGTGCCCGGTATCGTGAACGGAAATTTCGGCATATTTCCCTTCGCTCAGTCTATCGGGCTTCTGGCATTCGCCATGGGCAATGGTTCGACAGCCAACGCGGATTGTAATCCGGCCGCCGTTCGGCATGGCATCGCGCGCGTTAACGGCGAGGTTCATGAGCACCTGCCCCATCTGAACAGGGTCGGCCCGGACATAGATCGGGTCATCATACGGCTTGGTGACGAGCGTTGTTTTTTCGCCGATGAGCCGGGTCAGCATTTTATCCGTATCCTGCAACGTACTGTTGAGATCGAGCGTAACCGGTTCTGTTTTTTCCTTCTGGCTGAAACTGAGCAGCTTCCGGGTGATGAACGAAGCCTTACGGGCCGCCGCAATCACTTCCTGAGCATTCTGCCCCGTCTCTGCGCCTTTCGGGTCGGCAACAATCAGACTGGAATATCCATCGATGATGGTCAGCAGGTTATTGAAGTCATGCGCAATACTGCCGGCCAGCCGGCCGACCGCTTCCATTTTCTGCGAATGGTGCAGCTGTTCGTTCAGCATTTCCCGCTCGTTGTCGAGCATCTCACGCTCCACCGCCGGCATAATCACATTTTTACTGAGCAGGATATTCAGCAGAACTAAAACGAAAAGTCCGCTGACCATGTAAACGACGGTTGCACAAATGATGGGAACCGATGTTGCATCATCACCCAGCAAACCCATCAGTCGGAGAACAAAGATCAGCAATGCTCCCGTAATGACAGCCGAAGCCACAGAGGCTGCAAAAATGATTCCCAGGATTTTCTGCTTTAAGCTCATAGTTTACCCTTTGGTATAGATAAATTAAGATTAGCACTTAAAAAACCGGCAACACGTTTAAAATGATTACAATTTAATTCGTTTCCATCGGCCTTATTGGGAATCGGCCCAGGTTTGGAAATTCCGCAACAGCCGCAATCCGGCCGCCTGCGATTTTTCCGGATGAAACTGCGTTGCAAAGACATTGTCTTTCCAGACCGCTGTGCAGTAATCAATGCCGTATTCCGTACGCCCTGCCACAATGCCCTCATCAGACGGGCAGACATAGAAGGAGTGAACCAGATAGAAAAAGGATTCATCCTCAATGCCGTCAAACATGGGGCAGTCAGGTTTAACCTCGCGCATGCGGTTCCAACCGATCTGCGGCACCTTCAGCTCTTTGGGAAGATCGAATTTTTTCACCGTCCCGTCAAAGATTCTAAGGCCTGAAACATCCGGCGATTCTTCCGAGCTCTGGAACAGCGCCTGAAGCCCGAGGCAGATGCCCATCAATGGCTTGCCGGCATCGACCCAGCCGGTAATGGCGTCTACGAAATCATGCTCCACCAAATGGGCCATGCAGTCGCCGAAGGCTCCGACTCCAGGAAGAATGAGTGCGCGGCAGTCATCCATCTCCTGTTTCCGGGAGACAATCTTTGCATCCAGTTCCAAAAATCGGAATGCGTTGGTTACACTTCCGAGATTTCCCATTCCGTAATCAATTATGCCGATCATACCTTGTCCTTTAATTGAGCGAACAGTGTATCCACCCCACGTATCAAAGGAATCTAAAAACGAGAGGAATTCATAAAACCCACCGCAAAAGCGTCTAGTACATAATGCTAGAAAAAATAAGTCGTCCAGACAGTAGACACCCTCTAGTCTTCATCCTGATAATCGAGATAGGATTATATGGAAATAGAAGCCAAAGCCCCAGAGTGCAAAAATAAGTCCCGATGCCTTCAAACGGGCATGTCATCGCATTGCACAGTGACGGGAACCGTTGGCGGCACCATACTGTTTTGCTCAACACGCTGCCTGGGCGGATGCTCCTATCAGCAACCCTTCGGCAGCTGTTTCATCTGTACCTGCCCGGTCAGAAAAGAATTATTTGAGAAATATAACATCTGATTCACCGTATGCTTTATAAACGGTTGGGAAAGTTATAATTATCTCTCTCCGAGTAACGTGCTAAAGCTTTCACCCTCACCAACGGGGAGTACAACATGAAGAAACAACTGCCGACCATCGCGATCATTCTAGTCTGTGCCGTGCTGGCCTTCATGCTCCTGAATGCAAACCGCGAAATCGATCGGCTGAAACAGCAACTGAAGGCCGTTGCAGAGGCGCCTCCGGCCGTGGCTGCCCCGACGAAAGAGCCGCAAAAAATCTCCGCAGTCCAGCCCCGGCAAAAGGCGTATGTCCAAGCTGAGGACGAAGCCATTGAGACGAATGAGGTCAATGCCGCCATTGTTGAAAATACCCTACAGAACCAACAGCGCATCATGTCGTCGATCGCCAACATGCGCGACAACCCCACCATGAACAAGGTTATCGAGGCCAGCCAGCGGGGAACCATGGGTGCCCTTTATGCCGACATGATGGACTACCTGAATCTCAACGATGATGAAACCAGGTATTTCATGGATCTGCTCATGTACCGGCAGATGGAAAACGTGGACTTCGGGATGAAGCTGATGTCCGGACAGCTCTCGCCGGAAAAAAAACAGGAAATGGCTGCCCATCTCAAAGAGGTGAATGTCGAAATGAAGGAACAGATGAAAACGTTCCTGAACAGCCCCGAAGATTATGAAGAGTTCGAGTTCTACGAAAAAACGATGACCGAACGCATGGCCCTTTCACAGATGGACCAGCAACTCGCCGCGATTGAACAGCCCCTCTCTGATGAATCCTATCGGGGACTCCTTGATATGATGCATCAGGAAAGAGAGGACTTTGACTGGACCACTGATCTGCACGATCAAGATAAGAACGATGTCAGTGCCGAACGCTTTTCTGAAGACAATATGCAGAAACACACGGAGGATGTATCCCGCCTGAACAAACAGATCTTTGACGCCGCCCGGAACATCCTTTCAGCGGAACAGTTCGCCGCTTTCGAGGCCAGCCTGCAGGCCACCACGGATATGCAGCTGGCTCAATTCCAAATGGCGGGACAGCTCCTGCGCGGGCAGGAATGAGTCAGAGAGCCTTGAGGATCAGGGTCACTGAAGTGATCAATAGCACACCATATATCAGGATCGTATAGTGCTTCTGCTCCGTTTTATGGGTCAGCCACCAGCCGAGGCCCACGCCCAACGGAATCACAGGAAGCAGAACCGCGCCCAGTTTCAGGTTATCCGGCTGGATACGTCCCAGCATGGCAAAAGGAATCAGTTTGATCAGGTTCAGCATCCAGAAAAAGGCACAACTGGTTCCCGCAAAGCTTTTCTTATCGAGCTGCTGCGGCAGCAGATACATCTGCATCACCGGCCCGGCCGCATGCGCCAACGTGGAAGTAACGCCGGCGCCGAAACCGAACACGGTCCCCTTCCCCCAGCCGGGCTGTGAAGCATGGATGTGGCGCAGAATCCATTTCTTCGCCGCAAAGTAGACCACAAAAACAATGCCGAGCAAGCCGATCAGCAACTTCAGTGCTTTGTCTGAAACTGAGATCATGGCGGAGTCCGATACGAACAGATAACTTGCCACAACCACTCCGAGAATGGTCGCCGGAATCAGATAGATCAACCGCCCCCACTTCACATGCTTCCAATAGAAACACAGCGCGATGACATCCATCAGACAAAGCATCGGCAACATAAAGCCCACCGCCGAACGGGCGGCATGGGCCTGCGACGGCCATACAAGAATGAGAACCGGCAACGCAATGGCACCCACCGGGAAACCACCCTTGCTCATACCGATCAGAAAAAGACTCAGCCCGATCCAGAACAGATCAGGAAACGAGTACGCGGCTAAAAATTCCATGGTTTATGCGCCGATACGCCCCTTACTGGAAGGCAACAGATCCAGCGCCCGCGGATCGGAATCGCATGCCACACGCAGCGCGCGGGCCACAGCCTTGAAGATGGCTTCGATGCAATGGTGCAGATCCTCGCCGAACTTCAGCTCAATATGCAGGTTCATTTTTGCCGAATCGCAGAACGAGCGCCAGAAATGTTTGATAATGATGACGTCGAAATCGCGGATATATTTCTGCTCATGTTCCATCTTATAAACAAAGAATGGCCGCCCGCCCAGATCGAGACAGACCTCTGCCTGCGCCTGCGCTTCATCCATCGGAAGCACCCAGAATCCATAGCGGTTAATTCCTTTCCGGTCGCCCAGCGCTTCATTCAGCGCTTCGCCGAGAACGATTCCCACATCCTCAACCAGATGATGATAATCCACATCAATATCGCCGGTGGCCTTGACCTTCAGATCAAACAGCGCATGCTTGGCCAGCAGGTCAAGCATATGGTCAAAAAACGGAACGCCGGTCGAATTTTCATAATTCGCCTTCCCGTCAACATTCAGCGTAAGGTCAATCTGGGTTTCTTTCGTGTTCCGTTCGATGTGCGATGTCCGCGCCTGTTCCATATCGTTTCCTTTGTTTCGCGATAACTTACGAGCGTCCACGGCCCCCATCAAGTCTGAAACCCGGCTTTCCAGAGGCAGGAAAAAAATCCTGCAGCTTCATTCCGTATACAGGAGAACGTAAATAAGTTCGTCCTCTACTCGGCCGGAACCGCATTCGTTATCGGCACGGCTGTTGGAGCAACAATTTCAATCGGCTCATCAATCTGAACCGGCGCATTGCTGCTGCCGATCCATCCACTGGATTTAAGATCTTCAATCGCCTTATTCGCGCTCTCAGCGATCATCTGATAATGGGAAATCATTACCCCTTCATAGAGCCGGTCGATTTCCATCAGGCGCGCTTTGGTTTCTTCATCCGCGGCACTGTTTTCCTTCAGCATTTCATCCAGCTCGGCCACCTTGACGGTATTGGCGGCACTCATCACTTTAGATGCTTCAGCAAAACCTTTATTCATTTTCACCTGCGCACTCAGCTCAGCCAATCGGGCCTCAAGTTTGTCCAAAAGTTCCGCATGCTCCTGACCTTTTTCCAGGTTGGTCATTGCCGATGTTTTCAGGACATCAATCGAGGTCCCATGCGAATCCATACGATCCGTTTGTTCGCGATAGGAAGCATCGATCATTTCCTGAACCTGCGATGATGTGGCGCATCCGGATATCACAACCGCCATGCCGAGAACTGAGATTCGTTTAAACAATTTCATAAATTTCTCCTCCCACTTTGTAGGGTATCTTCCTCTTTCTGAGTCGGAAACTATGACCATTAGTCAGTGCGGTCAACATCTATAATCACTCCCCGCTGTCCCCCGGGATTGCATTTAGCTCCATGGTCATTACGATAACTCAAAACTTCTAAAGGCGGGATAATGAATAAAGAATTCGCAGTTTTACCTAAATGGCTGATTAACCTGTTTCTATGGATCGGGCTGACCGCCGGTATCGCCGTTCGCTCCCTGATGCTGCTCAACCGCGCCAACCCAACCGCCGCCGTCTGGGTCTGGCGGTTTGCCATGGCAAGCTACTTCATCTTTTTTGCGTACCGCTATTTTATTGGTCGCAGGCGCAGACGCGTTGTGACAAACCACGACCTGATCGAAAAAATAACTCAGGCAGAAGGACTCGACGAAACCACCCGCGAAGGCACCATCTACATTCTTCGCTCCATCGTCCGATCCAAGGAACTCTTCAACTATTCCTTCATCTGTCTGCTCAGCCTGCTGGCACTCATTTTAGATTTCTTTGCATAGAAAACCCCGAATTTGCTAATAAATATGCCTTTATTTTAAATAGTACAAATTTTGTACTTGATAAACCCCGTACAATCTCTACATTGATCCGCAGTCAGTAACAAAAAGGAAAACAAATGGCTCAAGTAACATTAAAAGGAAACCCCTTTAACACCGTCGGCGAACTTCCAGCAGTGGGAAGACAGGCTCCGGCGTTCTCAGCAGTTAAAACCGATCTTTCGGAATGTGCTCTGGCGGATCTCGCCGGCAAGAAAGTCGTACTCAACATTTTCCCCAGCATCGACACCGGTGTATGTGCCATGTCCACCACCCGCTTCAACAAAGAAGCCGCTTCTCTGGAAAACACAGTCGTTGTCTGTGTATCCGTTGACCTCCCCTTCGCCCTCGGCCGCTTCTGCGGAGCTGAAGGACTTGAAGACGTAGTTCCGGTTTCCGTATTCCGCAACCCGGAATTCGGTAGCGGCTACGGCGTCACCTTCGCCGACGGACCGCTCGCCGGTCTGCTTTCCCGCTCCGTCGTAGTGATCGACGAAGCCGGCAAAGTGGTCTACACCGAACAGGTAGCCGAAACTACTGAAGAACCGAACTACGAGGCCGCCCTGGCAGCACTCTAAAATACCAATTCCCCTAGAAACACCCCACCCCAACAGAACGGGTCGCCTCTTCCCCCTTGGCGGCCCGTTCACCTTTTACCGAAGGGCGGAACGCACCATGCGTTCCGCCCTTTGGAATATCCAATCCCCAATCGCTGAACCTAAAACAAATTCCAACTTCCAATATTCGGAAAATCAAAACAGCAGCTTCCAGAGATTGGAATTTGCAGGGTTCCAATCCGGCTTATCCCGCATTGCCATCGCCTCAGAAGGAATCGAACCCTCCCGAAAATATCTCCGTATTAATCAGTGTTTATCCGTGTGCATCCGCGGTTCCTTCTTTATCTTTATCCGGAAGTTGAGGAGCAGAAATGACACGATGCAGACATTGCTTAAGTAAAGCGGAATTACGGAACGGGCTGTGCTCCGTTTGCGGGATCGACCCGGAAAAAGAGCCGAAGGCCCTTACGGCTGCCGAAAAGAAAGCCCGCTTCCATGCACGGGGAATTCTACTGGTTGCGTTATGCCACCTCATCGGCACCATATGCGGCCTGATTCTGGCTACGCAATTTCCCTCGCCCGGCCCGATGCTGATTCTTGCCCTGCTCAACCTGTTGCTGGCTTTCGGACTCGCCCGCTATGCGCTGGCAGCCTACAAGGGAGCAACGATCTACTACTTCCTGATCGGGATGGTGAACGTCATATCCATTCAGGCCGGCCCGATCCATCTGGCCGGCATTGCCCTCGCCCTCCTTGGGCTCTACCTCGTCGGTAACGGCACCTCGAAGGCCATCTTTGAGCGCAGCCTCCCGGCTGCGGAGTAGCAGAATGTGATGCGCCCCGGCGGGGTATCTGCCTTTCAGCCAAAGAAAAAAGCGGCTCGAAAGCCGCTTTTTCCTACCTATGGATTCAACACGCCTGAATCAGCGCTGGCCCATCGGCGTATACTCACGCAAGGTTTCACCGGTATAGATCTGGCGCGGACGGCTGATGCGCAGGCTCTGCTCGTGCATTTCACGCCAGTTGGCAATCCAGCCCGGCATTCGGCCGATGGCGAAGAGGACGGTAAACATGTCCACCGGAATGCCGATGGCACGTAGCAGGATGCCGCTGTAGAAATCAACGTTCGGGTAGAGGTTCCGCTCAATGAAGTAGTCCTCGGAACGCGCCATCTCTTCCAGCTCATAAGCAATATCGAGCAACGGATCCTGAACATTGAGCGCCTTCAATACATTGTCGACCTGTCCCTTCAGGATTTTGGCGCGCGGATCGAAGCTCTTATAGACACGATGACCAAAGCCCATCAGTTTTTCCGGCGAGTTTTTGTCTTTTGCCTTTTCAACAAACTCGCGCGGGCTGATACCGTCTTCATGAATATGGGTCAGCATCTTGATCACTTCACAGTTCGCGCCGCCATGCAGCGGGCCCCACAGCGCGCCGACACCGGCTGAAACCGCACTGAACAGGCTGGCATGCGAGCTGCCAACCATTCGTACGGTGGAGGTGGAACAGTTCTGCTCGTGATCCGCATGCAGAATGAAGAACAGATCCAGCGCACGTTCCACTTCCGGAAGGGGCTCATACAGGCTGAACGTTTCCGAGAACATCATATGCAGGAAGTTTCCGCTATAGCTCAGATCCGGACGCGGCGGCATGAACGGCTTGCCGTTCGAGGTGCGATAGGCCCAGGCGGCAATAGCGCGTACCTTGGAAATAATCTTCGCAGTCGGAATCGTGAAAGCCGGACCTTCGGTCGCGGTGGTCAGCAGTTCGGTATTGTAACAGGCGAGTGCATTCAGCATCGCGGAAAGTACGGCCATGGGCGGTGCATTGTCCGGGAAGCCTTCGAAGTGGCCCTTCATTCCGTAATGCAGGGTGGCCTCACTTTTAATCTCTGCTTCGAATGCAGTCAGTTCGCTTTCGCTCGGCAGATGGCCATACAGCACCAGGAAGGCTGTTTCCATGAAGGAAGACTCTGCAGCCAGATCTTCAATTGCATAACCGCGATGACGCAGGATGCCTTTTTCTCCATTAATGAAGGTGATGTCAGAAGTGCACGAACCCGTGTTGCCATACCCCGGGTCCAGTGTGATCATACCGGTCTTCGCCCGCAGCGAAGTGATATCGATTCCGATTTCGTTCTCCGACCCGACAATGGTGTCGAGCTCAAGCTTGGTACCTTTGTATTCCAGTATTGCTTTTTCACTCATAATAATGATCTCCAACTATTTTTTTAAAGCTTCCACAACGGTCCGTCCGATATCCGCCGGAGACTCCGACACCAGGATACCGCACTCGGCCATCAGTTTCTTTTTCGCGGCAGCCGATTCGTCGGCCCCCGATACAATTGCACCGGCGTGGCCCATACGGCGGCCCGGAGGTGCGGTCTGCCCGGCAATAAACCCAATCACCGGCTTGCTTACATGGTCTTTCGCATACTGCGCCGCTTCGATTTCCATCGAACCGCCGATCTCTCCAATCATGACAATTGCTTCAGTCTCCGGATCGGCTTCAAACATTTCGAGCAGATCCTTCATCGTGGTTCCAATGATTGGATCTCCGCCGATGCCGATGCAGGTTGATTGTCCCAGCCCTTGCTGACCCAGTTGATCCACTGCTTCGTAGGTCAGTGTGCCTGATTTTGAAATCACGCCCACCGAGCCCTTTTTAGCAATGAAGCCCGGCATGATGCCGACCTTGGCACCTTCCGGAGTCAGGATGCCCGGACAGTTCGGTCCAATAAAACGGGAATCGGTGGTATCCACAAAGGCCTTCACTTCCACCATCTGCGCAACCGGAATTCCCTCCGTGATGCAGACGATGAGTTCAATGCCCGCCGCAGCCGCTTCCATAATCGCGTCGGCCGCAAAGGGCGGCGGAACAAAAATCAGGGAAACATTTGCACCGACCTGCTCGCGCGCTTCGGCACAGCTGTTGAACACCGGCACTTTACCTTCAAGCGCCGTCTGTCCGCCTTTGCCCGGCGTAACGCCGCCGACTACATTGCCACCGTATTCCAGACACTGTGTTGCATGGAACGTCCCTTCGGAACCCGTAATTCCCTGCACGATAATCTTTGAATCTTTATTAACTAAAATCGCCATAATCCTGTCCTACCTATTTTATCGCCACGAAGAGGCACAAGAGACACAAAGACTCCCGGCGGGAATGGTCTTCGTGCTTTTTGTGCCTCTTTGTGGCCATTCTTATGCCTGCCTAGCAGCTTCCACCACTTTGTTGGCGGCGTCCTCGAAGGAGTCCGCGGAGATTAGATCGACGTCCGAATTCGCCAGCAGTTCCTTGGCAATCTCCGCATTGGTACCCGCCAGACGGACCACCACCGGCACATTCAGATCGAGTACCTTGACGGCTTCGATGATCCCGTTGGCAATACGGTCGCAACGGACGATGCCGCCGAAAATATTAATCAGCACGGCTTTCACATTCGGGTCGGAAAGAATGATACGGAAACCGTTCTTCACCGTCTCCACATTGGCTCCGCCGCCGACATCCAGGAAGTTGGCCGGCGAACCGCCGCGCTGCTTGATGATATCCATCGTAGCCATGGCCAGTCCGGCTCCGTTCACCATGCAGCCCACGCTGCCGTCGAGCTTGATATAGTTCAGGTTGAACTCTGCCGCTTCCACTTCAGAAGGATCTTCTTCATCGAGATCGCGCATCTCAACAATATCTTTATGCATATAAAGGGCGTTATCATCAAAATTCATTTTGGCATCGAGAGCCACCACATCGCCCTGCTCGGTCGTGACCAACGGATTGATCTCAACAATGGAGCAGTCCTTCTCACGATACAGTTTATACAGCTTCTGGAAAATTCCCATGGCCTGCTTGGCCGCCTGTCCTTCCAGCCCCAGCGCCCGCGCGAGATTCCGCGCCTGGAACGGACGCAGTCCAAAGCCTGGAACAATCGCTTCACGTACAATTTTTTCCGGCGACGTTTTAGCCACCTCCTCAATTTCCATGCCGCCTTCCGACGAAACCATGAAGACATCTTTACCCGAGGCCCGGTCGAGCGTAATGGCCGCATAGAACTCTTTCGAGATATCGAGCGCCTGCGCAACCATCACTTTTTTAACCAGCCGGCCGTCGGCTCCGGTCTGATGCGTGATCAGTGTCATACCCAGAATCTTCTGAATATTTTCCAACGCGCTCTCGCGGGTGGTGGAAAACTTAACACCGCCGCCTTTACCGCGGCCGCCGGCATGAATCTGCGCTTTAATGACATACTGCTCAGCGCCAAACTCCTTATTGACCTGATCAACGGCCGCTTCGGCCTGCGCCGGATCTTCGATCGTAACGCCATCCTGAATCGGAATGCCGTATCCTTTCAGAAGTTCCTTGGCCTGAAATTCATGAATCTTCATTTAGTTTTTTCCTAGGTTCGCTTTAATAAATTCGCGGTTGAGACGGGCGATATTTTTCACATCGATCCCCTTCGGGCAGGAGACGGCGCACTCGTATTCATTCGAGCAGTTTCCGAAACCGAGCTCGTCCATTTTCGCCACCATATTTTTCACCCGCTGTGCACGCTCCGGATGTCCTTGCGGCAGGAGGGCATATTGGGAAACCTTGGCCGAGGTGAACAGCATCGCCGAACCGTTCGGACAGGCCGCCACGCAGGCACCGCATCCGATACACTCGGCGGCATCCATCGCCGCTTCCGCCATTTCTTTTTTAATCGGAGTCGTGGAAGCTTCCGGCGCGTTGCCGGTCTTCACCGAAACATAGCCGCCTTCCGCAATGATTTCATCCAGGCCGGAGCGGTCGACAATCAAATCCTTAATCACCGGGAATGCCGTGGCGCGGAACGGTTCAATCACCACATTCTGACCGTCTTCAAAATGGCGCATGTGCAATTGGCAGAGCGTCGTGCGTTCGTGCGAGCCATGGGTCTTACCGTTCACGGTGGAACCGCAGCAGCCGCAGATGCCTTCGCGGCAATCGTGTTCGAATGCAATCGGTTCGATCCCCTTCAACGTGAGCTCGTCGTTCACCACATCCAGCATTTCGAGGAACGAAGCATCCGTATCGATGTTCTTCGCCTCATAGGTCTCGAACTTGCCTTCTTCGCCGCGGTTCTGGCGCCACACTTTGAGCGTTAAATTAATCTGCTTTGACATAACTACTTCCTATTTTTCCACACCAAGATCGCAAAGTACGCAAAGGATGAAGTCAGCCGGGCTTAGCGAACTTTGCGCTCTTCTGTTAAATAATTCCGTGGTCAACATCATTTGTAGGACCTCTGCGTCAGGTGAACCTCTTCGAACTCCAACGCTTCTTTATGAAGGATCGGCTCGTTTTCCAATCCCTGGAACTCCCAGGCTCCCACGAAACAGAACTCTTCGTCGTTACGCAGGGCTTCCCCTTCTTCCGTCTGACTCTCTTCGCGGAAGTGGCCACCGCAGGATTCAGCCCGCATCAGCGCGTCCTTTACCATCAGCTCGGCAAACTCCATGAAGTCGGCCACGCGGTTGGCTTTTTCCAGCGCCTGGTTTAAATCGTCGGCCGAGCCCGGAACGTTGACGTCTTTCCAGAAGGCCTCGCGGATCTTCGGAATTTTTTCGAGCGCTTCTTTCAGGCCCTTTTCATTCCGTCCCATGCCGCAGTTTTCCCACAGCAGGAGTCCAAGCTCTTTATGGAAGTCATCGACCGTACGGCTGCCGTTGACCGCGAGCAGTTTATCGAGTTTGTCCTGCGCCGCTTTTTCGGCCTCAGCAAACGCTTCGTGGTCGGTTCCAACAGGGGTGATTTTATTGGAGGCGAGATAATCATTAATCGTGTTCGGAATAACGAAGTATCCATCGGCCAGCCCCTGCATGAGCGCGGATGCTCCGAGGCGGTTCGCGCCATGGTCGGAAAAGTTGCATTCGCCGATCGCGTACAGCCCGGGCAGCGAGGTCATCAGGTTGTAGTCCACCCAAAGGCCGCCCATGGTGTAATGCACGGCCGGGTAAATCATCATCGGCGTCGTGTACGGATCTTCGTCGGTAATGCGGTTATACATTTCGAACAGGTTCCCGTATTTGGCGACAATCGCATCCTTGCCCAGACGCTCAATAGCTTCGGCAAAATCGAGATAGACGGCGTTTCCGGTCGGGCCGACGCCGCGCCCTTCGTCGCAAACCTGTTTCGCATTACGGGAGGCGAGGTCGCGCGGCACCAGGTTTCCAAAGCTTGGATATTTGCGTTCCAGATAATAGTCGCGCTCGTCTTCCGGAATCTGATTGGCCGGACGCTTGTCGCCTTTGGCTTTCGGCACCCAGATGCGGCCGTCGTTACGCAGCGACTCGGACATCAGGGTCAGCTTCGACTGATATTCGCCATGCACCGGAATGCAGGTCGGGTGGATCTGCGTGTAGCAAGGGTTGGCAAACGCGGCACCTTTTTTGTAGGCCCGCCATGCGGCACTCGCGTTGCAGTTCATGGCATTGGTGGAAAGGAAGAACACGTTGCCGTAGCCGCCGGTGGCCAGTACGACCGCATCGGCTTCATGACGCGTCAGCTCGCCGGTGACGAGGTTGCGGGAAATAATTCCGCGCGCCTGCCCGTCGATCACGACGACATCAATCACCTCTTCACGGGTGTACATCGTAACGCCGCCCTTTTTAATCTCTTTCGAGAGCGCGCCGTAGGCACCGAGCAGGAGCTGCTGCCCCGTCTGACCGCGGGCATAAAACGTACGGGAAACCTGTGCACCGCCGAAAGAGCGATTGTCCAGATAGCCGCCGTATTCGCGGGCAAAGGGAATCCCCTGCGCCACACAGTGGTCAATAATCTGGTTCGAACATTCCGCCAGACGATGCACGTTGGCTTCGCGGGAGCGGAAGTCGCCGCCTTTGACGGTGTCGTAAAAGAGGCGGTAAATGGAATCGCCATCGTTGGGATAGTTCTTGGCGGCGTTGATTCCGCCCTGCGCAGCAATCGAGTGCGCGCGGCGCGGGGAATCAGAATAGGTGAAGCAGTGCACCTTATAGCCCAGCTCAGACATCGTGGCCGCGGCGGAGGCACCCGCCAGACCGGAACCGACCACAATCACCTTGTGCTTCCGTTTATTGGCCGGATTTACCAGCTTCACTTTAAATTTGTGGTTGGTCCACTTTTCGGCCATCGGGCCTTCAGGAATTTTTGCGTCGAGTTTCATGTTCCAGTCCTTGGAAGTGGTTATTTAATGAAGGCGAAGATCGGAATGATGGCGAAGGTGGCGGCCATGCCCCAGCCGACGACCGCACTGATGAGCTTGATTTTGCTGCCTTCGCGCGGAACATAGATCCCGTACGTCTGGATCGAACTCTGCAGCGCGTGACTGAGGTGGAAACCAACCGCCACCATGAAGAGCACATAAAAGACCAGATGAACGGGGTCCCCCTGAAAGCGCGAAAGTACCATGGCGTAGACATCGTAGGTTTCAACACCATGCAGCGTGGTTTTCGCTTTTTCGTAGAATTTGAAGTCGAGCAGGTGCTTAACGATAAAGATAAAAATCATGATGCCCGAAACCGGCATCAGCCTGGCCGCCAGCGAGCGCTCCTTGGAGGATTTCAGCGTGTGGCGCTTGTCGGCCGCCTTGCGATTGGCCAGCACCACCCGGAATGCCATAATCATGTGAACCGAAATCGAGGTCAGCATCAGCAGCTCAATACCGATCACGATCGGAACCAGCTGATGCAGGTGGTGGGCATAGGAATTGAACATATCCGGCCCGAACAGGAACAGCACATTCCCCCCCATGTGCGGAATGAGGAAAAGGAGGAACATGATCAGCCCGGAAGTTGCCAGCAGCAGCTTTTGACCGATCGATGATAGAATCGATGTTTTAATACTCATTACTTATATTCCCTACTTCAAGGACCGATTATTACGTATAGATGATTATCCCTATAACATTTTCATGCTTTTGCAAACCGCTTTATTTAGATTTCTTTCCTCTAAGGGTACCCATGCATCAAATACCACATATTTGTTCTGATTTATGGTTCAATTCTAAAGACGTAGCGGAATCTAATCAAGACCTAGTTAGTACTATTTATGATTTATTCAGAAAATCCCTATATTCGGTGTAATCCGTACGATGTTGGGTTGATTTGCGGGGAGCGGTGGGCATAATCAGCGGTTTCACTTTATAAGAGCCGCCTGCGCGGCCGTTAAAAAGGTAATTGTTGGTTAGTAGGAGGAACCGCTTCCGAGTGGAGCCCGGTCTATTAACAATTAACGAATACCATTAACTGGAACGGCATGCCGTTCCCTGGAGAAACCCATGTCTAAAATCAAAGATCTGAAACTCGAAAACCTCGACGAGCTGTTCCCGGCGGACTTCACGCCCGACCAGATCGCGAAAGGTAAAACCCTTTTCCTTAAAGAAGTATCTGAAACCATGCACGAGTTCTATGGCGGAAAGATGCAGACCGTTCCAAAGGCTGGATATTACGGTTTTAACTGGTTCAACGTCTGGTATTCCCCCGGCGTCTCCAAGGTCTCCACCGAAATCCGCGATAATCCCGAACGCTCGTTCGACCTCTCCAACCGCGGCAACCTCGTGGCCGTGGTCTCCGACTCCACCCGCGTGTTGGGCGACGGCGACTGCGGCGCCTCCGGCGGACTCGGCGTGATGGAAGGCAAAGCATACCTCATGAAATACCTCGGCGGCGTCGACGCCATCTCCCTCTGCGTCGATTCCAAAAATGCCGAAGGCAAACACGACGCCAAGAAAATCATCGAATTTGTTAAAATGCTGCAACCGAGTGTCGGCGCCGTGAATCTGGAAGATATTTCCCAACCCAACTGCTTTGAAGTGCTCGACACCCTCCGTGAAGAGTGCGAAATCCCC
Source organism: Pontiellaceae bacterium B12227 (assembly GCA_029432775.1). Classification (GTDB taxonomy): domain Bacteria; phylum Verrucomicrobiota; class Kiritimatiellia; order Kiritimatiellales; family Pontiellaceae; genus Pontiella. The sequence goes on along the minus strand of JAROAZ010000003.1, from coordinate 204,339 downwards.
GTTTGGCACGACGATGCCCAGGGCACCGGCTGCGTCACCCTCGCCGGACTCATTAACGCCGTAAAGGTGGCCGGCAAAAAACTGGAAGATGTCAAAATCGCCATGCTCGGCGCCGGCGCGTCCAACACCACCATTGCCAGCCTCATTATTCAGGCCGGCGGCGATCCGAAAAAAATGGTCATGTGCGACTCCCGCGGTGGACTGCACACCGACCGCGCCGATATCGAGGCCGACAAAGCCTTCTATAAAAAGTGGGACCTCTGCCAGCGCACCAACCCCGACAAAATCAACTCCATCGAAGAAGCCATGAAAGGTGCCGATGTGCTGATTGCCCTCTCCCGCCCGGGCCCCAACACCGTGAAACCGGAATGGGTTTCCTCCATGGCCGACAAAGCCATCTGCTTCGTCTGCGCCAACCCCGTGCCCGAAATCTATCCGCACGCCGCGAAGGCCGCCGGCGCCTATATTGTGGCCACCGGACGCGGCGACTTCCCGAACCAGGTGAATAACTCGCTCTGCTTCCCGGGTCTGCTTAAAGGCGCACTGTTGGTGAAAGCCAAAAAGATTACCGACAACATGGCCATTGCCGCCGCGTATGCCATTGCCGAGTCCGCCGAAGCCAACGGCCTGACCCCGGATTACATCGCCCCGCTCATGGATGAGCCGCAGACCTTCCCGGCCGTCGCCAAAGCCGTCGCCCTGCAGGCCATCGAAGACGGCGTCGCCCGCGTTGAAATGACCGGCGACGAAGTCTACGCCCAGGCCAAAAAGGAAATCGACGAAGCCCGCAACCTCACCGACCACCTCATCGAGAACGAATTCATCAAAAAACCGACGATAGAGATGATCGAAGCGTGTTTGGAGAAGGCGATTGAATTGGTGGGGTAATCAATTGACGAAAAGGACTCGAATGACAACCTGCGCTGCATCAGTTTGGTATCATTCGGGCCTTTTCTTCGCTGGAGCCTGCTAAATATATATGTACTTGCTCGATGAAAACAATCAACTGATCGACTCTGAGTGCAGCCTCGACATGCTCGATGGTGAGCAATGCCTGATCATTGAAAGCAGCGGGGGTGCAAACCCCGCACGCGGCGTTACTCGTCGTAATCCAGATTACAACAAACTGGTCGGACTGGTGTTACGGAGACTCGCTGGTGCAAGTGTCCGGATTACTCGAGTCGTCTTGGACTCGAAAAAGGTAGAAGATCTTCCCATCGAGGACCGCATCGCGGTCCTCGATCGCCACTACCCCGTCGACCTATCGACATGCGATACTGATGAGTTCCGAAGAGTGCTTGGCAGGTCAATAGCAGGAATGCACAGGCGCTCAAATGCAAAGTCCGGAGGAAATGCACAAAAGCGCATTAGAATCTGTCTGGAAAGACCGATCGCACCTGATGTGCTTATTGCAGGGGAGTGCCCGGAAAAAGCAATTGAGAGAGCAGGCGCTCACGCGCCCGCTCTTACCGAAACGGAAGTGGAATACATCCATAAGGCGCGAAAAGGACAGGGCCAATTCCGAAAGTGTCTACTGGAACGATTCAATTCAACTTGTCCAGTGACGGGCATCACGAATCCAGACCTTCTGATCGCCTCTCATATCAAGCCATGGAAGGCGTGCAACAATACCGAAAGGCTGGATCCCGCGAACGGGGTCCTGCTTTCTGCATTGGCCGATCAGCTATTTGACAAAGGACTGATTACCTTTACGAGCGAAGGGAATGTAATCAGCTCGAAAGATTTGTGTGACAAAGATCGCAAGAGTTGCGATATCGACTCATGGGCTCAGATTACCTTGGACGACGCATCCGAAAAATACTTGGCGTATCACCGTACATACCAGTACCGTCAAGTGGAGCCAGAGCCAAGAAAGTTCATTACCAAAGGCTGAGCTGGTCGGTTTTTGGTGGATAAAAGACTCCGACCACAAGGAATGGGTTAGGAGAACGGAAATGCCATTCCTTAGTTGTTCCGAGAAATAGATAAAGATCCCGCTCCGTCCACAGCTTCATGAATTTGTCTTTCACTTTTTGAATCGCCGCTTCCTCTGAATCGCCATGTTTGTCGATGCAGTTCCAATAGAGTGCCCCCAATTCCCAATCTTCAATCATAAGCGTACTTTCCTTACCGTTAACATCAGCGAACCGATAGGAAAATTCGTATGGAAGCTTGCGAACATAGCGGAACTGCTTACTGAAATCCTTGTCGTCAGCAAAAAGATCCCCCTGTCGATGCATCGCTTCGATCGCGGCTAACTTATCCTTATCCCACTCACGCTCGACTGGCTTTACGATCACGTCAAAGACATCGGCAGGTTTAAATGTTGCAACTGATAGATGGTTATTTTTGGCACGAGCAATCAAGTCGGCCAAGTCATCATAGACATCGCCCTTGCGCAGGATTAGATCCTTTCTCGCTTCCCAATCTCGATTTTTTCCGGTTGGAATACCCTCTTCCAGTAGAATCGAATCGACAGCGGGAGAATAGCTTTCTGGACGAACATCCCTAGCACGTCGGCGAATACTGGCGGTTAGCCATTGATACTTCTCATATTTCCTGTACTGCTCCATTTTCCTGAATGGGACAGGATAGAGGCGAATCCATTGTCCATCTTCATTAATCCCTGCCGTACATACCAATTCACCATAAGTCTTGGAAATTGCGGGGTATGTTTTGACTGTAATCAGAATTCGTTGATTCATGGATTACTCCGAATAGACGGCGACATTTTTACCAAGCTGCTTTAACACGCTATTCACGATCCGTGTACGATGGCACTGTTCCGGCAACTTTTCATAACAAAGGAAAGCCACACGCTTTTTTGATTTCAGCAGATCAACCAGCTCGGTAATCGTCTGGGCTTCCGCCTGGAGCGTCGTTCGCTCATATTCTGAAAACAACGTATCGTAAGCTTTCTGGGAATCCAGTTGCTGCCGTTTTGCAGATACGATTCCCAACTGTGGGATATGCCTATATTCAATGCCCAGATGTTCCAATGCATTGCGTAGTGCACTCTTGGAGAAACCAAATTTTCGACTCAAAGGATTCTTACGGACATCGCATAGAACCTTTACTCCACGCCGAATCAATTGGTTGAGGTACCCTTCCAGCGAATATCCTTCGTAACCGATACTACATACCGCCAACCCACGGTTGATGGGATTCGCGCTTTGAACAATCTCCAATTCGGATGCATTCAAGTGTTTTCCGGCAATCTCACTATAAATCGCGTAGTAGGGATAGGATGTGTAAACATGTTGAATAAGTTCAGCTGCTGACCAACCACCAAATCGCTTTTCCAACTGCCAGAGGTTTTGACGGGTTTCGTAATCCAGTTTTTCTAGATAGCAATTGTTGCCAACCTTTAGTTTCCACGACTTGCAATCTTCCAGAAAACCACGATCAGCCAACTTGCCTTTATCTGCATAAGCCTGGAACGAAAAACAACCGAAGCGATACGGAACAAATTCAAAAATCGGGGAAGCAGATCTTTCACAATGGAGGAACAGCAGTTTTTGGAGCTGAGTCCGAGTTAGCTCACCACCAAACTGCTCCAATAGTCCTAATAATACCTGTTGCCTTTTAAACATCCTCCAAAGTTACTGGAGTGATCTCTGACAGAAAAGAGAAATCATGGCTCAATGGATAAACCAGTTAATAAAAGTGTTCGTTTTCGGGATACTGGGAGGAGCCGCAAAAAGAAAAGGATCAGAAATGGGATCTGCCCGTTCATTGAAATATTTCCATTCATTGGAACGATACCGCTGGACTGGTCGCCCTCCAGTTAGGTTCAGAAAACGTAGACGCGTGATTGCTTCTATTCGGCGCAATCACCCCGTTGACCGATTTCGCTCGTGTGGCGGACGCTGAGGTCAGCGTTCCTCCAGTTTACACGGCTTAATCTGTAGCCGAGGTCCGCGACCTCGAAGGCGGGCTCGAGGAACCCGCCCTACATTTTTCCAAATCTTGGAAGAAAGCCGCCAAGGACAACAGCCCCCCCCCTGTAACCTGTTTTTGTTCTTATTTTACCATTTTTATGGGTGACATATCGGTTATTCAGTTGCATATTCCCGCCAGATGAAAGCAATACCTTCCATTCTAAGTCCTTATGCTGAAGAGATTAAATCCATGCGGGAGCACGGAGAATCCTTTCGGGGCATTGCCGAAAAACTAAACCGGAAATATGGCCTGACGATCAGCCATAACGGCGTTTTTAAATTTATCCAGTCATTGGAAAAAAACGGAGAACCGGGCCGCTTGTTTTATGAGGGGCTTCCGAATGATATTCGCGAGTCTCTGCTGAAACAGATTACCTCTTTATGGACCTATGATTCGACGGCCATTGAAGGCAACACGCTGACATTGGGCGAAACGGTAAAGGTGCTGGAACTGGGCCTGACCATCAGCGGAAAATCGCTGAAGGATCACGAAGAGGTTTATGGGCATGCCAAGGCCATTGAACTGATTTATGACCTGATCAAAAAGGAAAAGGTAGAGCGCGAAGATCTGTTTAACCTGCATCGCTGCGTAATGCAAAAGAGCCCGATTGACTACCAGCGTCCCGTTGGAAACTGGAAACAGGATTACAACGGTACAACGGGCGTGAAAAACGGCAGGCCGGTTTATATGGAATATGCATCGCCTCTGGATACTCCGAAGCTGATGACCCGATGGCTGAAAGAGTTCAACCGGAAGCTCAACACGGCAACCACCCCGACAAAGGCGATCAATGTTTATGCATGGGCCCACCTGACCTTTGTTCGAGTTCATCCGTTCTTCGATGGAAACGGCCGCGTTGCCCGGTTGATTGCCAATCTTCCGCTCCTGCGATGCGGCCAACCACCGCTGATGATTTCGCTGGAACGCCGTGCGGAATACATTGATCTGCTCTGGAGCTATCAGAATGCGGCCGGAGTAATCCGTGCCAACGACCGGCTTCTACCACAGCAGGAAGCGATCATCGCCTTTAAAACCCTGCTCCGACAGGAGTGGAAGGCAATCCGGGTGATCGTTGACGAGGCGCATCAACAAGCCGCAAGTCGTAACCAATAATGATGGGACGGGATCAATAAAAAATCCCTAAAGAGGCCAGACGTGCAGGAGGACCGGGATTCCTACTACAACGACGATGATCTCCATGGGCAGACCAAGGCGCCAGTAATCGCCGAAGCGGAATCCGCCGGGGCCGAGAATCAAGGTGTTGTTCTGATGACCAATTGGCGTGAGGAAAGCACAGGAAGCGCCGATGGCCACCGCCATCAGGAAAGCATCGGGATGCACCTGGAGCTGCGTGGCCACGCTGAGCGCAATCGGGCACATTACCGCGGCGGTGGCGGCATTATTCATGAAGTCGGACAGCGTCATAGTGACGATGAGAATCAGGGTCAGCGCCACGATGGGATTTCCCTGAGCCACGACATTCAGTAATCCCTGCGCGATGCCGTCCGCCGTACCCGTGCTTTCCATGGCTCCGGCCACCGGAATTAAGGCGGCCAATAGAATGATGATGGACCAATCCACCGTTTTATACACCTCGCGGGAGGAGATAATCCGCAGGAGCACGAATAATAATACGCCAAGGGCAAAGGCAATATCTGCCGGAATCCAGCCCAGCCCCGTTGCGGTAATGGCGCCCGCCATAATGGCCACCGCCATCGTGGCGCGGCGTTTATTGGGAATGCTGATGGAACGGGTCGCCAGCGGCACACAACCGAAGTCGCCGGAAAATTCCGCCACGGCTTCTTCCGATCCCTGCAATAACAGGACATCGCCGGCCTGAATGGACGCACCGCGCAGCCGTTTAACGATATGGCGGCCTTTTCGCGATATGGCCAGCAGACTGAGGTCGTACCGGGTGCTGAGCTTAATCGAATCCATGGATAGTCCGACCATCCGGGCCCCCGGCAAGGGAACAAGCTCCACCAACATGATCTCTTCCCCATTGGATTTGGGTTCCTTTTCTTCCGTTTTGCTTTCGACCGGACCGGCATCCTCAATCTGTTTTTCAGAAGCGTCATCCTCCTTCGGTTCGTCCAGCGTTAACCCCAGACCGGTTAGCGCAGCGGTCAGGGATTCCGGATCAGCTTCAATAAAGAGCAGATCATCGGCCCGTATGACCCATCGACGGTTCTGAACCCCGATTCGTGTACCGTTCCGCAGCAGGCCGACAATCTGGGCATCGGCCTCTTCCAGGATACCGTCGGCTTCGCGGAGCGTTAAACCCACCGCTTTGCTTTTTTCGGCAACGCGCGCTTCAGTGAGATAGTTTTCCGTTTTAAATTGGCCGGCCTGAACGCCGGACCGGGAGGGCACAAAGAAGCGGCCCAGCAGGACTAAAAAGAGAATGCCGGATCCGGCAATGGCCAGCCCCACCGGCGAAAAGTCGAACATGCCGAAGCTCCCGGGCTCCAGGTTCGACCGGAAACCGGAAACGATCATGTTCGGAGGGGTTCCGATTAAGGTCGTCATGCCGCCCAGAATCGTTCCAAAGGCGAGCGGCATCAGGATTTTGCCCGGCGCGATGTTATGCTTCACCGCCATCTGTAAGGCCAACGGCATCAGCAGCGCCATTGCCCCGACATTATTGATGAAGGCCGACAGCAGCGCACCCACACCGACCAGCGCAGCCAGGGTCCAGGCAGGCCCCGCATTGCGCGGCAGAACATAGCGTGCCAGGCTATCCACCGCACCGGTCGTCTGCAACCCATGACTCAGCACCAGCACACAGGCCACCGTAATTACGGCGGGATGTCCGAATCCGGCAAAGGCCGCTCCGGCGGGAACCAACCCGGTCAGCACACAAACCAGCAGCGCCCCGAAGGCCACCACATCATGCCGCCAGCGGCCCCAGAAAAAGAGGCCGATCATCGCCGTCAAAACAGCCAAAATCAGAATGGAGTCATAACTCATAGAATACCCCGACCAGAACGTGTTCAGCTTTTATACACTGCACGAACGTTTTTATCCACAGATTGCACGGATTAACCTGGATGGGTTCCGCGATCTCGAAAGTGAGCTCATGGAATCGGTCCTGCACGTTCCAATCTCTGGAACCAGGATCGCCTTCCTTTTTTCATAACGCTTGACCATCTAACCCTTTTTCGCTAAACCCCAAAGTATATACCCAAGGGGTTCGGATGATACTTTCATTCAAGGACAGGCGAACAAACCAGATCTGGGATGGCAAGGCGTCGAAACTAGACGCCGCCTTGCAACGCAAGGCCCAGCTGAAACTGCGCTACATCCACTTAGCGCATGAAGTAACCGATCTTCGAGTCCCGCCGGACAACCGGCTGGAAAAACTGAGCGGCGACCGAAAAGGTCAATATTCAGTCCGCATGAACCAGCAATGGCGGATTTGCTTTCGATGGACGTCCAACGGAGCCGAAGACGTTGAATTTGCTGACTACCACTAAATTGGAGATAACGATGAACACTATAAATGTACACCCGGGCGAAGCCCTGCAGGAGTTTCTGGAAGACTATGGTCTAAGCCAGAGTCAGCTGGCGCGGGAGTTACGCGTTCCAGTACGTCGCATCAACACAATTGTGCGCGGAGAACGCAGCATCACCGCCGATACCGCCGTCCGGCTCGCTCGTTATTTCGGTAATCGCGCCGACTTCTGGCTGGGATTGCAGGAGCTTTTCGATATCAATGAAACAGAGCAGAAGCTATCCAGCGAACTACTTAAGATTCATCCGATTGCGGTTTAACGGCGAATCATAGGCCATACACGAAAAGGGAAGAATCATGATGAAAGCCAGGACGATCACGCTCACCATCGCAAGCCTGCTGCTGATCTGCGGGTTGGCCCACAGTGAACCGGAAAAAGCGCCTTCCAAACTATGCGTGGTCTGGAGCAGCGCCGATCCGGACGTGGCAAAGAATGTCTGTTTCATGTACGCGCTCAACGCTAAAAAGGCCGGATGGTTTGATACCGTTCATATAGTTGTGTGGGGCCCGTCCGCCAAGCTGCTGGCCGAGGACCCATCGATCCAGGCCGAAATGAAGGCGATGCAAAAGGTGGGCGTGGTCACGGAGGCCTGCGTGGCCTGCGCCCGAAAATATGGTGTTGTGGAGGACCTGAAAAGACTCAACCTCGACGTCAAGGGTATGGGCAAACCCCTCAGCACCCGACTGAAGGCCGACTGGAAAGTCATCACGTTTTAATTGAGATCAAATGATTGAACACGGCAACAGTGCTGGATGTGCTTGCCGCAGCTATTTATTTTTTTAAATCTGATATGTCCGCTCACCGAACAGGTCGCTTTGCTTCATTTTTTCAGGATGTCCAGCGAAGCAATGTCCAGAGAGAAAACGCCTTCCTGTTTATCTGCGATGAGGAATCCCACTTGCTCGATGGCCGATGCGCTCAGAGCCGGAGCACCAGGTACCGCACGACCTCGGAAGGTGGCGACAAAGTCGGACCACATCAGCTCCACCTCGCTCCAAGCTCCTTTAACAGAGCTGAAATCATGTTTGTATGCAACACCGTCGAACCGTTGCGAGGTCCGGAAGCGTAACTGGTAGTTCTTTCCATCGCCTTTGATTCGCAGTCGGATTCCCATGGAGTCTTCGAGCTCAAATATTTCCGCAGACCGTCGAATAGAGGCGAATCCACCGTTGTTTTCAAAAGAAACAATGCCGGAAAACCGTAAGGAGGAGCCGTCTATTTGCTCAGCGCGGCTCTGAGACAGGCCCCCCATGACTCCATCGTTTACTGCGTACCAACCCTCATTCATCTGTATCGTTTCTCCCGAATCTGCGGTCAACGCCAATGCCACAACCACAATGCCCAAACCTTCTTTTAAATGGCTCATTAAACTATGCTCCTTTAAGTTGGTTCGTCGCGCGCAGGAATTCCTTACAGCGATGGCCAGGGAAAGCGAACCGGCCTAACCTGTTCCAACCTTTGGAAAAGAGCGTCCCGATTCTGTGTAGATGCATCAGCAATATCACCTGATTAAAAGAATGACGCGAGCACAGCGGATCCTGTTAACTCAGTTTCATGACCTCCACCCTTCTGGAAACAATTGGACTCTCCGTTGATGCCGCGCTCGCGACGTTGATCTGGCTGGTGCAACTGATCATCTATCCGGCTTTCGGACAGATCCGCACCGACCGCTTCTGCGACTGGCATCACGGCTATATGAACGCGATATCGATCGTCGTGATGCCGCTGATGCTCGCGCAGGCCGCTCTGACTATGTACGGACTGATTTCCGCATTCTCCTGGTTCGGTGCTTCGGCCGCCGGATGTATGCTGGTTGCCTGGGGTGTTACCTTCACCCTCTCCGTTCCCTGCCACCGGGCGCTGCAGAAGTCCGGCAACACCCCGGAGCTCGTCAAACGCATTGTGGCCACCAACTGGTTCCGCACCATCGCCTGGAGCGCCGTACTGCTCCTCCACCTTGCCGAAATTCTATGGGATAGCATCGTCTAAAAGCTTGCTTATTCCTCTGATCGGGAACAGGTTGAAGCCATGAAGGCGATCCTGTTATATCCAGTATTTCCGGATACTTTCTGGAGCTTTAAACATGCTTTGAAGTTTATCAGGAAGAGGGCATCCCTTCCTCCGCTGGGGTTGCTGACCATTGCCTCCATGTTGCCGGCTGACTGGGAAAAACGCCTGATCGATGTGAATGTACGGAAGCTGACGGATGGCGACCTGGATTGGGCGGATGTGGTGCTCATCAGTGCCATGGCGGCCCAGCAGGCATCTTCGTATGAGCTGATTGCACGGTGTAAAGCGGCAGGAAAAACGGTCATTGCGGGCGGCCCTTTGTTCAGCACGCAGCTTGAGGCCTTTCCAACGGTTGATCATTTCATCCTGTGCGAAGCGGAAAACCTTCTTCCGGAATTCCTGAACGATTTCGAAAACGGCTGTGCCCGGCGCATCTACTCTTCACCGGAATTTCCGAACATCCACCAAACACCGTCTCCGATGTGGGGACTGGCAGAATTGAAGCGTTATGCAACCATGAGCGTTCAGTTTTCCCGCGGTTGTCCATTTGATTGTGACTTCTGCAACATCACCACATTGTTCGGCAACCGGCCTCGCACCAAAACCGGCGCGCAGATCGTCAGGGAACTCGACGGGCTCTATCAGGTTGGCTGGCGGGGCTTGATCTTCTTTGTGGACGACAACCTGATCGGGAACAAACAGCAACTCAAACAGGACCTGCTCCCGGCCCTGATTCAATGGAAAAATCAGCATCCCGGCATCTCGTTTAATACAGAGACTTCCATCAATCTCGCCGACGATGCGGAGTTGATGCGCATGATGGTGGAGGCGGGATTCGTGACGGTTTTCATCGGCATTGAAACTCCGGACGAACTCAGTCTGGCTGAATGCAGCAAGAAGCAGAACCGCGGGCGCGATCTACTGGATGATGTAAAGAAAATACAGAACGCGGGCATGCAGGTTCAGGCGGGCTTTATTGTCGGGTTCGACAGCGACGCTCCGTCGATTTTCCAGCGGCAGGTGGAGTTCATTCAGAAGAGCGGCATTGTTACCGCCATGGTCGGCCTGCTGCAGGCGATTCCCGAAACAGGCCTCTACAGGCGCCTTCAGCAGGAAGGGCGTATCCTTCGCCACCCCACCGGAGACAACGTGGACGGAACCACCAACTTTATCCCGCGTATGAACCGCGAACTTTTGAACCGGGGCTACAAAAGTATCCTGCGCCGCATCTATGCCCCCAAACCCTACTATCAGCGCATCCGTATTTTTCTACGCGAATATCATCCACCGAAGGTCAAAGCCTCCTTCAGCTGGGACAACCTTAAAACGCTCGTCTATTCCAGCATCCGCCTGGGCATTGTGGGGCGCGAACGGGTTCAGTACTGGAACCTCATCATCTGGACCCTCTTCAAACGGCCGGCCCTGTTTCAAACAGCGATCACCCTGGCCATCTATGGCCACCATTTCCGGAAGGTATGCCAGGCAATTGGAATCTGACCTTCCGGAACAGCGCAGCCTTTCCCGAAAAAAGAAAAGCCCGCCATCAAAGAACAGGAAACAGGCTTTGAGATTTTGACCGGTGTTCAGAGCAAATAAATTAAAACCGGAGCCACTGAAAAACACGGAAGAACACCGAAGTTAAGTAATCGGTGTTCATCTGTGGCCCTATTATTTCCAGAGCACAATGGTTCTATTTTTTAGCCGGTTTCTTCTGCTTCGGGGCTTTTTTCTGTTCGGCCTTTTTCTTTGCTTCAGCTTCCTTCTTCGCCTGCTTTTTCTGGGCTTCGATTTTAGCCTGCTTTTCGCGCTCAATTTCAGCTTTCTGGCGCATCGCCAGCTGCTCGCGGCGCTGTTTCATATTTTCATTGAGCTGGAAAGACTCCGCACGGTGCTTTTCGGAAAGCTTGAAGTTTTCCAGCCGGGCGCGCTCTTCCATCATGACGATCTGCATTTTATGCCGTTCGGGCATGGAGAGTTTGCCATCGCGGTCGAAGTCGAACCGTTTCAATGTTTCACGTTTCTGCTTTTCTGCAGCCGTTTTACGGCGGGCCTTTTCCTGCTCGGCACTTTTCTCGCATTGGACGCAGGTTTGCTCCTGCTGCTTCTTCACCTTCTTGTTCGCATGCTCTTTCTTGGCACGTTCGGGTTTTTTACGACTTTCGTCTTTATCGGCGCGGGCGGATGAGAGCGTCGCGGTGAATATGATCAGCAGCAGGGCGGTGAGTGTGCGGTATGTCTTCATAATGCTTCTCCTATAGTAGTGTGATCACAAGACGCTACCGATCCGGGGTTTGGGACAATGGAAGGAACGGAGCACCACCGGAATTCGGGCCGGCACCTCATGAAGCCCGGTTCCAGACACTGGAAGATTCCAACGGCGATTGAACTGGAGAGAACTGAGTATATTCATTACGCTTCTGCCTTTAAATGCAGACACCTCATTAAGGAGCGTTGATATGAATGGATCTCGTTGCGGAATATATAGTCTGGTTGCCGGTCTGCTTCTATTGGGCGGTGTCTCATTCGGGGAAACTCCGGAACAGCGCGATGAACGGATGGAATGGTGGCGGGAGGCCCGCTTCGGCATGTTCATACATTGGGGCGTCTACGCAGTTCCGGCCGGCGAATGGAACGGGAAACCGGTGAAAGGCATTGCCGAATGGATTCAATCCAAGGCTCCGATTACCGCGGCGGAATACGAGCCGCTCAAAGACGTGTTCAACCCGGTTCAATACGATGCGGTCAATTGGGTGCAGCTGGCGAAAAATGCGGGCATGAAATACATCGTCATCACCAGTAAACATCATGACGGATTCTGCCTCTGGGACTCGGCCGAAACTGACTGGGATATTGCCTCGACCCCGTATAAAAGGGATCTGCTCAAGCCGCTGGCCGATGCGTGCGAAAAGCACGGCATCAAACTCTGCTTTTACCATTCCATCATGGACTGGAAGCATCCGGACTACGGGGTCAAGAAACCCTGGCGCGGAAATTTCGACAATCCGGAACCCGACATGGATGCATACACGGCCTACATGAAAGCCCAACTGAAGGAACTACTGACCGGATACGGCGACATCGGCGTGCTTTGGTTCGATGGCGAATGGGAAAAGGCCTGGACCTCTGAACGCGGAGCGGATCTGGATGACTACCTGCGCGCCATCCAACCGTCGATCATTATCAACAACCGGGTCGACAAAGGCCGCAAGGGCATGGCCGGCATGAATAAGGCGGGCGATTTCCGCGGTGACTTCGGCACGCCGGAACAGGAGATTCCGCATAACGGCTTCCCCGGAGTCGACTGGGAATCGTGTATGACCATGAACAAAAGCTGGGGCTATAAAGCATCTGACCACAACTGGAAGTCGACCGAACAACTGATTCGCAATCTGGTGGACATCGCTTCCAAAGGCGGGAACTATTTATTGAATATCGGCCCGACAGCCGAGGGGCTGATTCCGGCGCCGAGTGTGGAACGGCTGAATGAAATGGGCGAATGGATGAAACTGAACGGCCCATCGATTCACGGCACCTCCGCCAGCCCGCTGCCCGCGCTTGATTGGGGACGTTGCACCATGAAAAAAACTGGAGAAAAAACCACACTCTACCTGCATGTTTTCCAATGGCCGGAAAACGGCGAACTGATGGTGCCCGGCCTGCGGGCGGCCTCGGAGGCTCTGAGTGCAACCTGGTTGGCAGACGGCAGCAAAGCCGAGGTGTTAACCGGGCCGGAAAGCGTGGCAATCAGCCTTCCGAAACAAGCGCCCGATGCGATCGACACTGTGATTGAACTGAACATTTCCGGTCCGTATGAAATCGTCCACCCCTGAAATTATTGCGCATCGCGGAGCGTCCTATGACGCGCCGGAGAATACGCTGGAAGCTTTTCAGCTCGGACTCGACCGGCGAGCCGACGCCATCGAGTGCGACGTGCACCTTTCCTCGGATGGCGAGCTGATGGTGATTCATGATCCCACCGTCGATCGCACCACCAACGGCACAGGTCGTGTGGCCGAACTGACACGGACTGAACTGGGTGCACTGGACGCCGGAAGCTGGAAAGAAACGAAGTGGCGGAATGCACGAATCCCCACCCTTCCCGAAGTGCTGGACCTTGTCCCGGCCGATCGCCGGATCCTGATTGAAGTCAAGGTCGGCCCATCCGGCTTGCCGCGGTTGAAAGAAATTCTGGACGCCACCACCCTGCCCCGCGACCGGATTATCGTGATGGAGTTCGATCTGGAAACAGTGATTGCAATGCGGGCCGCCTTCCCCGACCTTGAAGTCCTGTGGCTGCTCGACTTTCCACGGCTGCATTTGCCGGCTCAAAAACGCCGCACGTTGAAAAATAATATCGAATACGCCGCGAACCATGGATTCGATGGCGTTAATATTCAAAACATCCCCCAGCTGGATGCAGCAGCCATTGCTGCATGTAAAGCTCGAGATCTGAAGAGCTACTGCTGGACCGTCGATGATGCAGTGCGGACTGCAGAACTGTTCAAAGACGGTATTGACGGGGTGGCAACGAACCGTCCCGGCTGGACGCGGGAACAACTGGGTTAACCGCCGGTATGAAGAAGATCATCATCGCCGTTCATGGCCTGGGCAATAAACCGCCTCTTGACGTTTTGCAGGAGGGCTGGCTGAAGGCCATTCATGAAGGTCTTGAACGCTTCGGCAGGCCCCGCAGCCCGGTTCCGTTTGAAATGGTCTACTGGGCTGATATCTCTTATCCCAAGCCGCTCGACCCCGAGGAAAAGGATCCTGAATCGCCGCTCTTTCTGAAAGCCCCGTATAGACCGAGCACATCGAAGCCCGCTCCTAAACCGCGGCGCACCTATCTCGCTTTGCTACGCTTCATGGAAAAGAACCTGGACCGCCTCTTCCTGCGCAAAAACCTGAAGGAAACCTTCCCGGCGGCCAGCGCCAAAATGATGGAGCGCTATTTTTCGGATCTGGATACATACTATACCGACGAGTGCCGCTCGATGGAAAACGAGGACTGCTCTGCCAAAGGCGCCATTCAGGAGCGACTGCGTCAGATGCTTGAAAAATATGCGGAATACGAGATCCTGCTGCTGACCCATTCGATGGGATCGATCATCGCGTTTGATGTACTTTCCGATCCGTCCAACCAGGTTGAGATTAATACCTTCGTCACGATCGGCTCCCCGTTGGGCCTGCCGCCGATTGTTGCACGGAATTTTGAGAATCAGAGAACGTGGGTACCGGCCTTGAAGAGGCCAAAAGTTCCGAACTGCATCTGGCCTCACTGGTATAATTTATCCGATCAGCGCGATCACGTGGCACTCGATCAAACCTTGCGCGATGACTATGCGCCGAATGCACGCGGTGCGCGTGCACTGGACCTGAGGGTCATCAACGATTATCAAATCGGAGACGACACCAATCCGCACAAGAGCTATGGCTATCTCCGGGCAACAGAAACGGCGGATATCATCGACACCTTCCTGTCCGATCAGTTCGATGGCAGGCTGCGCAGAACCTGCCGTCTCATCACCAGCAACCTGCTTGCCGCGCCGCACCGACTCCGGGAAAAGGTTTCCTAACCCAGGGAATCCCTGGAATATGAAAAACTCACACCGCTATTTCAACGAACCGGATCAGCGACACCATCGCAGATGATTCCGCACGGCTGGGCTGCCGGCCCTGCTCTATGGTCGGAGGAGAGTATGCCTTATGGCGCACGGAAACTGTCAATTTTCCCATTCAGCAGAATGTTGCATGTCCTCCCGGCGAACCCCGGAAACGCAGCGTGCTCAGCAAAAAAAATGCCTGCCTTTGCAGTTTTCCCGCAACAGGCAGACATCTTCAGCGCAGCGAACGAAATGCTATTTTGCGCCGAACTTATAGACGGTCACCGTCTTATATTCTTCGCCCGGACGAAGGATGGTGGTCGGGAAGTCGGGCTGGTTCGGGCTGTCGGGGAAATGTTGCGTTTCCAGACAGAAACCTCCGTTCCTTTTATACGACTTTCCAGCCTTGCCCCGCAGGCGTCCATCTAAACCATTGCCGCTGAAAAACCGTAAAGCAGGTTCCATAGTGGTGACTTCCACATAGCGACCGCTGCCCGGCTCATAGACCGTTGCGGCATAGGTGTTCCCGCCTTCGCCCTTACTCAGAACCCAGTTCTGGTCATAGCCGCCAACCAGGAGCAGTTGCTCATTTTCGCTGCCAATATCCTGTCCGATAGGTTTCGAAGCCAGAAAATCAAACGGTGTCCCTGCAACGGGAGCCATCTCGCCTGTGGGAATCAGCTTATCATTTACCGGAAGATAGGTTTCCGCATTGATCGTCAGTTCATGGCCGAGAATGGTGCCGTTACCCTCACCTGCGAGGTTAAAGAACGTACGATTCGAGAGGTTGACCGGTGTGGCTTTATCCGTTTCCGCATAGTACTCAATCTTCAGGACATTGCCTGTATACAGCGTATAAATCACCTTCACCGCCAGGTTGCCCGGATAGCCCTCTTCCAGATCCTTTGAAACATACTCAAATGTAACGGAATTCCCATTGGCCACCGAGTCCCAAACCACTTTATCAAAGCCCATGCGCCCGCCGTTTTCATGATTTCCACTCTCATTCACCGGAAGTTGAAACTCTTTCTCATCAATAGAGAATTTACCATCTGCAATACTTCCGCTGTAACGACCGATTACACTGCCGAAATACGGGCGGTCAACGGCATTGATATAGTCTTCAGCCCGGTCATATCCCAATACAACATCCACAGGATTTCCTGCGCGGTCGGGCACAACGATTGATGTAATCGTTGCTCCATAGTTACTCAGACGCACTTCCATACCGCTTTTATTCCGCAGGGTGTATTCCCGGATGGTACTGAAACTGCTGACTGATGTTCCGTTGGTACTGCATCCGACCACGGCCAAACAAGCTGCTGCCGACAGGGTACTCATGACTAATTGCTTCATCCTATTCCTCATGTTGATGTTTATTTAATTCGATCTATTTGCACGAGCGCAGCCGGACCTCCTGCTGATCAGCACATTTACCAAAAGTAAATGCAACAGAGCCCGGTACTGCCATCCCCAAAAAATACGCATTATTAATGCCACCTGAATGGTTTTTTTTGATCGAGTGTATTTCCGGAAATCAGCTTGAAATTCTTTGCAAGCATTGGGCACCCTGAATTCAAGTGCCGGAAATGCCCTGCAATTCATGCCGAAGCGTTGTATTTTGATGCGCCTTTCATAAAAAAGGCCAAGGATCTAAAATGAAAAGATGGTTCATATTAGTGACCCTGATGCTGCTGTCGGGCGCACACGCCAAAAGCCTTAAGGTACTGTTTGTGGGAAACAGCTACACCTACGTGTGCGGCATGCCGGAAATCCTGAAGGCGATGGCGGAGGCCAAGGGGCATACGCTCCAATACGAACAGCAAACGCCCGGCGGCCGGACGTTCCGGCAACACTGGGAAGAAAAGAAGGCCGTCGAAAAAATGAAGAAGACACCCTTCGATGTCATCGTATTTCAAAACCAAAGCTTCGAACCGGTCAGCGATCCGGCCAATATGATTAAATACGGAAAGCTCCTGGCTGCGGAGGCCGATAAAACCGGCGCACGAAAACTCTATTATCTGACGATGGCCTATAAGGGGCCGGTTAAATGGATGAAGGGAGATTCCGAAGAGGCAAAAAAGGGAGCCGCGCTTCTACCTGTTATGTACGAGCAACTGATCCAGTCCTATACCCGCCTCGCGGATGAGACGAATGGAGACATCGCCCCGGTCGGCATTGCCTGGAAGTTAGCCTATGAAGCAACCCCTTCTCTTAAACTCCATGCGGGCGACCAATCGCACCCTGCGGCACAAGGTGCTTACCTGACAGCTCTGGTTTTTTATGCCGCTCTCTTTGAGGAACCCCCGCAGGACATGCCCGAAAAGCTGACTGTGCAAGCCCGCAAAAAAGGAAAACTCCAACCAGTGGAAATCCAGCTGGATTCCGAAACCCGCATACTGCTTGAAGCCGCCGCGCAAAAGGCTTGCGGCAAACCGAACGAGGTACTGTCCCGATGAGCAAAGTAATCAGTTCTTCCACCATCAGTCTGGTATTTTTCATGGCCGTGGGCATGGCGGAATGGATGCTGAACCGGACACTTATGCTGGTTTCGGCCTTTGTGCTGATCAGCGGTATCACCTTTGTGATTTACGCCATCGATAAAAGGGCAGCCCAAAAGGGGCAATGGCGCACGCCTGAAGCGCACCTTCATCTGTTGGCCCTGCTCGGTGGATGGCCCGGAGCCATGATTGCACAACAGGCGCTGCGGCATAAATCGCAGAAGGCCTCTTTCCGGTTGGTCTATTGGATGACGCTCATCCTCAATTGCGGAACTGTGGTCTGGTTGTTCACTCCATCCGGCTTGAATGCACTGAACTCAATTCTCGGCGAAATCCTTTAGCCGGCGAAAAACAGTCTTGGGTTTTTGGGGTATTTGAGCTATGTATTTGTGCATATGCAGAACTATTCAAACATCCGGGTTTTAGTGGTAGATGATGAGCCCGCCATTCGCGACAGCTTATCCGCCTTTCTTGACGATTATGGTTTTAACACCAGCAATTGCGGAAGCACAGAAGAAGCGCGCGAGCTGATGATGGAGCAGCCGTTTGACGTCTGTATTGTGGACCTGCGCCTTCCGGGCCTGAGCGGCGAAGATTTGATCCGGTTGGCCAGTAAGCGGTTTCCCGGCCAACGCTATATCATCCATACCGGATCGATTTCCTACAATCTGCCGGAAGAACTCAAGGCACTGGGTATGCGGCCCGAGCATGTTTTCCACAAGCCGATTCGCGTTTTGACCCTGTTGGTGAAGTGCATTAAACAGCTGGTTGAAGAGACCGGCGAGCAAATGCCCGCTCATTAGCTTCGGTCATTCCGCGTCCAATCTATGGGAGCGGGCGCAGTTTAACTCAGCTTCAAATTGACGGGTATCTTTCTACGTCTTACCTTGGTCCGTTTATTCAACGCGGAAGAAAGGGTATCGGCTATGAAAAAACTCTTGTTTGCGAAACAGTGGAACTGGAAGGTCAGCGGCATCATGCTGGGCATTTCCTTTGTGCTGGCCGTGGTGGCGGTTAAACCGATCGGGGTTTCAACCCAGTTTGTGATTCTTGACGGGATCATTATGGATCTCTTCGCCGGCGATACGGTGGTGGAAGATGCCGAAGCGGCCTCCGGCTATTCAAGCCCGAATGCCTATCTGAACAAGAGCGGCGGCAAATATGCCAAAAACATCGCAAAACCCATGAACTACAGCTTTATCTTTGTGCTCGCGATGGTCGCCGGCGGCTTTGTTGCCGCACGTCTTTCCACATCAAAACCCGATACAGCAGACCAGCTGTCCCCGCCGGTCTGGCGGAAAAAATTCGGAAGCTCTCCGGTAAAGCGGTGCGCCGTGGTTTTCATCGGCGGATTTTTGGTCCTCTTCGGCTCCCGCCTGGCCGGCGGTTGCACCAGCGGACATATGATGAGCGGCATGATGCAGACGTCATTGAGCGGATATTTATTCGCCGCGGGCGCATTTGCCGTGGCCGTACCCACCGCCATGCTGATGTATCGGAAGGAGAAATAACATGGAACTGATCTTTGCCATCCTCATCGGCTTCTTCTTCGGCTTCGTTCTTCAGAAAGTCGGAGCCGCCAACCCGCAGAAGATTATTGATATGCTGCGGCTGAAAGACTTTCACCTGATGAAGGCCATCTTCACCGGAATCGGGCTCAGCAGCCTGCTGCTGTTCACTTTCCTGGCACTGGGCTGGGCCGATGTGGGCCACTTGAGCGTTAAGAGCGCATACGTTGGCGTAATCATTGGCGGAGCACTGATGGGACTGGGCTGGGCGATTTCCGGATTCTGCCCGGGCACCGGACTGGTGGCCGCCGGCGCATTGCGCAAAGACGCACCGTTCTTCATTCTCGGCGGACTGCTCGGCGCATTCATTTTCACGCTGCTCTACGGCGCATTGAAAGCAACCGCCCTGTTCACCACGCTCGGCGGAAAAGTAACGCTGGCCGAAACCGGCTCTGAAAAATACAGCGCGTTGCTCCCGACCTTCCCCGCGCTTGCTTTGGCCGGGGCCCTTGGGATTCTGTTCATGGCCATTGCCTGGTTCCTGCCGAATGAACCGGTGCACTCCGCTCGTTCTTTAGATGATACGATCGTTTCGTCTGGCCAGTAATAATTCGTCGAACAGTTTAAAACGGGCCTGATCGGCGCTGTTGGGCTGATACTCGCCGATGGGCAGCACGACAGTACCATGTGCTTCGTTGATGATCTCGGCCATCGCCAGATAGATGGCGCTTGCGCCGCAGATGATGCCTTCAAAGCCGGCCAGCATGCCCACGGTACGTGCGGCGTGTTCCGGCAGCCAGTGCTCAAGGGCCAGCAGGAAGAAGAGGAGAGCCAGCGAGGCAAAGATAAATTGCAGCACCTTGTTGGATTTCAGCGTGCCGATGAACATCAGTGCGGTGAACAGACCCCACATAAAGAGATAGCACCCAACAAACCCGGCGGGCGGAGCGGAGGCCAGTCCGAGCTTCGGCAGCGTAAGCATCGCAACGAGCGTCAGCCAGAATGCACCATAGGAGGTGAAAGCGGTCATGCCGAAGGTGTTGCCCTTTTTATATTCCAGAATACCGGCGATGATCTGTGCAATTCCTCCGAAGAAAATCCCCATCCCCAGAATCATACTTCCAACGTCTGGAAAAAAGCCGGCGTTGTGAATATTGAGCAGGACCGTGGTCATGCCGAAGCCCATCAATCCGAGGGGTGCGGGGTTTGCCAGAGCATCTTTCTGAGACATATCTATCGCCTTTTTCTGGTGAATAAACACCGGTTAAAATGAAAATGAAGACGCAGGTTGTAGAGCAAAGCGTCGCAGGGGCCAAGCCTTAGTTCTGTAATTGTGTGCAATAATGTACGGATTTATATTCCGGCCCGATTCAGGATTATTTCCAAGGTCTGGAAATGCCGTGGAGCCAATACGGAGTTGCAAGACGGGCAGTCCGGCGTATAGTGCCCGCTTTTAAAACTTAACCTTTAACCCTTTAAACGTTCCACATGAGCCTTGAAGCCCTGCACAACTTATTACTCAGCCAACCCTTAATCGTGCTGTTTGCCCTGATCGCTGCCGGCCTGTTGCTTGGGCAGGTGAAGGTGAAAGGCATCAGCCTTGGCAGCTCGGGCGTACTCTTCACCGCCCTGCTCGCCGGACATCTCGGCTATTCCCTGCCCGCCGGCGTCGGCACCCTGGGCCTGGTGCTGTTTGTCTACTGCGTCGGCATCGGTGCCGGCGACCGCTTTTTTGCATCGCTGGCCCGCGAAGGCACCTCCCTGGCCAAACTGGCCGTTCTGATTGTGGCACTGGGCGCCGCCATGACCTGGATCGGCGCCAAATTCCTCGGCATCCCCACCGGGCTGGCAACCGGCATCTTCGCCGGCTCGCTTACCAGCACCCCCGCCCTCGCCGCCGCAACGGAGGGCATGACGCTCGCAGCCAAAGGCGGCGCAGACTCGGTGAGTATCGGCTACGGGATTGCCTATCCCTTCGGCGTGATCGGCGTGGTCCTGTTTGTGCAGGTGCTGCCGCGCGTGCTGAAACTCGACCTCGACGCGATTGATGCAAAAACCGATACCGGAAAATGCGGCAACCGGGTTGAAAACGTGCTGGTGGAAGTCACCAACCCGAATCTATACGGGCAACGCATCTCCGAATCCAGCATCACCAATTTCAATGCCATACAGATCGGCCGCATCTATTCCGGGGGCAGCCTGGTTCCGCTTCGCTATGACGACCAGTTTGAAGAAGGCCGGATCCTTCTGCTGGTCGGCCGCCGCTGCGAAATGAAAGCCGCCATCGACCTCATCGGAAAACGCTCCGAAGCCAAACTGCATGAGGATGTGGAAAACGAGCGGCAGGTCCTCATCGTGACCTCCTCCGCCTTTGCCGGACAGACTCTGGGCGATATGGCCCCGCTCCGCAACTACGGCGTCGTCATCACCAGTATCACCCGCCTCGGCCTCACCTTTGTACCGAATGCCAACACCGTCATTGAACGGCACGACCACTTCACGTGTGTCGGGCGCGTGGACGATCTGAAAAAGTTCTCGGTCGCCGTCGGCCACCGTTCCAGCGCCATCGATGCCACCTGCCTGCTGTCCCTTTCCGTGGGGCTCACGCTCGGCATCATTCTCGGTATGCTGCCCTTCGGCCTGCCGGGCGGCACCCCGATCACACTCGGCCTTGCGGGCGGCCCGTTGTTTGTGGCACTCATCCTCGGGCACTTCGGAAAAATCGGCCCGATTGTCGGCTTCATTCCCCGACAGACCCGCATGCTGCTTCAGGAGCTCGGGCTCGTCTTCTTCCTTGCCAACGCCGGCGTACGCGGCGGCGGCGCCCTGGTGAGCACCCTGCAGGAGCACGGTTTTATGCTGTTTGGGCTCGGCATGTGTGTTTCCGTTCTGCCGCTGATTGTCGCATGGCCGATTGCCACGAAATATTTCAAGATGAATCCGCTTCAGGCCCTCGGCGGCATCTGCGGCGGAATGACTTCAACCCCGGCGCTCGGCGCCATCACCGCCAAAACCGATTCCCAGACTCCGGTCATCAGCTATGTCTCGGCCTATCCGGTTGCACTGATCTTCATGATCATCATCTCAAAGCTGCTCATCCGCCTGATTGGATAACCGAATATGATCACGATCCGGAACGATAAATTCAGCGCATCCATTGCGCTCCGCGGAGCAGAACTCCGTTCCTTCAGCGACCTGCAGACGGGCGAAGAATTCATGTGGCAGGCCGATCCCGATGTGTGGGCCGGTTCCGCGCCCATTCTTTTTCCAATGGTTGGAAAACTGGTCGAAGGCAAAACCACGATAAACGGAAAACCCTACGTAATGCCGGGCCACGGCGTGCTGCGCAACCTGGATGCGCAGCTGGTGAAACAGGAAGCGGAACGCGCGGAACTGCAGTTCACCTCCACGGAAGAGACGCTGGCCCACTACCCCTTTCCCTTTAAATTCACTGTCTGCTTTTCGCTGGAAGCCGATACGCTCACCGTTTGCTATCGGGCGGAGAATACCGGAACCGAAACCCTGCCTTTCATGGTCGGCTCCCACCCAGCCTTTGCACTGGACCTGGAAAATTTTGCACACGCGGACTACTTCATTGAATTCGGCGAACCGGAAACGCTGGATCTGCTCGGCATGCGCGACCTGTTGATTTCCACCTTCTCCCACAACTATTTAGACCACGCAACCGAAATCCCGCTGTCCGAAACCCTGTTCGATCAGGACGCCCTCATTTTTGATGAGATCCAATCCGATACGGTCCGGCTGAAAAACCGGCAACGCACGCGCTATCTGGAAATGAACACCGGCGGTGCCAAACAATTCGGCATTTGGGCCAAACCCGGTGCAGCCTATGTCTGCCTCGAACCCTGGCACGGCGTGGTGGACTTTCAGGACAGCAACATCGCCTTCGAAAAGAAACCGGGCATGATGACCCTGCCGGTAGGCGAATGCTTTGAAACGTTCTACTCCGTTCGCGTGGTCGATTAAACGGATGATCGTACGGGAAACCCATCTGGTTCCGGACGACACGAACGCCATGCGGTTGTCGGACTATGCCCGGACCGTCTTTGAGCCGCTCCTTTCGCGCAAAGGTATTTCGAAAGCACTGAAGCGCGGTGAATTCCGCATCAATGGGAAACCGGCGCACAGTGGCGATTGGGTGGAAGCCGGACAGCTGATCGAACTGATGGATCTGCAGCAGCGCGCTCCGAAAACATATCCCCTTCCGCTGGACGTCGTTTTTGAAGATGACGATCTGGCCGTAATTAATAAACCGCCGGGCATCGAAGTGAGCGGCAATAAATTCAAGACGGTCGAAAACGCACTCTCGGCAAACCTGGCCCCTTCCCCGAAACCCGATGCCCTGCCGTGGCCGCGGCCCGTGCACCGGCTCGACTATTCCACCAGCGGACTGCTCCTGATTGCCAAAACAGCCAGCGCCCAGCGGCTTCTGGGTCAGGCCTTCGAAGCGCGCCGGGTTCATAAACGCTATTGCGCCGTCGTGATGGGCGAA
This sequence comes from Pontiellaceae bacterium B12227, assembly GCA_029432775.1. Classification (GTDB taxonomy): domain Bacteria; phylum Verrucomicrobiota; class Kiritimatiellia; order Kiritimatiellales; family Pontiellaceae; genus Pontiella. Next base: position 180,750 of record JAROAZ010000003.1, on the reverse strand, counting down.
GTTCCAATCTCCGGAACCATTGAAGCACCGATCGACGGCCTGCCCTGCCGTAGCGAATATGAGCCGGTTTACTCCGTGCCGTCGCTGCGCAGCGGCCGGCTGACCCTCGTACACCTTTTTCCAATCACTGGAAGAACGCACCAGCTGCGGATTCATATGGCCGGTATCGGCCACCCGATCGTCGGCGACCCGAAATACGGCGAAGACGGGAATACCCTGAAAGGCAAAGGCCTCTTTCTGGCCTCCATCGGCCTGCGCTTCCCGCACCCCGGCACGCAGCAGGAGCTGAACCTCTCCATCGCAGCTCCGCCCAAGTTCAATGCCCTTATGGAACGGGAACAGGGCCGCTGGGATAAGTTTAACCCGTAAGTCGCTCTTGTTTCCGCCTTTCGGCAGCGATAGCATGGAAGTATGAAACCAAAAACGTTGCTCCGAACCGGAGCCTTACTGCTGGGATGCAGCCTGTTGGCGGCATGTGCGACTACAACCACGAACAATGGGTCTGTTTCGCTGTTCAATGGAAAAGACCTCGAAGGCTGGACGCCGGCGAAGGAAAACCCGGATTCTTTCTTCGTTGAAGATGGCGTGCTGATCCTTAAGGGCGGACGCTGCCACCTCTTTTATACGGGCGATGTAAACGGCGGGAGCTTTAAAAACTTTGAGCTGAATTTGCAGGTAAAAACCACGCCCGGTTCGAACAGCGGCGTTTATATCCATACAAAGTATCAGGACACCGGCTGGCCGGAGAGCGGCTATGAATGTCAGGTAAACTCCTCTCATAAAAATGTCATTAAAACCGGCAGCCTGTTTGATGTACAAAATATCATCGTTATGAAGCCCGGACAAAAAGAACCCAAAAACGGCAGCCATGTGATCCGCGATGCATCGCCCAGTACCGATGGCGAGTGGTTCGATTACCGGATCGTCGTTTCGGGATCCAACATCAAAACCTACGTGAACGACGAGCTGCTGGTGGACTATGACGAGCCGGAAGGCGGGCCGAAACATCCGCAGTTTAAAGGCCGAAAACTATCTGAGGGCACTTTTGCGCTACAGGCCCACGATCCGAAATGCGAAGTCCACTACCGCAACATCAAAGTAAAGGTGCTTGATTAGGCCCGCGAATTCAATGCACCGCCTGGAGCAAACAGCGCATCAACCTTTGCGGTAACCTGCGGATCTTCGATGAGCGGCGGGGCGTGGTGCGGCTTCAGCCGGGCGTCAATGATGAGCGGACCGGTGCATCCCCAGTGCTTGAATTCCGTTTTGGCCCCGACGCCGTGCATATCGCGGGCCGGGTTCGAACGCGTGAAGGTGACCCATAGAAAATTATTGAAGTCCGCCGCGAGAAATTCCGGCTCGTCGCACAGTACGATCAGGGGGAAGTCATCGGCCGAAACCAACCCTTCCATCTGCCGGGCAAAGGTTTCGAGCTCGAAGGTGGATGACATGGCGAGAATACCGGGAGCCACCACTTCAGTGCTCTCCAGCTCGGGCTTTTCTGTTTCCAATGTCCGGAAAACTTCCCCGCTGGCGGCAAAAACGACCTTGGACCCGTGATTCAGCGCGTCGCCGGAATAGTCGAGCGTGTCGATACTGGTCTCGGTCTGGAAATGCAGATCCCGCTCCCACTTAATTCGTGTAAGCAGATGTGAGAAATAGGCAGGAATATCGTGAATGTCTAAATCGGGATTATCGGCCTCGTTCACGATGAACAGATATTTGGCCAACGACAGTTGCCCTTTGCCGAGTATCGCGTTGGAGATGGTCAGCAACTCGGAAGGACGCATCGTTTTCATGTAGGGCGTGTAGCGCTCTTCCCCAATGGCAAGCAACAGCGGGTGAACGCCGGCGGCATCGACCGCGTGCACGGCTTTGAGACCGGGCAGTTCCGTTGGAATGGCCACACCGGTCATATCGTGAATGACTTCCCCGAAGGTGGTGTCTTCCTGCGGCGGACGGCCCACGACCGTAAACGGCCAGATGGCGTCTTTGCGGTGAAACACCTCTTCCACTTCCAGACAGGGGAAAAGATGGTCGAGACTGTAGTAGCCCAAATGGTCGCCGAACGGGCCTTCGCGTTTCAGCTCTTCTTTGATCGTGCCGACGATACAGAAGTCGGCCTCGGCCGAGACCGTCCAGTCTTTGTAATGCGCGTAGCGGAAGCGGCGGCCGGCGAGCAACCCGGCAAAGGCGACTTCGGGCATGCCTTCGGGCAGCGGCATGACGGCGGAAAAGCTCATGGCCGGCGGTCCGCCGATGAAGATGGCCACGCGGAACGGCTTATCCTGTTCCTTGTGCAGTTTCTGATGCACCCCGATGCCGCGGTGAAGCTGGTAGTGCAAACCCACCTCTTCATCTTTCACAAATTCATTGCCGCTGACCTGAATGCGGTACATGCCGAGATTACTCTTCAGCGGCTTGCCGGGATGATCCGGGTGCTCGCTATAGACCTGCGGCAGGGTAATGAACGGCCCGCCGTCATCCGGCCAGCTGACGATGGGCGGCAGATCGCTGAGTTTGGCGCGGCATTCAAAAACCGGAGCCGCACGTTGACTTACCCTTTTCGGCAGCGCATGGAGGGCGGAAAGTCCGGCCTTCAGCGCCTTGCCCGGTTTTTTCATGAGCCCGGCCGGATCGGCCTTGGCCCCCACGAGCGCAGCAACCTGATCGTAGGTATCGCTGAAGATCAGCTTGGCCCGTTCGGGTGTGCCGAACAGGTTCGAGGCGCAGGGAAATTTACAGCCCTTCACGTTTTCGAACAGCAGGGCCGGCCCGCCGGCCTGATAGACCCGGCGCTGAATCTCGGCCATTTCCAAATGAGGGTCAACTTCTTCGGTAATCCGCAGCAGCTGCCCGTGTTTTTCCAATGCCTCGATACATTCTCTTGTACTTTGATAGCCCATAAATTGAATCTTCTTTGAGAATCAGGGGTCTGCGCAAGCGGATTCCTGAACATTCGTTTCCGGTCATCCCCGCCGGCTACAGATTATCCTCCAGCGATTCACTGTAGCCGGTGAGCTCCATATAGGCCTCGCCGACGGGTTGATCATTTTCATAAATATCGCACGCGCCTTCCCAGTAGGAAATGCCGCCGAGCTCACCCACCAACTCCTGATTACGCATCAATGGCTTCACCGCAAAATCGAAAGGGGAACCATCCGGCCGGACCCCTTTCAAGCGGACATCAATCGGATAGGTGGCACCCGTATCGGGACTGGTCCAGCTTCCGCTTTCCGACCATTCAAACTGATCAGAACCGACGGCATGCAGCTGCCCCGCGGGATCGATCCACACGAGCGTGGAATGCGGGTCCGGATTCCCTGCGACATCGCGCAGAATATACACCATGAGTTCGCTTTCATCGGCCATGCGGACACTTAACCAATCCCACCCAACCTGCTCATGGCCCAGCTGACTGCTGCTGATCTCATGGTCCATCCAGGCCTCGCCGGTTACGGGAATATTTTTCCCATCCTGCCGGAGGGTTCCGCTGACGCCAAGCCGCGGGAACGTGATGTACCAACTGCAGGCAGAAGGATCCGCACCTTTCCTTGAAACGCTGTCCTTGCCGAAAAAGACCTTCGGTTGCAACGGTTGGAGCTGAAATTCAAACTCAATGTCGGCACGAATTCCGGCACGGAGTTCCATGGTCTCTCCATCCGTGCGGCGCAGGGTCCAGTTGCCATTCCGCAGGTCCAGATCATCCGTATCTGCCTTGGCATCCCAGCCATCCCGATTGAGCCGCTCCTCATGATAAAACTGATTCCCGTCGATATCGCTCAAAGCCATATGCGCCATAAAAAGCTGATTCGTTCCGAAGGGAGCGAATGTTTCCGGCCCATAAGGCGTCATGGCATACCGGAAAAACGTGGCCTGAAATCCATACCGCTGGTTGTCCGCATTCCGAAGGTGTCCCGTGATGTACCACCATTCGATCAGGAATTCGGGGTGGCTGCCATGATCGCGCGGAAAGGTAAACTCCGGATGCGTGGTTGGAATACGGAATCCCGCCTCCGTCCTTGGCAGAGAATCGGAACACACCGCCCCGACCAGCCACAGCGTTAAGAACATCAGGCCATATCTACGTTGATTCATTCGTGCTCCTCTGCTTTCAGACGGGCCGCCCAGCGACCGATTCCCAGACTGGTGAGTGCGGCAGCCAGCAGTACGCCAACAGACAACACCGCCAGCCCGATGGCAGGCACCGCGTAGGCGAGGGTCCACCCGAACGATTGTTTGTTGATGACATAAATCAGCAGATAGCCCAGTGCGAGGCTCAGCAGGAGGCCGGCGACGAGACCGATCAGACTGAGCAGAAGGCCTTCCAGTGTGACTGCCGCCATGATATCCCGCCGTTGGAAGCCCAGCTCCCGTAAGGTAACGAGTTCCTGCCTGCGATCCATGAGCAGACTGAAAAGCGCCAGCGCCAAACCACTGAAGGCAACCGCAATTCCAATGATTTTAAGCGCATGCGTTACGGCGAAAGTTTGATGAAAAATCTTCAGCACCTCTTCCCGTAGCGCACGGTTCGTGCGGATGGCCAGACCGGGGTGTTCCGCAGTCCATTGCTCCCGAACCTGATCCGGGTCTGCCCCGGGCCGTAAGGTGGCTGCCAGATTCACAGCACGCAAATCATTGAACCATCGGGCTGCCAAAGCGCCATCCATCAGCAAAGCGCCTCGTTCATTGCCGTAATCCGCGTATACCCCTAGAACCCGAACGGATTGGTTCCCGGCCGGTGTCGGCACCTCCAGTTCATCACCCCGCCCCATTTGATAGCGGACCGCAAAACTCTCGCTGATCAGCGCCGGCGTACATCCATCATCAAGCGGGCGATCGAGTTGGACCGGCTTAACGGGTTTCTCAGCCCAGATCAGTTTTTCGTCGGACCAGGGTTGTGTACTGCGAATTCCCATGAGCATCGTTGGAAGCCCGCGCAACTCGATCGGAAAAAAATGGCCGACCTCAGCCCTCTCCACCTTGGGATCATCAATGAGTTTCCGCCAGGTGGCTTCGCTGATTTTATTTCGATTGGAAGCATTCTCAATGCCCTTGACGGCCACAAAGAGATCGGCCTTCAGGCTTTGGTGGATCCAGCCTGATACCGTCCGCTCAAATGAATGTGTGAGGATTTCCATGCCGGCCGCCATTCCAACCGCCACCACCAGCCCGGCCACCGTCAGCTTCTGCCGGCCGGACGGTTGGCGGAACTGACTGACCGCCACGCGCCACACTGCTCCTCGTATCGCGGCGCGTTTGAATAATCCGGGAATGAATCGTAAGAGATTCGCCGAAAGTACGGCCGCCCCGATCAGCCAGGTCAGTGCGGCCAGATAACCTCCCACCGGAAGGCGTACCCCGGGCGAAAGGTCCAGCGCAGGCATGCGGGAGAAAAGTCCTCCCACGGCCAGCAGAACAAATCCAAGCCAGGGGGCATCCAGCAGATAAATTCCGCCGTTGTGCCCCTCCTGTCGAATCACCTGAATGGGCTGCGTGGAAGCCGCATCGCGCGCCGGCAGCAGTCCTGCAATCACCGTAGCCGCCACACCAATTCCAAATGCCATCAGTGCCTCGCCCGAATTCCAGGAAGCCGCTTCAGCAGTGGTACTCACATAGAGCGCATTGACCGTTTGTGCAACCCCCCGGACGGCAAGCTGAGCCAGCGCCCAGCCCAGCAGAAGTCCCAACGCACTGCCGGTAATGCCCAGCAAGAGCGATTCCATTAGCCATGCCGCACGAATCCATTTCGGTTCGTAGCCCATGGAAAGCAGAATCCCGATCTCCGACCGGCGCCGGACAACGGCGGCTTCCATGGCCTGGAGAATGAGGTAAATTCCGACCAGCACAGACAACGCGGAAAGAATGGTCAGGTTCAGGCGGAAAGCCGCGGTCATTGTTTGCGCCGAATCGCGCTGCGATTCCGTGGTCGACCAAATCCACTGGGCGGCGTTCAACTTATTCAGCCGATCGGTTACTGCTTGTCGTAATGCTGCGGTCTGGTTTCCTTCCGGAATCACCACCTCGACCCGATCAACGTGTTGCTCCTGGCCGAGCAACGACTGAAGAGCCGGAAGATCCATGACGAGCAGGGCTTCGTTCTTTCCAGCCTGAAACTCATCCGTAATCAAAACGGAAGCTACGTTTAAATGAAGCAGCTGATCGCCCAGAACGGCATCGATGAAATCGCCCGGTTTGACTTGCAACCGCTTGGCGATCAGCTCGGTTATATGCACCTCATTTGCCACCCCGATTCTGATTTGATCGGAGGTCGTTGTTTCGAACGTCTGGTATTGAGTCCGGTCCCGTGCGTAGGCCAGGTTTCGTGCCGCCAGCAAATCGATTCCAAGGATTGGAACCTGAACCGCATCGAAATCATCTGCTGCCTTGCCCGTTCCCGGCAGCGTTGCCGTGCCTTCCACCATCGGCAGCAGATGAAGCGGCAGTGGATCCAGCACGTTTCGTAATTCGGGAAGACGATCCACCGGAACGGCATTCCCAGGGCCGGTGACAACAAAATCGCTTCCGCCACTGATCGACTGGGTGAAAAGCTGAAATCCCGAAACCGCCGCACGGCTGGAAAGCCGAACAGAAAAAAATACAGCAACTCCCAGCGCAACCACGGCCAGTAGCGCACACGTGGTGGCCGGAGCTTTAAGCACATGCCGCCAGCTGAAGCGTTTGAGATGCAGAAGAACTGATTGGATGCCGATTAGAGTGCTCATGCAAACTATCCAATTTTTCCATCGCGCATGTGAATCGTCCGCTGGCAAATGCGGGCGGCATCCACACTGTGTGTGACCAGCACCATCGCAATATTAAACTGCCCGGCAAGCTGACTCAACAGTTGCAGAATCGAATCCCCGGTTTGCGTATCGAGGCTGCCCGTCGGTTCGTCGGCCAGCAGCAGTCTCGGCCGATGCGCCAATGCGCGTGCAATGGCCACACGCTGTCGTTCACCACCACTCAAGGTTTCCGGAAAAGCATCCGCATGCGATGAAAGCTGCACCGCCTCCAACAGCTCTTCCACTCGGCTGCGGCGGTCGCGGGGGGATACCCCGATTAGTTGCAGGCTCAGCTCAATATTTTCAAAAGCGGACAACGTGGGTAACAGATGAAAGAATTGAAATACCGTGCTTACGGTTCCCCTTCTCATTTCGGCCAGCTCAGCAGCCGAGGCAGAAGTAATTTCCAGCCCCCCAATTTCTATTGATCCCTGATCCGGCCGGTCAATTCCGGAGAGGCAGTTCAGTAAGGTGCTTTTTCCGGACCCAGAGGGTCCCATCAGTGCCACCTGCTCACCTTCGTGGATTTCGAAATCGACGCCGTTGAGCACGGATTGGGATCCATAACTTTTGTACACCTGGCTCACCGTGCAGAGCACATTGTCAGGCGACGTGCTGTTAATCTTTGTCATGCGGGTTCCCTTCTGCCGGGCGTTTCGAACGGAGGTTTCCGCCAATCACCAGCGCCGCTGAAATGATAATGATATTTTTTACAATGTATTGCCCCTCGAGGGTGGGGAGAAATGGAATCCCGTTTTCCTGGAAGGTGATTTCTGGCAGAATAAACAGCGGCATGAACGTACCCGTCATTTGAAGAAAGAGCAGCAGAATGGCCAACCGGGTTGTTTTCCGGAAGAGAAAACAGATCCCAATCAGAACCTCCCACCAGCCGATGACGGCAAGCCATTGCTGCGGGGACAGCAAGGGCATCCAATCGACCGTCTTGATTACAAGCGGGCCGGCTGCCGATACCCCCAGCGGTTTAAGGATACCAAACCAGAAAAAGATAACAAAAAGGGAAAAGCGCGCCGCGGGTTCTCCAAGCTGCTGCATTCGCCGCAGAATATGATGGTCGAGTTCTTTGATGCTCATAATTTTTTTCCTGATATTAATAAATAATTATATATCTATTCGCCAGAGACCGCTCATCCTTACAAACCATTTATCCCGGCAGCACATCTCCATTCCGAAAGGCCTTTTCGGTCAGCTTCCGGCCAGCGTCGATCGCCCGCCATCGGAGGATATGACCTGACCGGTCATCCATCCGGAATCAGCCGAAAGCAGATACGCCGCAAGCGATGCCATCTCATCGGGTTCTCCAAGACGCTTGAGGGGGTGCATTGCCTCGATGGTCTGAACGGTTTTTTCAACGGCCAGCATTTTTTCCGTCAGCGGTGTTTTGACTAGCGACGGCGCAATGGCATTCACGCGGATCGCAGGAGCAAGCTCGGCCGCAAGCGAGCGTGTCAGTCCGGAAACCGCCGCCTTGGCCATTCCCATGGATGCATGGAATGAAAAGCCACGTTCCGCCGCCACGCTTGAAAAGAGCACCACGGAAGCCGCCTGACTTTTTTTCAACCCCTTCAGTGCCGCACGGACCGAAAGCGCCGCACCGACCGCATTAATTTGAAAGTCATGGATATAGTCCGGGAGTTCCAAACGTTGGAAACCGCGCAGATTGATCGTTCCAACGGCATATACCAGACCATCGATACAGTCGCCGACTTCCTCCGTGGCCTGAATAAAAAGTTCAGGATCAGTTACATTGCCTACGGTGTAGGTTGCATGCAGCTCGTCAGCAAGCGATGCGAGACGTTCCCGGTTGCGACCAACCAGGTGCACCTGCCCTCCCGAGGATGCGATTCGCCGGGCAATGGCAGAACCCATTCCGCCTGACCCGCCGTAAATTATATATGTACCCTTCATACCATGCTCCAGTTTGTCGGTTTGAAACACATTAGTTTACAGAACGCTCATTGTTCGTCGTTCGCCCTGTAAGCTTACAGCCGTTCGTGCGAACATCTTTCAGCAGATAATTCAACGTAACCGATCGATTGACAGATCGGTAATGAAGCCTAGAATACGAGTTAAGGAGGTGGCAGTTATGTCATTTGATCAAACCAGAGATATTCTTGATCATGCGCGGGAGTTTCACCGCAGATTGATCCGTTTCTACATGGAGCTGAGGCACCTTGCCGAAAACGAGACGACAATGCGGCTGATTGACGAGCTGATTAACCACGAGAAGCTGCTTGAATCGCAACTGTCGGATTATGAAGAAAGCGTTTCCGACAATACACTGGATACATTTTTTAAATACATGGCCGCCACAACTGATCAGGCCTTTGTAAACTATCCGGTTCCTGAAAAAGTGAGCACAGATTATGTGATCCAGACAACGCGCCATTTCGATGAAAGCCTGAGCCGGTTTTATGAAAGCATGGCCAAGAAAGCCCTGTCGGTCCAAGTGCGGGAAATGCTGGAAAATCTGCAGCACCTCGAACAGCGGGAGCAACTTGTATTGAGCAAACTCATGTTAAGCCTGCAGGAGGCTTAGTCGGCTTCCGGCTCTGCTTTGGGTGCGTTCTTTTCGCGGTGGTGCGAAGCTAAGAGGTCATCGAGCTTGCAGCCGGTAAGTTCAGCAAGCGTGTCGAATAATTTGTTCATGACAAAAAACATGACGATCATAACCGGAACAAGCACGACCACATGGCTGAGACCGGTCATTTTCCCCAGCTCAGCGGTGTAAGCTTCCGATCCGGGCTCACTCTGCAGCACAATCTTGGCGAGCACATAGCTGAGCCCGGCCGACAGAAAAAAGGAAGAGGCAAAACCCCAGGTCAGCCCCACCAGCCGTTTTTCAAATACCGCCTCCGTGCCCTTCTCCTTCAACCCCGCCTTCAATCGATCGACATCGAACAGTGCTTCTGTCATGAGGATTTTCCGGATCAGCGGGAACGGTGTTTTAAGCGAGGCAATAATCGCAATGCCGATAATCAGCGGAATAGCGGCTTCTTTGATGGCCACATATTCCGGAGGCAGCTTGAGGATACCGAATACCCCGGTGAGGGTGACACTGACAATGCCGATGATCGACATAAAGTCGGCTTTACGGTCGCGAATCAGGGTTCGAACCCCGTAGCCGATCGGAAAAGCAAGGCCCACCACCAGTGCCCAGATCGGTCCGAGATATTTTTCCTTACTTAACAGGCTCAGTATCGCAACAGGAATAATCACATTGAGCAGGATGCTCACTATTGGACTATCGGGTTTTCTAGGCTCGCTCATAGTTTCTCCAAAAGCCTAACAGTCTACGCACCATTTTTTTTTAAACAATAGAAATGCGATCATCCTGCCATTCGTGAGGACATGCTCGAGCGTACCATTGCATTCTTCTGCATACTGAAGCCCGACGACAGGTCAAAAAGGCCCACTGAACCACAAACCCCTCTGGAGATGCAGGATCGAGGGGCGGAATATTTTTGCCGCACAACCGGCCAGGCACAAAAAAGGGCATGCGTGAGGAAAAGAGGAGGGAAACCTCACGCAGCCCAAGTGAAACCCAAACCCGAGTTCCATATACTTATACGTTTCCCGGATGCTATTTTGGCCACTAAATTTTACTGATCAGGAAAAATAATGTGGTTATCATTTATATAGAACACTTTACGAAATAACTTTTTTTGAAGGAATTTTTAAAATCACGCCGTTGTCACCATCAGCCTTGAACGATCACGCCGAATCGTTCATTTTCCAATGATTGGAAGGAATGACTATGAAAAAGATTCAATGGGGTATCATCGGATGCGGCGGAATTGCCCATGTTTTTGCAACCAGTCTACAGGCTCTGGAAGAAGGCGAGCTGCTGGCCTGTGCCTCCCGCACGCCTGGAAAAGCTCAGGAGTTTTCAGATAAACACGATATTGAACGGACCTATTCCGACTATGAGTCGCTGGTAGCCGATCCGGACATCGATGCCGTCTATATTGCCACCACCCACAACTTTCACTATGAAAATGCAAAGCTCTGCCTGGAAAACGGCAAACACGTGCTCTGCGAAAAATCGTTTACCGTCAACACCGTCCAGGCCCGGGAGCTGATTGAACTCGCCAAAACCAAAAAGCTGTTTCTAATGGAAGCCGTCTGGACCCGTTTTCTACCTGCCATTGTTAAACTCCAGGAGGCCCTGCAGGAAGGGGTGATCGGTGATATCAAAACCGTAACAGCCAGTTTCTGCCTCGGGCGTGAATTTCCGGATGAGCACCGGCTGAAAAATATCAACCTGGCCGGAGGCGCGCTGCTCGATCTGGGAATCTACCCGATCAGCCTTGCGGATATTGTCTTCGGCAAACGGCCGGACCGCATTCAAAGCTCAGTTGTGAAAGCCAATACCGGCGTGGACGAAAGTTCATTCTACCTGTTTGACTATGACGATGGATCCCGGGCAACCCTCTTCTCTTCGCTAACCAATAACATGCCGAATGAAGCCATCATTTCCGGCACAGAGGGATATATTCGGGTTCCCCTCTTCTGGGCCGCAAAGCAATACCACATTCACAGGCAGGATGAAGAGCCGGATATTGTTTCGGCCGATTACGCCGACGGCGAAAATTTCAGGTTTGAAATTGCCCATGCCATGGAATGTATCCGGGCAAAAAAAATGGAAAGCGAAGTATATCCGCTTTCCAAAACGATCGAAATTATGGAAACCATGGATACTCTACGCACCCAATGGAATTTGCAATATCCCGAGGAAAAGACTGCGGAATAAACGTATTTCCATTGGTTGGAAACCATTAATCGAGCGAGAGCGGACCATCCGAGCTCTTGGACGACAAGTTGCCGTAGCCCTGGCCGCCATCCCTTGTGACCATCACTCCGAAAACGATCGCTCCGATCAATACCAACACAGACAGGCCCACAAAGATCTGCGTCAGCCACGTCATTGCACTCTTTTTTCCGCCTGGATACATACTTATTCCTCATTTAAAGATTTCATAAATAGCACAGATCGTTCCATTAGAAAGAAAAATAGAACACACGTCCCGGGGCTGCGTGCAGAAAAAAAGCGTTTCCAAAGTTTGGAAACGCTTTTTTCAACACCGTTGTCAGCAGGTTTACTGCGGTTTCGAATCGTCTTTCACCAGATCCAGCTCCCGGATCCAGATATTGCGGAAACGCGTATTATTGTTGTGATCCTGCAATTGAATCACATCATCGCCGTGCGGCTTATACACCGGCAGCTTTTTATGCGTGGTCGGTCCGAGGATCTCCTGCTTGTGCTGAACCAGAACGCCGTTCAGGAATACGGTCACATAGGCCGGAGACACCAGCTTTTCGCCCTCAAAACGCGGTGCCTGAAAAATGATGTCATATTTCTGCCACTCGCCCGGTTTTTTGCAGGCATTAACCATCGGTGGTTTCTGCCCATAAACACATCCGGCCATACCGTCGGCATAGGTGCGGTTTTCAAAGTTATCCAACACCTGCGTTTCGTAGCGGCCCTGCATAAATACACCACTGTTGCCGGCTCCCTGCGAGTCGCCCCGACGCGGATTAGCGGTCTGCCATTCGATATGAAACTGACAGTCGCCGAACTTCTGTTTCGTTTTAATGGAACCGGTCGGAGTGCATTCCAGATAGCCGTTTTCGACCTTCCAGCGCATCTCACCCTCCGGATTGTACTTTTTCTTTTTGGGATTATTCTGAACGGATCCCGTCCAGGCCGAGGCATCGGTTCCATTAAAAAGCACAATGGCATCGGAAGGGGGCTGGCCGACCACTTCAGCAGGAGTAACCACGGTCGGCTGGGGACGGTCGATATCGTGCACGCACCAGCCCGACGGCAGTTTCGGCGTGTCCGTATAGCCCCAGTTCGGTTTTTTCTTGTCGGCTCCCTCGGAAACCACGACGGCCAACAGGCCCATCATTGAAACAGTTACGATCTTATTCATCTCAACACCCTTTCTCAATTTGAAGCGGCAAATGCTACAGCGCACCAACAGAACCGTCTAGCACCGTTTCCGCCGCGGTTTGTACGAAATCCGCACACCGAACACAAAGAGAACGCCCCGCAGTGCGGGGCGTTGGACAACGGGCATCAGGGGCCCGCCTTCAGCAGAGAAGGCTCAATCAGCCAAGCAGACTCGGCCAGTCCTGCAGATACTCGTCGCCAAACCCATAGTTTTCGGTAACGAAGTCGAGGTCTTTGTCGCCGCGTCCGCTGAGGTTCACCAGAATGGCCCCGTGCGTGCGTTCCCGGGCTTCGCGAATCGCGCCGGCAACGGCATGCGCACTTTCAAGTGCCGGAATAATGCCTTCCGCACGGCAGAGCAGATAGAACGATTCCAGACACTCCTTATCGTTGGCCACACCGTATTTCACGCGATCCACATCTTTAAGATAACTATGCTCCGGTCCGACGCCCGGATAGTCCAGTCCACTGGCAATGGAGTAAACCGGAGCCGGCTCGCCTTCCTGATTCTGCAGGAGGTAGCACTTGAAGCCGTGGATGATGCCTTCAGAACCGTAGGTCATGGTGGCTGCATGATCGCCGATCTCGCCCGACTTCCCGCCCGGCTCGATGCCGATCAGTTCCACCGGATCGTCGATGAACGGAGCAAACATGCCCATGGCATTCGATCCGCCGCCGACGCAGGCCATCACAGTTTCCGGCAGGCTGCCGGTCATTTCCAACATCTGATCGCGCGCTTCGGCTCCGACCGCAAACTGGAAGTCGCGGACCATGGCCGGGAACGGGTGCGGTCCCACCACCGAACCAATGCAGTAAATTGAATTAATCGGGTCTTCCAGATAGGCTTCGAAGGCGGAATCAACCGCTTCTTTCAGTGTTTTCAGGCCGTGAGAAACCGGAACCACTTTGCAGCCGAGCAGCTTCATGCGGGTCACGTTCGGTGCTTCTTTGGCAATATCGACTTCGCCCATGTGAATTTCGCACTCAAGGCCGAAATAGGCTGCTGCGGTGGCCAGTGCCACGCCGTGCTGACCTGCTCCGGTTTCGGCGATGAGCTTCTTTTTGCCCATATATTTCGCCAGCAGGGCTTCACCCATGCAGTGGTTCAGCTTATGCGCGCCGGTGTGGTTGAGATCTTCGCGTTTGAGATAGATCTGACAGCCGGTGCCGACCAGATCGGAGATGTTCTTGGCATGATAGGTCGGCGTCGGGCGCCCCTGATAATGCTTACGAATGCGGCGCAGCTCGGAAATAAAGTCGTGCGAGCGGCTGATGCGCAGATAAGCCTCCGTGATTTCTTTAAAAGGCTCTTCCAGTTGCGGAGGAATAAAAGCCCCGCCATAGGCTCCAAAGTATCCTTCATCATTCGGAAACTGCTTCATGTAGGTTGCGTATTCGCCCATATTTTTCTCCTGGATTCACGATTAAGACCCCACCCGACACCCCATGCGTCTGATGGCAAAACTGTATAACAAGGTAGTGGATCAGGGGGAACACCGTCAAGAAGCACAGCTTCCAAACATTGGAACGGCAATGACTTACACCACCCGCTCAACACTGAAAAAATTATCAACTTTTCAGGGAATAAAATCTCCTCTCAATACTCTTACCCCATGAAGCCCCCACAAACCCAAGGAGTAAGCATGAAAAACAAGGACATCAGAACACTCTTTTTTGCCACCGCAGCAGCCCTGATCGCCCATACCGGCGAGGGCTCAGCCCCGAAGCTTTCTGTTTCGGGCGTCATCCCGGACGGTCTCAACCTTTCCGTTTCAAACCTCTCTGCGGGAGCAACGTACTACATTGAACAAACCGACAACCTCTCTTCCAATGATTGGAAAGAGGTCCACCACTTCGAGGGACTCCCCGGATCGACCAACTGGGTTGCAACTCTGGACTCCTCCGGTTTTTACCGGGCCGTCAGGGACCCCTATCATGCAAAAGTCGGTCAAAGCGCCTCGCTGGATGTGCCCGGATTCCACGATGTCTCCGGAACAGCCCATATTGTGAACAACCGAACCGTGGAACTGCGCAACTTTAATTTTGACGGCGGCGGAATTGTTATTGAGGTGTATGTATCACCCAACCCGTCCTTCAGTCCGTATGTTTCCATCAGCGATGACCTGTTCGGCACCGTGTTCAATAATGAAACGCTCGTGCTGGAGATTCCGGATGGAGCGAATCTCGATGATTTTAACTATATCAGCATCTGGTGCGTGGCCGCCGGCGTCAGCTTTGGCGACGGCCCGTTCCAATGATTGGAAAAAAGATCACTTTTCCGGGAATAAAAAAATCCGCCGGGACTCTCACTCAGCAGTAAGGGCGGATGGTCTGCCCGATTATAATTCAATACGTACAAGGAGCAGTTCAATGAAAGCACAACCAGTGAAGGTATTCATGGCGGCAGGTCTGGCATTCGGCATCTCGGCAACGGCCTTGGCCGACTGCAACGGCGGCTATCTATGGACCAAAGGCGGCCAGAAAGTCCGCATCACGGCAGGCGACGGTATTCCTGATCCCATCAACGTTTACCCCCGCCATGTAAAGGGACAAAACTTTACATTTGCAATCACCGACAGCGATTCCAACGTACTGGTTTACACTCAGGATAACACCATCGACCTCGAAGGCGCCGGTGCCGGCACCTGCCGGATCTACGGCATTGCCTATGCCGGCGACTTTGCCATGCCTACCGGCGTTTCCGTCCACAGTCTGACTGCAAGCGAATGCCTATCCGTTTCCCGCAACAGCATTGCGGTGGTGCGCACAGCAGCAAAGGTGCTTGATGGCGGTTGGATTATTACCGACGGCCGGGGCCGTTCATCCGTGAAGATCAACCTGAGCAATCCCTATCCGGTGCGGGCCTATAGCGCCAACAAAGCCGCAGCTGATTCCAACTATTCCTACGTGATTACCGATAACAAAGGCATGGTGCTGGCCTACCCCCCTGCCAATCAGTTCGACTTCAGCGGCGCGCCGGCCGGCATTTGCCGAATCTACGGCGTCTCGCATACCGGATCGCTTGTCGACACCACCGGTATTTCAATTCAAGAGGTGGTTTCAGATGAAGATCAGCAGCAACTCTCAAAAAACTATATTCGTGTGATTCGTTCTGAAAAATAGCACATACGAAGGGTAAAAGAGGGGCCCGGGAGCCGGGAAACCGGCTTTCGGCTTTGTTTTGGTAGTTTCTTTACTTATTCCATGAGGCACCGAATAGTGGCAGGGCTTTTCCAGCCTGTTAACCCGTTGAAGAGAGAAGTCTTAATTTGAGCGAATTCAATCCAGCTGAAGCACACTATCAAAGCCTCTACCGCTTTGCGCTCAGCCTTGCCCGGCATCCTTACGATGCGGAGGATCTCGTTCACCAGACCTATCTTAAATGGATGAAAAACCGGGATAAAATCCGTGATAAAGCCAAAACCAAGTCATGGCTTTTCACCACCCTCCACCGGGAATTTCTTCACGGTCAGAAGTCCAAAGCCAGACAAACCCTCGTGGAAGCCGATCAATTGGATCGGGTGGCGGAAAAACCCGGCCCCGATGCCGGCAACAAACTCGATGCAGAATATGCAATGAACCTGATGCAACAGGTTCCGGAGCCCTACCGGGCTTCCCTCTCGCTCTTTTATGTACAGGACTTTTCCTACCGCGAAATTGCCGAGGTGCTCGAAATTGCGCCCGGCACCGTGATGTCACGGATTTACCGAGGAAAACAGATCCTTAAAGATTTGATGGTTACATGGAAGCAAAGTAGCAAAACCCAACCGCAAGCAGGCGCAGAATGAGCCGCGAAGATACCAATAAAGCTTTCGAAGAAATTCTTTCCGCATACCGGACCGGGGATGAAGAACGCTATGCGGATGACTTTGCCGAGTCTTTCCAGGCATTGGAAACGGATCGCGAACTGGAAAACTGGTTTAAAGACGATCAGGCGTTCGACGATGAATTCCGCGCCGCGCTGAATGCATTTAAAGTTCCCGAAATGAAGCCTGTCGAGGCACCCAAGGCCGAAATTAAGCGCTTCCCGTTCCTCAAGCTGGCTGCGGCGGCTCTGTTTGCAGGAGTTCTGGGCGGGATCGGAGTTTCCCAATACGGCGCCGCCCAACAACGCAAAACAACTGCACTCGTTGATGATATGCGGCAAAGTATGGCGGCCTTCGCCGCCTCCAGCTTTGAGCTGGATACCATGAATAACGATCTGAATGTACTTCGCGACCTTATCGTTTCCAAAGGGGGCACAGAAGCACCCGATTTGGAAACCATCTTCGCCAACGGGTTGCCCATGGGCTGCAAAGTGGTCGATTGGGATGGCCGCAAAGTGTCTTTATACTGCTTCGGTAATGCTGCCGGACAGGTCGTTCACGCGTTTGTCGTCCCGACCGAAGAGCTGAACGGTCCCCGTGCGGCCGCCGCACTTCAAGCAGTTGTTGAATTTTCTAAACGCGACACGGGCGGATTTGTGGCAGGCGACTATGCCTACCTGCTCGTTTCCTCCATGCCCGGCGTCGACATCAAGCCCTTCCTCCTGCCTGCGCAGGAAACATTTGCATGGATTCCCGAATCCGGACCGGAAGGGCTCCTCACCGCAGCCGTCATCCTGCCCCGCCTCTAGTCTCCTGCACGCGCAGTTTCCAAAGATTGGAAAAACCCTAAATGGCACGTCCGATGCTAACGTTTAGGCCTTGACCCGTAGGGCCGATTTGTCACATTGTTTACCGATTTCACCTAAATCCAATTTTAAGTAAGGAAGTTGCAATATGTTTAACCGGGCCATGGGAATGTTTTCCAGCGATATTGGTATCGATCTGGGGACTGCGAATACGCTGGTGTACGTGCGAGATCGCGGCATCGTTATTCGCGAGCCATCGGTAGTAGCGGTACAGGCCGGTACGAACCGTGTTCTGGCAGTAGGCGACGAAGCAAAACGAATGCTCGGCCGCACGCCAGGAAACATTGTTGCAATTCGCCCGATGAAGAGCGGGGTGATCGCCGATTTCGAGGTTACCGAGGCGATGCTCCGCTATTTTATTCAGAAGGTACACAGCAGAAAGAGGATGGTGCGGCCCCGGGTGGTGATTGCCGTACCAAGTGGAATCACAGAAGTGGAGAAGCGCGCGGTGAAAGATTCCGCAATGCATGCGGGTGCGCGCGACGTGTTTTTAATTGAAGAACCGATGGCCGCCGCGATTGGAGTGGGACTGCCTGTACAGGAACCCGCCGGTAACATGATCGTGGATATTGGGGGAGGAACGACCGAAGTGGCCGTGATCTCCCTCGCCGGTATTGTTTACAGCCGGAGTGTGCGCGTCGGTGGCGATGAGATGGATGAGGCGATAATTCAGCACATAAAGCGGGAATATAATTTGCTGATTGGGGAAAGAACCGCCGAAGAGATTAAGATTACGATGGGGTCCGCCCTCAGTTCCGGTGACGAAAGCACCATGGAAGTGAAAGGGCGAGATCTAGTGGCCGGGCTACCGAGGACGCTGACCATCAGCTCCGAAGAAGTACGCCAGGCTTTGCAGGAACCGGTTAATTCCATTGTGGAAGCCGTTCGGGTGACCCTCGAACGCTGCCTGCCCGAACTCTCGGCCGATCTGGTCGACCGCGGGATGGTGCTGGCCGGTGGCGGAGCGTTGCTCCGCGGACTCGATGTGCTTATTTCGGAGAAAACCGCGTTGCCTGTGCACGTGGCGGACGATCCGTTGAGCGCCGTGGCCGAAGGCACCGGCATTGTCCTGCACGAAATTAACTTTCTTCGTAAAATGGCGGGTCCCAACAGCTAGGATCAATTGAACCATTTTCCCTCCGCATCGTGCTGATGTGCTCGTCCTCCCGGTAGGGACGGAACGTGTTGAGGAACAGAAAACTTGTGTACGCCGCAGCAATCGGCCTTGTGCTGATTGTGGTGTTTGTTCCGCTACCTTCGTTGACCCTCAAGGGCAAAGGAGCAGTGCGGGGCGCTATGGCGCCGGCTGAGAGAGGAGCATCAAGCCTCTGGCAGCGGGCCTCGGAAACCATGGCGGCGATACGTGGCATAGGCGGCGCGGTGGATAAAAACCGCGAGCTGTCGCACGAGCTTGTGCGCGTACAGGCCGAACTCAACCGACTGCGCGATGTGGAATCCGACAATTTACGCCTGCAGCGTGCCCTCGATTTTCACCAGACCAACCCCCATGAACTCATCCCCTGCGATGTCGTCAGCCGGAGTATTTCCGGCTGGTGGAACACCGTACGCATTGGCAAAGGTTCGCGCGAAGGCGTGCGCAAAAACCGTGCCGTCATCAGCCCCGACGGGCTCATCGGCCGCACCACTGAGGTCACCCCGCTCACCAGCGAAGTCCTGCTCGTTTCCGACCCCGCCTGCCGGATTTCGGCCAAACTTGCGCGCGCAAGCGTGTTCGGGCTTGTGCGCGGAACCGGCAGCACCCTGACCGGCGAGCCGAAAGCCCGCATGGAGTTCATCAACAAAGATATCGAAATCAACGTGGGCGACGAGGTGGTCACCTCGGGCTTATCGAGCGCAGCGGGCGAATTCCCGAAAGGCGTGCACATCGGCTACGTAGAAAAAGTCTACCGCGACAACTCCGGCCTTTTCCAATATGCGGAAATCATTCCGCGCGCCACGGTCGGCCTGCTCGACTATGTTTTTGTGGTGGCCGAAGCAGTGGGAGGTGGCCAATGAGACACCGCCTCCTGATGCTGACGATGATCCTGTTCGGAGCCCTGCTCCAGATGGTGCTGCCCACGTGGCCGCTTTTCGGCGGAATGAAGCCGCCGATCCTCGCCGCGCTGGTATTGCACTATTCCCTGCGGCGCGATAACCGCGAAATGTGGCTGGCCGTCTTCACCGCCGCGCTGATGCAGGACGGCCTCGAACTCGGCTCCTTCGGCCCGGCCCTGCTTGCATTTCCAATCATTGGAATTCTGGCCAACCGCATCCGAACCGAAGTGTTTGCCGACGGGTTGGTTTCGCAGGTTATTTTCGGTGCCGTGATCGGTCTGTTTTTCACCTTCATCACCCTGCTCATTTTCACCGCTTCGGGCCAGCGGCCGTTCTCTTTCGGCCTGACCCTGCTTCGCCTGCTGGGGTCGTTTATCCTGGGTATGGTAACGCTCCCGCTGGTTTCCCACTCTATCATCCGGCTTGAAGGCCTGATTCCGAAACGGAGGACCTACGGATGGCAATGAGGGTGAAACAGAAACGCGAAACCAGCACACTCGTCATCTGGGTGGTGTTCGGCATCATGATGCTCGCACTCAGCTTCTTGGGTTCCAGGCTTTGGAAACTGCAGGTGCGCGGCAAGAGCGCCTTTGACGAAGTGTTCCAGAACCAGAGCGTCCGGCGCGTGCGTCTGCCGGCAGTGCGCGGCATGATTTTCGACACGAACGGGAAGGTACTCGCCGACAGCGTTCCGAACTATTGCATTGCCATCTACACCGAAGAGATGCGCGCACCCCGCTCGGCCACGGCAAACGTGCTGGAACTGATGCACCAGATCTGGGCCAAAGTCGGCATTCCTCCGGACGTGAGCTATCGCGATATCAAACACCACATGGCCCAAACTCCGGAAGAACCGATTGTTCTCTACCAGGGCCTGGACGACGGGCGCCTCGGGCGTTGGCAGAATGCGTTCGGCCCGTGGAGCGAACAGCATAAAATTCCGGGACTCAAAAATCATGATCCGCTGAGCAGCAATGCCATCGTGATCGAAACAACGGAACTTTTAAAACGCCCGACCAGCACCGCGGCCAATACACTGGAACTGGTTTACGAAATTTCAGAGCGCATCGGAATTCCACGTAAAATTCGTTTCCAGCAGATTATTGATCACATCATTCTGCAGAAACCTCTGCCCCTGCTGGCCTGGAAAAATATCGATGACGAAACCATGGCCAAGTGGGCCGACACCTGCTCCTCGCTGCCGGGCACCGACATCTATTATCAGCCCTCCCGCACCTATCCCTTTGCAGAAACCAATGCCCATCTGGTTGGATTCACGCTCGAAGCCGATGCCATTCGCGAAGAAGAAGAATCCGGCAAAAAAATCCATTTCGATATGCGCGGAATCAAAGGCCGCAAAGGACTCGAAAGCACCTACAACGAGCTGCTGGAAGGCGAGCCCGGTTATCAGCTGGTACAGATTGATGCGTCCGGCTATCACCACCGCGATCTGCAGACGCGGCCGCCCAAACCGGGCGGCGATCTGCAACTGACGATTGATGAGAACATTCAACAGTTTGCACTCGAAGCATTGCTCACCCGGCAGGACGGAGAAGACCCGCACATTCCGGTCAAGGGAGCCTGCGTGGTGCTGGATCCGAATAACGGCGATGTTTTGGCCATGGTCAGCTCGCCGTCGTTTAATCCGAATGCTTACATGGCCTCCAAATCCTATCGCCAGGCGCTACTGCAGGATCCGTTTTCACGCACCTATCACCGCGCCGTTTTCGGACAGTATCCGCCGGGTTCCACCTTCAAACCGGTGGCCGTGCTGGGCGCACTGCGCGACCATCTCGACTACACGAATGCGGTACATGACTGCCATTCTCCCTACTATGTCGGCAAACGGCGCATGAAGTGCTGGATTCACTCCAGCTACGGAGAACATGGCGAAGTCGACGCGCGCCAGGCCCTGATGTATTCCTGCAACGTCTTCATGTTTGAGATGGCTCAGGATCTGGGCTATGAACCGATCCGGGATATGGCCCGCGATTTTGGATTCGGCCAGTACGCCGGACTTTTTCCGAACCTCGATGATCCGCAACAGCAGAAAGATTTGAAATATGGAAACCTGCCCGATAAAGCGATCAATACCATTGATGCCTGCAATATGGCGATCGGCCAGGGGGCGGTGCTGGCCAGCCCACTGCAAATGGCCATGGTGGCCGCCACGATTGCAAACGGCGGACGGCTTTACCGCCCGCGCCTCGTGAAAAAATGGCGCAACAGTCCGGACAGTGAATATAACACCAATCCCACCTGGGCCATCCGCCAGATCGATGTCCCCGTCGAGGCGTTGGAGCTCGTGCGCGGCGGAATGCACGATGTGGTTATGCATCCGGAAGGAACCGCCAAAAAAGCGCGCGTCGATGACATCCTGATTGCCGGAAAAACCGGTTCTGCCCAGTACCGGAAAAAAGTCGATGGCGAAGTGGTCGGAAGCGTTCACACCTGGATGATCTCTTATGCACCCTACCATTTCCCGCGCTATGCCGTGGCGATGCTGGTGGAAGACGGCGTGTCCGGCGGCCGCACGATCGGCCCGCGCCTGAGCAAGCTTTACCGCAACCTTTTCGAGTATGACGGCACCATCGTGAAGGAGGAAAGCTGATGAATGGCATTCAACCTAAACGGCTCGACTGGACCATGCTGGCCACTATGTTAACACTCGTCGTGATGAGTGTGGCGTTTGTCTTCAGCGCGCGCTTTAAATCGGCTGAAATGTATGGCGACGAATGGTCGAAGCAGCTCATCTTTGCCCTTCTCGGCATCTGCATCTATGCCACACTGGTCTGGTTCGATTACAAAATCGTTGCCACCCTTTCATGGTGGATTTATGCCGGGGCCATTGTACTGCTGCTGTTGGTCTTTCTGTTTGAGGCCAACAATGGAGCGCAACGCTGGATTCCTCTGCCCGGCTTTACCATCCAGCCTTCGGAGCTGGCAAAGATTGCGGTCTCCATCACGCTCGGGGCCTATCTTTCCTCGCCGGACCGCGAGCCGGATGAATGGAAAACCTTCTGGGGCTGCGTCGGCATTGTCGGCCTGCCCTTCCTGCTGATTGCCGCGGAACCGGACCTGAGCACCTCGCTCACGCTGGCCCCGATCACCCTGGCGATTATGCTGTATGCGGGCGTCAAACGTAAGCTGCTGCTGATCGGTATGGCCATTGTTCTGCTGGCCGGCATCACGGCCTGCCTCTGGATTAAATATGAAAAACCTTCCGAGGAACAGCTGCAGCAAGGCATCGTGGCGGCGGAAGACCAATTCCTGCCCCGTATGCCGATTATGGAGGACTACCAGAAAGACCGCATCCGCGTTTTTGTGCGCGATGACCACGATGTGGCCGGAGCGGGCTGGAATAAACTGCAGTCGCAGATTGCGGTGGGATCGGGCGGACTGAACGGAAAAGGCTATTTAAAGGGCACCCAGAATATCCTCGGGTTCCTGCCTTCGGCCGTTGCGCAATCAGACTTTATCTTCTGTGTGTTTGCAGAGGAAACCGGATTTATCGGCGGAGCGTTCATTTTGACGCTGTACGCCATGTTGTTAGGACGTTGTATGCGGGTATCGTTGAGATCCCGCGATGAGTTTGGGCGGCTCATGGCACTGGGAATCGGTGTCATGTTGTTCTGCCATGTGTTTGTGAATATCGCGATGACGATCGGCGTTTTGCCGATTACCGGCCTACCGTTGCCTCTCATGAGCTACGGCGGGTCCTACATGGTCAGTACCATGATCGCGCTTGGCCTGGTGCAAAGTGTGTACCAACGCCGAAGAATTAGATAAGGAGAGATTACCATGCTTAAAAAACTTAAAGCCTTCGGGGGCAATAAGCGGGAGAAGAAGGAAATCATCATCAACATCGAAACGCTTGAAACGCGCGTTGCGGTGCTGGAAGATGGAAAGCTCGATAATTTTCATATTGAGCGGCAGGAAGATAACCGCATTGTCGGCAGCATCTTCAAAGGCAAAATCCAGAATCTGGAAGATGGCCTGCAGGCCGCTTTCGTGGATATCGGCCTCAAGAAGAATGCCTTCATTCACTACTGGGATATGATTCCGGAAGATGCGGCCCGCCTGGAACGCGAAGAAGGGGTGCGTGCCAAGAGCTCGACCCGCCGGCGCAAGAAATATAAACCCAATGAAATGCAGAAGATCTTCCCGGTCGGATCGGAAATCATTGTTCAGGTAACGAAGGATGCCATCGGCACCAAAGGCCCGCGCGTTACGGCCAACCTGAGTATTCCCGGCCGATATCTCGTGATGATGCCCGGCACACACCTGAAGGGGATTTCGCGTAAAATTGATGATGTGAAGGAACGCAATCGGCTGAAGAAAATTCTGTCGCGTCTGCCGGTTCCGGAACAGATCGGCCTGATCGTGCGCACCGCCGGCTCCGGCACGCGGAAAGTCAGCTTTGCCCGCGATGCCCGCACCCTGTTCGAGATCTGGAATGACATCGAAGACGGCATCAAAAACACGCCCGCTCCATGCGCGCTCTATTCCGAGCCGAAGCTGGCCGAACGTGTGGTTCGCGACTATCTGACCGAAGACATCGACCGCATCTACATCGACAACCGCGAGATGTTCGAAAACACCCGGCAGATCATTGCCAAGTTCTCGCGCCGCTCGCGGAACTGGGTTCAGATGTATGGTGGCGAAGAGCCGATCTTTGATTACTTCGAAGTCGAAAAACAGATCGAATCGGCCTATCGCCGCAAAGTCTGGATGAAGTCAGGCGCCTATCTGATCTTCGATGAAACCGAAGCCCTGATTGCCATCGATGTAAACACCGGCCGCCACAAAGGCAGCAAGTCGCAGGAGGAATCGATCCTGCAGGTGAACTTGGAATCGGCCGAGGAAGTCGCCCGCCAACTGCGTCTTCGTAACGTCGGTGGTTTGGTGATTGTCGACTTTATCGATATGAAATCGAAGCGCGACCAGAATGCGGTCTACCGCTGCCTGAAAGAAGCGCTCAAGAAAGATCGCGCCCGCACCAATGTGCTGCAGATCTCTCAGCTCGGTCTCCTGGAAATGACTCGTCAGCGTGTGGAGGAATCGATCTTCACCTCCGGCTACACCGACTGTCATTACTGTAACGGCCGCGGCCGCGTGAAATCCCCGCTCTCCATGAGCGTGGAAATTCAGCGCCGTGTGGGAGAATCCATGCGTAAGGACCGCAACGGCACGCACTCGATGCGGGTTACGGTAAATCCGCAGGTGCTCGACCGCCTTCGTAAGGAAGACGAAGCTGCACTCATCGAAATGGAAAAAGAGTTCCAGGGACACCTCACCTTTGTTTCCGACGGCCACTTCCACATTGAAGAGTTCACCGTCACCAACGATGACAACGGAAAGGTGCTGTTCACCAGCATTGAGAACTAACGCGTAATCCGTGAGTCGTGATCTTTTTCACGGCTCACGTTTCAACCATTCTTCACATTTAACCACGGGGATAAATTATGAGTATTGTTAAAGAGAGTTTTGGAAAAACCGCCGACGGGCAGGACGTGGATGCGTTCATTCTGGATAACGGAACCGTTAAAGCGAAAGTCATCAATTACGGAGCTACGATTGTTGCAATTGAATCGCCCGATTCCGATGGCAATATTGATGATCTCGTTTGCGGCTTTGATACCATCGAAGAGTACCAGAGCGATGCCAATCCCTATTTCGGAGCCTGCTGCGGCCGCTTTGCCAACCGTATTGCTGAGGGCAAATTCAGCATTGATGGCAAGGTCTATTCTCTTGCTGCTAACAATGGGCCGAATGCGCTGCACGGTGGTGTGGTTGGATTCGATAAAAAGGTCTGGGATGCTGAAATCGTGGGCGATGCGGTTAAGATGACATTGGTCAGCCCGGATGGTGAAGAAGGATATCCGGGCACCCTGACCGTTGAACTGACCTACTCCCTGAGTGCAGAAAATGAGTTCCGCCTCGAGTACGCTGCATCAACCGATAAAAAGACGGTACTGAACCTGACGAACCACAGCTATTTCAACCTCGCCGGAAAGGGCAGCACGCACGATCACTATATTTCCATTAATGCAGACCGCTACACGGTCGTGGATGACAATGCAATCCCCTCGGGCGAACTGCGTTCGGTGGTTGAAACTGAAATGGATCTGCTGGAATCAAAACCGATTGGTGAAAATATTGATGCGGTTCAGGGCCTTGGATATGACCATAACTACTGTATTAACCAGAAAAAAGAAGGCGAGCTGACGCTGGCGGCTTTTGTCTGCGATCCGGAGAGCGGCCGCACCATGGAATGCTGGACCACTGAGCCGGGCGTTCAGTTTTATACCGCGAACTTTGTTGATAATGTAAAAGGCAAAGCCGGCGCTTACTACGGGAAACAGGAGAGCTTCTGTCTGGAAACGCAACACTACCCGGACAGCCCGAATCAGCCGGACTTCCCGTCCACGGAACTGGATGCAGACGAAACCTACACCCAGACCACAATCTACAAGTTCGGCCTGGCGTAAACCCCCAACCAGCTCGACAAGAAAAAAGCAGGCCTTCGCGCCTGCTGTTTTTGGTTCCAGAGGTTGGAAATCCGGCTACTTATGTTTCCGCTGTTTGGCCCGTTGTATCTGCTGCTTAAGCAGCTGGTTCCGGGTTTGCAGCGTGTTGGGCCTCTTGACATGTGCTTTGGCGTATTTCGGCATGAGCTCGCCCTCAACACGGTCCGGCACGTCATCCATCCCTTCCCCGAACTTTGTTTCCAAAACACGGGTTAAGTTGAGCAGACTCTCCCGCGTGGCATGCAGCTCCTTCTCCAGCTTCTGTACCCGGCGTTCCAGACTGAAGGTATTTTCCTGATGCTCGCTAATCTGCATCTGTTGAATTAAATCCCATAACATCGTGCTTTCTCCCGTGATCTATTGAGTGGCACTGTTCCAAAGATTGGAAGGCCTATTCCAACGCTTGATTGCTCTATCGTTTAAAGCAATAGCACCTAGCCGTATAGGTAACATTAGACCGGTCCCTCCCGGATTGCACCACAATCCGTCAACCATCCATAACAGATGTCCCATTCGCACGCCCCGCTTTCGAGCTTGTTTCCAGACCTTGGAAAATCCAGACTGTGCTTAATGAAAATCGGGTTTTCAACATTTGTACTGGATGGTGGTAAAACAGGGATTTCGACGTATATCCGTGAACTGCTGCGCTTTCTGCAATTGGAGGATTCCGAAAACGAATATGATCTGCTGATGGCAAAGTGCGATGCCGATCTGATTCCCGTCTCCAGCCCGAGCTTTAAAAAGACGGTGGTGCCTTCATTGATTGATCATCCGCTGGTCAATCTGGCGTGGCATAATACGGTTCTTCCAGGCCTTGGAAAAAAATATGATGTGGTCCACATACCCAGCGCACGCCGGATTCCGTTTATTAAGGGTTCGAAGGTCGTCGCCACCGTGCACGATCTGGCGGCATTCTCGGTGGAGGCCAAATATGACCCTGCCCGCATGCTTTTTAATCAGAAAGTCATTCCGGCGATGATCCGGCGGGCGGATCATATTATTACGGTGAGCGAATATACCAAACAGGATATCGTGAAATACACCCGCTATCCCGAGGAACAGATCTCGGTGATCTATTCAGGCATCAACCGTGATCTGTTTCAGCCTGTAGCGGAGGCTGAAGCGCGGGAACGACTGCAGGTGCTGCATGGTTTGGACAAGCCGTTTTTCATTTATGTTTCAAGGCTGGAGCATCCTGGAAAAAATCATATCCGGCTGATCGAGGCCTTTGAGCGTTTCAAACTGGAAAACGACAGTTCACACCAGCTGGTGCTGGCCGGCGCGGACTGGCCGGGCGCGGACCGGATTAAGGCCCGGGCGGCGGAAAGTCCCGTGAAAGGCGACATTCTCTTTCCTGGTTTTGTTCCGATTAAGTCACTTCCTCTGCTCTATTCAGCTTGCGACCTGATGGTTTTCCCTTCGCTCTTCGAAGGGTTCGGATTTCCGATTATTGAGGCGCTGGCCTGCGGTGCTCCCGTGATCTGTTCCAACACGTCCTCAATGAAAGAAATTGCTCAAGGTCTAGTGCCCACCTTTGACCCCACCGATGCCGAAGAACTGTTCCAATGTCTGGAAAATGCGGCAGTAAAAGGCCGAACGACTGAAATGCGCACGCGAGGTATAGAATATGCTACTATGTTCGATTGGCGGAAAACCGCCGCAAGCGTGATGGAGATTTACCGGTCAATGAGCTGACCACCTTTAAGAGTATGAATTCGGGATTAAAAGCTTTTATATGGATCGTGATTTTTGCTGCGCTGGCGACGGCCTCGGCACTGCTTTATCTGGAAATGCCGAAGACCTCTCCGCAGCTCGAACTGACACGCTCGGAATACGACTGGCTGCAGGAACATGGCAAATCGATCCGTATTGCACCGCTCCCGGATTCCCCCCCGCTGGACTTTTTGGATGAACAGGGCCGGCACCGCGGACTGACAGCCGATTATTTCGACCATATCGAACACAAGCTCGGGATCCGGTTTCTACAGGTCAACTGCAACTCCTGGAAAGAGATTGTTAAAAAGCTGCATAACGGCGAAGTGGATGTGGTCGGTTCACTGCAAAATACTCCTGAACGGCGCGAGTTTCTCCACTTCACCGATCCCTATCTAAGCCTCCCAAATGTCATCCTGACCACCACGGAACGAGACGAACAGTATACTCTCGATAATATGAACGGCATCAGCATCGTTGTGGTGGATGGTACCGCCACGCACGATTTTCTGTTGAAAAAGCATCCGGAATACACACTGGTTCCTGTAGCCGATGCAGCATCGGGTTTCCGCATGGTTTCATTTGGGGAAGCCGATACCATGGTGGCTGACCTGGGGGTGGCCTCGTTTAACATCGATGAACTCGGTCTTACCAACCTGCGGGTCGCAGGAGCCATCGACTATCCCTGGGAGCTCTGTCTGGCCTCGCGCAAAGACTGGCCGCACCTGAACTCCATTCTGAATAAGGTGCTGCAGGGAATCACTTCGGCCGAACGCCGGGCCATTAAACAGCAATGGATCACCCTCAGCGATACCGTACATATTCCTCGTGAACGTTACCTGAAAATTATCGGCGGAATTCTGGCCATCACACTGTTGGCTATTGGTTCAATCATGATCTGGAACCGGACGCTCCGGAAACAGGTTACGCACCACAGCCAGGAACTGGGCATAGTGCGGCAGAGTCATGCCCAGACCACCCGGGCACTGGACGAGAGCGAAGAACGCTTCCGGGTTCTGGTGGAATCTTCCAACGATATGATATGGGAAATGGATCCCTACGGTTGTTTCAGCTATGTGAGCCCGCGGGTGAAGAATATGCTGGGCTATACCCCCGACGAACTGCACGGCAGAAACTCTCTTTCGTTAATGATCCAGCAGGATTCCGCCCGAAATATGGAAGCCTTGCGCAGCAGCAGCATCAAGACCACCATCGATTGCGAAATTAATACGTATATTCATAAGAGCGGGAAAAAGGTGATTCTCGAATCCAGCGGCATGGCCTTTGCGAATAACAAGGGCGAACTCGCGGGCTTCCGAGGCGTATCCCGCGATATTACCGAACGTATCGCCAATGAAAATGCGCTACGCAGAAGCGAAGAACGGTTTCGTAATCTGGTCGAAACTACATCCGACTGGATCTGGGAAGTGGCAACCGACGGAAGCTACCTCTACTGCAGTCCTCAGGCTTCGGAGCTGTTGGGCTATTCTGCGAATGAACTGCTTGGTCATCACTTCACAGAGCTGATGCCTCCCGCCGAAGCAAAAGACGTTCGGGATAATTTCAAACGGGTCGTGGCTGAGGGAGCACCGATCCATTCGATGGTCAGCCATAATCAGCATAGAGACGGCCGGACTGTTGTCATCGAAACCAGTGCCGTTCCTTTTTACGACAAAGATTGGAACATTCAGGGCTACCGCGGCATCGCACGCGACATCACAGATCGTGTTGCCACCGAGAAACAGCTCGAATTCGAACGGAACCTGTTCCGGTCTTTCATGGAACATGCACCAGATCTGATCTATTTCAAGGATGCCGAGGGCCGTTTCATTGAAGTAAACGCCGCAAAAGCCGACGAGCTGCACCTGACTCCGGAAGAACTGATTGGCAAAACCGATTTCGACTTTCTTCCGCATGCGCAAGCCCGGCAGCGGTTCGACGACGAAGTCAAAATCATGCGCACCAGGGAGCCTATCCAGCAGGAGGAACTCTGTTCCACACCGCATGGTGACCGGTGGTACCTGACCACCAAAGTTCCGCGTTACGATGAAGAAGGCAATGTGACGGGAACCTTCGGTACCTCCTGGAATATTACCCACCGAAAACTGGCGGAAGAACAGCTGCGCCAACTCCGTGCCCTACTGAGTAATACCATCGATTCCATGCCCTCTATCCTCATCGGCGTGGATGCCGAAGGCACTGTAATCCAATGGAACCGGCAGGCTGAAGAGCGGACCGGTCTGCTGCCCGTCGACACCATCGGCACCCCCTTGCGCAAGGTGTTCCCCGAACTGAATAAAGAAATGGTCAAGGTTGAACGGGCCATTCGAGAACGCAGTCCGCAGAAAGAAGAACGTATTCAGGTTCAGGATGAAGACCGAACCCGGTACCACGACATTACCGTTTATCCGTTGCTCGACGGCGACATTGAAGGTGCGGTTATTCGGGTGGACGATGTAACTGACCGGGTTATGATCGAAGACAGTATCCGGAATATGGTTATCGGGGTTGCAGCGGTTGGTCGCCGTTTCTTCAACTCCATGGTAAACCAGCTGGCCAAGACGCTCGATGCTGACTTTGCTTTCATCAGTGAATTCAAGAGTGAAAATCGCGATGTCATGCAAACCATTGCGGTTTCTTCTGCCGGTAAAACCGGAGATAATTTTGAATATGCCTTAAAAGACACTCCCTGCGAATCTGTGCTGCGAGGCGATGCCTGTGTTCACTTTGATGAGGCAGCCAAACGCTTCCCGCATAACCGTGAATTGCAGAACCTCGAAATTCAATGCTATATCGGCATTCCTCTGGTCGATTCCGAAAAGAACGCACTGGGCATGATGGTGGCCCTCTACAAAAAGCCGGTGGAGCAGGTAGACTTTGCCTCTTCCATCATGCAGGTCTTCGCCGGCCGGACCGCCGCGGAGCTTGAACGCCTTCAGGCCACAAAAGAATTGGTTTCCGCGCGGAACCTTATGGAAAATATCATCAATTCAACGCCCTCCACCATCATTGCTGTTGATGCGGAAAACCGCGTCATGCAGTGGAACAAGGAGGCGGAAATCCTCTCGGGCATCGAAGCGGCGAGGGCTCATGGACAACCGCTTCTTCAGGTTTTTCCAAACCTTGGAAGCGAGATGAACGACGTGCTGGAAACCATGAACGCACACGAAGTCCAGCGGCATCAGCGCGTCCACTGCACCATGCATGATGAAATACACATGATCGATGTGACGGTCTTCCCCATCACATCGAATGGCTCTGAAGGTGCGGTGATCCGGCTCGACAATGTCACCGATCGGGTTCGTATTGAAGAGATGATGGTTCAAACGGAAAAAATGATGTCAGTCGGTGGACTGGCAGCGGGTATGGCCCACGAAATTAACAATCCTCTTGCGGGTATCCTTCAAAACCTGCAGGTCATGAGAAACCGCGTCACCCATGTAACCCAGCGCAATATTACGGCCGCCGAAGAGGCCGGCACCACGTTGGAATCCATTCGGGCCTACATGGAAGAACGCGGGCTCCTGAACATGATGGACTCCATCTCCGAAGCTGGACGTCGCGCATCAAAAATTGTTGATAATATGTTGAGCTTCAGTCGTAAGGACGAAGCGCACTTTGCCCCGAATGATTTGAAGGAAATCATTGAACGAAGTATCGAGCTGGCTTCCAACGATTATAACCTGAAGAAACGGTTCGACTTCCGGCATATCAAAATCACCCGTGACTACAAAGACATCGACCCGGTTCCATGCGAAGGCAGCCAGATCCAGCAGGTGATTCTCAACCTGCTCTCCAACAGTGCTCAGGCGCTGGTCGAGAACAATCCGGCACCCGAAATTATCGTACGCCTGAAGCCTGAGAAGGAGATGGCTCTCATCGAGATCATCGATAATGGCCCGGGAATGGATGCCGAAACCCGCAAACGCGTATTCGAACCGTTCTTCACCACCAAAGAGGTCGGACACGGCACCGGGCTTGGGCTTTCGGTGTCCTATTTCATCATAACGGAAAATCACGGAGGGGCCATGAACGTCGTCTCTTCTCCGGGAAAAGGATCCCGTTTCAGCATCCGCATTCCCTTTATACATCGGAAGGAACGACTGGGACTGAGGCTTTAGCCGGTTTTCCGGCCTCAACCTCTCCAATCTTAATGCTTCTTTGCTGATATTGGGACTTGGGTTGAGGTTCCCGAACATTATAAGCTCCACGCATTAATAAAAGGAGCTTCATGCCTGACTACTCATCCATCCACGTTCTCGTGATCGACGATGAACCTGCCATCTGCACAAGTCTGTCCGCTTTTCTAGAGGATTACGGATTCCGGGCATCCACTGCGGAAAGCGCAGAAGAGGCTCTTGAGCTGATGAAGAGCAATACATACGACGTTTGTATTGTGGATATGCGTCTGCCCGGCATCAGCGGAGAAGATCTGATTGTTCAGGCCCGCAACCTCTATCCTGATCAACGGCATATCATTTACACCGGCTCGATTTCCTACAATCTGTCGGAACAGCTTAAAGAGCTCGGCATGCGACCGGAGTATGTTTTCCTGAAACCGGTTCGTGTCCTCTCTCTTTTGGTAAAATGCATCAAAGAGCTGGCACCTGAGAGTCCCGTATGTTGAACGCAGCTTCACAGATTAAAGTGCTCGTGATTGAAGATGAGCGGCCCGTTCGGGAAAGCTTCAAGCTGTTTCTGGAGGATCTGGATTACACGGTCCTGGAAGCGGATGACGGAGCTCAGGGAATTGAACTGTTTAATCGACATAAACCCGATGCAGTCATCACAGATCTTCGGATGCCGAATATCGATGGTCATGCAGTACTGGAAACCTTAACCAAACAATCGCCGGACACTCCGCTGATTGTTGCCTCCGGCACCGGAAATATATCTGACACCGTTCAGGCACTCCGGCTCGGGGCGTGGGATTATCTGCTGAAACCGGTCTCCGATCTTTCCATGCTGGAACATGCACTCACCAAATCGCTCGACCGCGCTCGGCTGCTCAAAGAAAACCGCAACCACCAACAACACCTTGAAAGCGAAGTGAAGCGCCGAACCCGGCAACTCACCGATAAGATCGAAGAAATCACACGTTTCAACAAACTGGCCGTCGGGCGGGAGCGCAGAGTGATTGAGCTCAAGAGTCAGATCAATGATTTATTGATCGAGTTAGGCCGAAAGCCGAAATACAAATCGCCCAACCTGCTTAACAAAGAATCCGATCCGATTGAATAAACCAGCCATGCCACAAAATGTTGCCATCATCATGCGAGCAAAAAATGAAATGCCGTATGCAAAAGAGGCTCTTGCACGGCTTCAGCAACAAAGCTTCCGGCACCACGATCTCTTCGCCATCGATTCCGGCTCGACCGACGGGACCTTCCAGGCATTGGAAAAAGTGGAATGTCAGCTCGAGCAAATTGCCCCGGAAGCCTACATCCCGGGCAAAGTCATGAACGATGCCATCGCACGAACCGATCACGACATCATCGTCCTGCTCAATGCCGATGCCATTCCCCAATCCAGCGACTGGCTCGAAAAGCTGGTTCTTCCCCTCATGGAAAACCGTGCCGATGCCACCTTCAGCAAACAGATTGCCCGTCCCGATGCCGCCTTCATTGTGAAATACGATTATGAACGCGCCTACAACCCCGAAAAAATGCAGCCCGGCTTTTTCTCTGCCGTTGCCTGTGCCTTCAAGCGCGATCTCTGGACCAAGACCCCTTTCCGGGAAAAGGGCTATGCCGAAGATGTGGCCTGGGCCGAAGCCTGCATCGCCGCCGGAGCCCGTTTCCAACTGCTGGAAGATTCCGTGGTTGAACACTCACACAACTATTCACTGAAAGGCCTCTTTCAGAAACGCTATCGCCAGGCGCTCACCTTCCACGAAGTTCCAAGCATTGGAAAACAAAGCGTGCGCTGTCTCCGCGAAATCGTGCGCGATATCCTGTATGCCTGCGCAAAGCTCAAACTGCACACCATCCCGTATAACATCGCGTATCGAATCACCATTCATCGCGCTTTTTACCGAGGACTGAAGGATCAATGAGTAAATATACCATCAGAGGATCTGAAGAACTGGACGCACGAATCGACGCCGATCTGGAAGCCATCACCAAAGCGGCCGCGCCGCATTGCGATGCCGGCATTCTCCTCGGAGGATACGGCCGCGGCGAAGGAACGCCCTTCATTCTGCCCGACGGAACCCAGGCTCCGTTTAATGACTATGACCTCGTTGTGATTCTCGACACAGTCAACACCGCCGTGCAGATCCACTTCAAAGCACTGGAAAAAGAACTCGGTAAACAACTCGGGATCACAGTCGATCTCTACCCCTATGCCCGGCATGAACTGCCTTCCCGCGAATTTTCCCTGCTCAACTATGAAATGAAATATGGCCACATGGTCCTGTGGGGAGAGGACGACATTCTCGACGCCATGCCGAATTATAATCCTGCCACCATTCCTGCTTTCGAAGGCACGCGGCTGCTGATGAACCGGGGCAAACTGCTGCTCGATATCAAACGTCGGCTCGCCACCACGCAGCCGCTTTCGGAAAATGAGCGCATATGCTTCATCAAATTCATCAACAAAGTCCACCTGGCCTTCGGCGATGCCGCGCTGCTGGCCGCCGGACAGTATGATATTTCCTACAACACGAAAAAAAAGAGCATCTCCTCGATTGGCCAGACACCTGACCGCGACTTCGTGATTGCCGCCTACCTAAGCGCAATTGAACTCAAGGAATGGGGTAACTATCCCGCACTTGCCGAATATAATCTCGAAAAGCAACTCGCTAAAACCATCAATGTATTTATCAATTTTCTACCCTGGTACCGAAAGCAGTACGCGATCCGCGAATGCTCCATTCCAAAAGCCCTCGCCCTGAATCTCAAATGGAATAAATGCATCAGCACACACCATCCGCGCGTCGTGCTCTATGATGCGCTCACCGACCTGCTGCAGGATCAATCGGTCCTGTCGCACGAGCGCTTCTATGAACTTCAACGGCGGTTTTCATGAAAAAGAAAAAGATCAGCCTCTTTCTTTTCATCGATGCCTTTGGCTGGGAAGTCCGGCAGCGTAATCCTGAGTTCCTGAAAGATCTCATTGCCGAAAGCAAACCGCTGGAGACCATTCTCGGCTATTCCTCGGCCTGCGACCCGTCCATCATTTCCGGACTCACACCCGCTCAACACAAGCTGTGGTCATCTTACTATTATGACCCGGACAAATCGCCCTTTAAATGGACGAAGCCGCTCTCCATCCTGCCCGACTTCATTTTCCTTCGCGGCCGCGTGCGCGGACACCTCAGTAAATGGGTCAAAAAAAAGTGCGGTTTCACCGGCTACTTCCAGCTCTACGCCGTCCCCTTTAAAGAACTCCCGCTCTTCAACTATGCCGAACAAAAGCGCATCTGGGAAGCCGATGGCCTGCCGGAGGGCGAAACGATTTTCGACCGGATGATGGCCGAAAATATCCCCTACTATGTGCACGACAGCGATATCGGCGACGAAGAACGGCTGGCCAATCTGCTGGCGCATATCGAACAGCAAACCATCGACTTTGCGTACTGTTCCTTCGGGAAACTTGACGCCCTGATGCATGCCAAGGGTAACGCCCATCCAGACATTGGAAAACTGATGCAGTGGTACGATCGGAAGTTCCGCGAGCTGATTGCCGCCGCTGAAGAAAACTATGAAGAAGTGTCCTGGTATGTCTTCACCGACCACGGCATGCACAATGTGACCGGTTCTTACGACCTGACGGCCGATATCCAGTCATTGGAACTGAAATGGAATGTCGACTACGCTGCCTTCTACGATTCCACCATGGCCCGTTTCTGGTTCAAAACCGAAGCCGCCCGAAGGAAAATTTTCCAATGCCTGGAAAATCATTCGAAAGGCCGGATTCTGTCGGGCGCCGAGCTGAAGAAAGCAGGCGTTTTCTTTGAAGACGG
Source organism: Pontiellaceae bacterium B12227 (assembly GCA_029432775.1). Lineage (GTDB taxonomy): Bacteria > Verrucomicrobiota > Kiritimatiellia > Kiritimatiellales > Pontiellaceae > Pontiella. The sequence continues at coordinate 145,055 of JAROAZ010000003.1, read as the reverse complement.
GCAATATGGCGAACTGATCTTCCTGATGAACTCCGGCATCCAGATTGCACCCAGCTTTATGGGCGAGAAGCCCTGCGCCGGCATGCACGGGTACGACCCCGCAGACCCCGACTCGTTCGCCTCCCTCTCCTCCAACAAGCCGATCCCCGAATCGGTGACCAAAATCCAGCAGATCCACTCGATCATGCTAAACGAACTGAACCTGGAGGGCGACGCTTCGTCGTCGCCACGAACACCCCCAGCCTCTGCGGCGACGACAAAGCGTCGCCCTCCAACTGAATGATTCCACACCCTATCGTTACGGATGAGCCCCTATGGAAGAACTATCCCCCGATCCCAAATTTCTACTCGAACTCGCCGAAGCCCGCATGCCCTTCGGCAAACATCAGGGTTGGCTGCTGATCGACCTGCCCGAACCCTACGTCGTCTGGTTCAAACAAAAGGGATTTCCCAATGGGAAACTCGGCAAACAACTCGAAACCGTCTACGTCATCAAGGCCAACGGCCTCGAACACCTCTTCGACCGGCTGCGTTAATTTTCCGAAAACCATTTCCAATAGGACTGTTTTAATCCTATAGTTAGGCTTTCAATTTTAAACAAGGAGCAGTCATGGATTCACTCGAAGGCAAAAAGGCACCGGCGTTCACTCTGGAAGGCAGCGACGGTAAGAAACACTCGATCAAAGATTATCTCGGTAAAAAAGTCGTAATCTATTTTTACCCGCGCGACAACACGCCAGGTTGCACCAAAGAATCCTGCGGCTTCCGCGATCTGAATGCGGAAATCAGCGACCTGAACACGGTCGTACTCGGCGTCAGCAAAGACAGCCTCCCCTCGCACGATAAGTTTATCGCTAAATTCGAGCTACCCTTCACGCTGCTCTCCGATCCGGAAACCAAAATGATGGCCAAGTACGGCGCCTGGGGCGAAAAGGTGCTCTATGGAAAAACTTCCATCGGCTGCATCCGCTCCACCGTCATCGTCGATGAAAAAGGTAAGATCGTGAAGCACTGGCGCAAGGTCCCGAAAGCCGAAGCTCATCCCGCCAAAGTGCTGGAAGTGCTCCAGGGCCTCTAAATTATTTCATTCCTCGCAGAGGCGCAGAGGTATTTCCTCTGCGCTCTCAGCGGCTCTGCGAGTGATCTTTTTTAGAACCACCAGATGGCGCGTTTGCGCGGATTGCCGAACGATGCAAAGTCATCGCCCGATTCGCGCAACACTTCGTCAAACTCCGGCTCAGTAAAATCGTAGCCATCTTCATTAGCCGCAGCCACAAAGGCCGATTTCGGCTCCAGTGTGTCGTATTTCAGTCTCAACTCGCGGCTTTCTCCACCAGCGATCAGAAGGCGTTCTGCTTCTTTTTTGGCCATGATCTTTCTCCTTGTATGATTAGTCTAACTTCCCCTGAAAAGGATGCCTCCCTAATAACACAAGGTGTGCCATCTCCGCCCAGGACGGGAAGCCCCTTGGATTCAACAACTTGCGGGATACCCCCTATATCCAGCCCTTGGAAAAAATTGTCGGGCCGGTATGCGATGAAACAATCTATCGTGCACAACCATCTCTAAACTCGTTAATTACAAAAACGCTGACAAAAATTTCCAGTCATTGGACGTTCCCAACAAAAAAGCCCCTCCATTTCCGGAGAGGCGTTCTATATTTCCAATGATTGGAAAATCTATTTCAGCAGGGCTTCCCAGACATCCTCTTTGAAGCCGGTGGTTCCTTTATCAGAATCAATGAGGAACGGGCGCTTGATCAGGTTTCCGTTGGAGGCCAGCAGTTCTAGCGCTTCCTCCGTGCTCAGCGTCGGCAGTTTGTCTTTCATGCCGAGGGCGCGGTAATCCATTCCGGACGTGTTGAACAGTTTCTTCAAATCACCAACGTGATCCAGCATCTGCCGGAGTTCATTCACGCTCGGCGGCGTTTCACGAATGGGAATTTCTTCAAAATCGATGCTTTGCTCATTCAGCCATTTCGTGGCTTTCCGACAGGTACTGCACTTGGTGTAGGTGTAGATTTTCATAAGCCGTATGGAGCGATGTTCCACGCCGGATGTCAATGGCATTCACAAAAAACGCCCCTCCGTTTCGGGAGAGGCGTTTTGTAGGCGAGCTCCTTGAGCTCGCTCCGCGATCACGGATCGCGGCTACAGCGCTTTCATATTGCCCATGGCAGCACGGAGCTCTTCGCCGATGATCTCTACGTCGTGGTAGCGGATCTCAGCGTTGACAGCAACGAGTGTTTTGTTGTCGACCGCGTTGTCGGTCAGCTCGAGGCCTTTACCGATGACGTCGGTGTCGATGCCTTTCATGAAGTCTTCCAGCAGCGGAACACAGGCGTGGGAGAACAGGTAGCAACCGTATTCAGCGGTATCGGAAATCACACGGTTCATTTCGAACAGCTTCTTACGCGCAATGGTGTTGGCGATAAGCGGCGTTTCGTGCAGGGATTCGTAGTAGGCGGATTCCGGCTTGATGCCGACTTCAACCATGGCTTCGAAGGCCAGTTCAACACCGGCTTTAACCATGGCCACCATCAGGATGGCGTTGTCGTAGTATTCCTGCTCGGAGATTTCAACGTCGCCGGCCGGTGTTTTTTCGAAGGCAGATTCGCCGGTTTCTTTACGCCAGGTCAGCAGGTTGATGTCGTCGTTGGCCCAGTCTTCCATCATGGTGCGGGAGAATTCGCCGGTGATAATGTCGTCCATGTGCTTTTCGAACAACGGACGCATGATCAGTTTCAGGTCGTCGGCCAGGTCGAAGGCTTTCAGCTTCGCCGGGTTGGAGAGACGATCCATCATGTTGGTGATGCCGCCCTGTTTCAGACCTTCGGTAATGGTTTCCCAACCGTACTGGATCAGCTTGGAGGCATAGCCTGCGTCGATTCCTTTTTCAACCATCTTGTCGAAACAGAGCAGAGCGCCTGCCTGCAGGAGACCGCAGAGAATGGTCTGCTCGCCCATGAGGTCGGATTTCACTTCGGCCACAAAGTTGGATTCCAGCACACCGGCGTGATGTCCACCCTGCGCAACGGCGAGGGCTTTAGCTGTTTCCATGCCGTCACCCTGCGGATCGTTTGCAACGTGGCAGGCGATGAGCGTGGGAACGCCGAAACCGCGCTTGTACTCTTCGCGCACTTCAGAACCCGGAGATTTCGGAGCAACCATGATGACGGTCAGGTCTTTACGAATCTGCATGCCTTCTTCAACAATGTTGAATCCGTGGGCATAACAGAAGGTGGCGCCTTCTTTCATCAGCGGAATAACGGTTTCACACACGTTGGTGTGCTGTTTATCGGGCGCGAGGTTCATCACGATGTCGGCCGTCGGGAGCATTTCTTCGTAGGTACCGACGCTGAATCCGTTATCGGAAGCGTTCAGGAAAGACTGACGCTTTTCCGTAATCGCTGCTGCACGCAGGGTGTAGGAAACGTCGAGACCGCTGTCGCGCATGTTCAGACCCTGATTGAGGCCCTGTGCGCCGCAACCGACGATGACGATTTTCTTGCCCTTAGCGGCTTCGATGCCGTTGGCAAATTCGGAAGCATCCATGAAACGGCAGGTACCGATTTCTTCGAGCTTCTGCTTCATGCTGATAGAATTGAAATAATTTTGACCCATTTGGTGATCTCCTTTGATTAATTGAAAACCTGCGGAACCTACTGGAATTCGAATATTGCGTAAATTGAATTGTTTGGAATACTATATTGCAGTTATTGAAACAAAGGAGCATGAGCCGTGACGATTGAAACGTGACTTTCCAAGGGTTGGGAATCGCGCCTCACGGCTCAATCGTTGGACCATGGATATCCAGGCATTGGAAACGTTTATACGTACCGCCGAGCTGCTGCACTTCGGGCGGGCGAGCCGGGCTTGCAACCTGAGCCCTTCGGCGCTTACTCGCACCATCCAACGATTGGAAGAAGAGGTCGGGCATCCGCTCTTTCTGCGGGATAACCGCAGCGTTGTCCTCACTGAAGCCGGGCAGCAATTGCTGGGCTATGCCCGCAAGGCCGTACACGACTGGAACCACTTTCGTGAGGATCTCTCGGTTGAAGAGACCGTATCGGGTTCAATTTCGCTCTATGCTTCGATTACCGCCGTCTACAGCCTGCTGCCGGAGCTGCTTGAAGCGTATCGCGCAAAGTTCCCCGACGTGCACCTCGGCCTGCGGACCGGCGCAGCGGAACGGGCAATTGAACAGGTGTTGAGCGGGGAGATCGATCTCGCCGTCGCCGCCCTGCCCGACCGAAAACTCCAGCGATTGGAATTTATGCCGTTGGCGGAAACTCCACTGGTTTTCATTCAGCCGAAAACGCCCGGCTTTCCAACCATTGGAACATTCCAGGGATTGGAACCGCTGGTCCTGCCGCAATCCGGCACCGCACGGAACCGGATCGATGACTGGCTTCGGCATCAGAATATTACCCCGAATATTGCCCTCGAAGTTTCCGGCAACGAAGCCCTGATTGCGATGGTACGACTGGGAACCGGCATCGGGGTGGTTCCGAAACTCGCATTGGAGCGCAGCCCGTTCCGAAGCGAAGTTTCCATTCTCCGGAAAGCGCCGAAGCTGGAGTCCTATGTGGTAGGTTTATGTTCCAGCAAACGGAACCTGAAACGCCCGGCCGTCAGAGCCATGTGGGAGCTGGCCCAATCTCTTCAGCCTTAACCAGCCTCTCCAATATACCTCCGATATTATAAGGGTATTATATTGACCTTAATCACCGCCCTTTTAAAATGCCTTATGCGAGCAAGAGTATTTGTGGGGTCATTTACTTGTTGGCGCGTTAAACGTCCTTAACAAGGAAAGGTGGAAGATATGAAAACTCACGATACTAAATCGTCATTGCGGAAGAAATACATTCGCGCTTCGGCCATGGCCGCAGCAGCCTCTATGGCCATGAACGCTAATGCCGCCGAGCTGGTTGTTAACGGGGGCTTTGATCATATTCTCGAAAACTGGGGAGTGGAAGATGCCCTGGGCTCGTGGATCCCGTATGAGCATCCCGGAGGAACCATCAGCTGCAGTCCCGACACCATGAACTATACCGGTCCGCTCATCAGTCAGACGCTGAACATTGAAGGTATCGCAAACCAAACTGTATCTGCATCCCTGGACCTCGGATGTGAATGGGCCGTGGCCGATGGCCACTCGATCGCTTTGAATTTGGAATATCTTGATTCGGGCGGAAACCGCCAACAGGTTGAAATCATCAACCCCGATAACGCAACCGTTCCGGAAGGAAGCATGGCGATGTACAGCACGCTCTATACATTTCCAGCGGATGCCTCGCGGCTTGTCGGCATTTCACTGAATAGAAAAGAGGACGTCTGGGGTATTCGAGCCGACAACATCAGTCTGGATTCGACCGGCCTGACCGCCGGCCCGCTGCCTCATCTTCAGAAACTCAGTCCAGATTCGATTGTCTACGGAGGACTGTTGACGATTAAAGGCCGGAATTTCGGCTCGGAGACCGGCAGCGTAAAGATTGGCGGAACCACGAATGGCGTGGCGACTCAATCCTGGAATCAAGATACGGTTGAGGTGCTTGTTTCCGATGCTTGCTTAGGCGGAAACGTTGAGGTTGAAACTCAGGGCTGTCGTACCATTGAAAAGCGGAACCTTCTCATATCGAGCCCGCACTTTATGGTGGAAGTCTCCCCGGAAATGACCATTGCAACCCCGGGACAGCTCATTGAAGTGGCCGCCCACGCGGTCTTTAAAAGCGGATTCACAACCGCAGACGGCATCGGTTTTTCCGTTCCGGAAGCCCCGCTGGCTGACTTTGCGCCCAATGCTGTTTACAGAGAGGGCGGTTCGTTGCTGACCCTCGACACAACCGGGCTCTCGCCGGGCATCCATACCTTCACGCTCACTGCAACAGAATCCAACAGTCCGCAAAGGACTGCCACATTCAGGGTGGATGTGCGTGAAGTCGCGAGTATCACCTGCGCAGTCGACGGAACCTCCCTTGATGGAATCACCTTTTCCAACCAAACACCGGCAATGGCGTCCTACAGCATTACCGACACCCTGGGAAATGACATCACCTATCTGATTCCAAAAATGACCTGGTCTTCCGACAACCCAACCGATATTGACATTTTTGAAGACTCGTCCCCCTGGGGCTCGCTTTACCTGCTGCCACATAAAACCGGTAGTGCTCAAATCAAGGCAACGCTCCCCGGTGGTGAGAATCAGACCTTTACGGCGAATGCGACCATCGCGGACCATCCCAGCATACAGACGCACCACTGCACTGCTTCCGTTATGAGCAACGGCCCGGCTGAAACGAACGAGCTGTTCTGTTTGGCCTCGGCTTCCATGACGTACTACAGCTTCTCGGTCTCCGATCTGGGATGGGTGAGCCAGGACAGTTATTGGAACGGCGATAACAGCAGCCACACCTACGAATTCACGCTCACAGAAAACCAGAAACCCGGCACCTTTATGCTCCGCAGCAGTGTAACGGTTGCCGGCGTCTCCCTCTCGGACGGCTGCCTGCTTCGCGTCGTAAACGATCCGGCAACCGGTATGATCAAGGGTCATGTTGCTCAGTTTGGAGGGGATATGATGGGCCATGGCGCCAGCGGTTTTATGGAATTCTATGATGCCGCCACCGGTGCCCTTTCCTTTACCCGGAATATCTGGGATTATTCGGCCAACTACACGGTCCCTAGTCTCCCTCCCGGAAACTATAAGGTCCGCTTCATCCCCGATAATATGGACATTCCGCCGCAATGGTATCCGAATGCCACCACCAACACGCAGGCCACCGTCATTACCGTGGCAGCCGGGAACACCGTGACGGATATTAACTTCACTCTGAGCCCGCCCGATGTTCCGATGGTCTACCCGGCCATTGTTGAGATGCCGAGCTATGACCCGGCAAGCGGAACGCTTTCCTTTGCCGTGGAAACGGAAGCGAATTCAAACTACACGCTTCAAAAGTCCGCCACATTGAAAGAGGGATCGTGGTTCAACCTCGATACATTCTGGGGCGATGGCAGCAATGCTCTGCTACAGGATACAGACACGGCTTCTCCCGCAGGATTCTATCGCGTTGTGCCTCAATAGAAGCTTGGTTGACCGCAAAAAAATACCCGCCCGTCTCGCGACGGTCGGGTACATCGCGCCTGGAGAGAGGCCAGGCGCTAGGAGGAGAGATTGTGGGTTTAGCCTACTGCTTCAGTCCCCTTTTCTCCCGTACGGATCCGGATGCACTCCGGCAGATCGAGAACGAATATTTTTCCGTCTCCGATGTTGCCGCTGCGTGCACCCTTAATGATCGCGTCGGTAGTGGACTCGACGTACTGGTCGTTCACGGCGATTTCGATGCGAACCTTTTTGAGGAGGTTCACTTCAATATCCGCGCCGCGGTAGGTTTCATGATAGCCTTTCTGCTGACCGCATCCCATGGCATTGGTAACGGACATTTTGTAGACCTCCGCGTCGTAAAGCGACTGCTTCACTTCGTTGAGTGCTTCGGGCTGAATGTATGCAATAATCAGTTTCATTTTATAAACTCCTTCGTCATTAAGTTTTAGGTTTTAAGTGGTTAGGTTTTAAGCAGCATCTATTTCTATCGTACTTAACACTTAAAACCTAATCCCTAAAACTCTGTTACACATTCGTGAAGAACTGGAAGCCGTGATATGCTTCCATACCGTGTTCGCCGAGGTCGAGCCCCTTGAGTTCCTCTTCTTTGCTCACGCGGATTCCCACAGTGAACTTCAGAATCAGGAAGATAATCAGAGCGGCCGGGAAACATACAGCAGCGTAGGAAACAACACCCAGCAACTGCGGACCGATCGTGTGATCCGGGCTAAGCGCCACAAACAATGTACCGAGGATACCGCAGACCAGATGGACGGTGGTGGCACCAACTGGATCGTCGAGCTTCAGGCGATCGAAGGTCATTACGGAAACAACCGCAACAGCACCGCAGACCAGACCGATGATGATAGATGAGGTAACGGAAACCACATCGGCACCGGCCGTGATACCCACCAGGCCGGCCAGGGCGCCGTTGAGCACCATAGAGAGGTCGGGCTGTTTCTGGATGATCCAGGAAGCGGCCATGGAACCGATGATTCCGGCTGCTGCAGCGAGGGAGGTGGTAACGAGCACGTAGGATACAAGCCCCGGATCAGCAGACAGTACAGAACCGCCGTTGAAACCGAACCAACCCAACCAGAGCAGGAAAGCACCGATGGTGAGCAGCGGCATGTTGTGCCCCATGATCCCTTTAACTTTTCCACCGACATATTTGCCCAGACGCGGGCCGATTACAATGATACCAGCCAATGCGCCCCATCCGCCAACGGAGTGAACGAGTGTGGAACCGGCGAAATCGTAGAAGCCTTTAGCATCCAACCAGCCGCCGCCCCATTTCCAGGAACCAACCCATGGGTAGATGATGGCCACGTAGATCGTGCAGAAGATCAGGAACGGGCCGAGTTTAACACGCTCGGCAACCGCACCGGAAACAATGGTGGCCGCTGTTGCGGCAAACATGCCCTGGAACAGGAAGTCGGTCCAGTAGGTGTAGGATCCGCCGGCGTAGTCGATCAGACCGGCTGCGCCTTCAGGCGAACCAACACCGAAGCCGGCAAAACCGAAGAATCCGGCAGAGCCTTCAGCAAAGCCCGGATACATCAGGTTGAAACCGATCAGCGTGTAGGTCAGCAGACCAATCGCGACAATCGCGGTATTTTTAAACAGAATGTTTACGGTATTTTTTGCACGGGTCAGTCCGGTTTCCACCATCGCAAATCCCAAGTGCATAATGAACACGAGGAAGGTGGCAACCATCATCCAAACGTTGTTCACGGTGAACAGGGCATTATCAGCGGCGGCCTGAGCGTCTGCTGCAGTAACTTGCGCAGCTTCCTCCGCCATGGTGGCCATCGGCAGGGCGACAGCACAAAGCGCGAGCGAAAGCATCGCGATTTTCTTTAATTTATTCATTTTGCATCCTCCATGTGATTTAAACATTTTTTCATCGGACCAAACGCGGTCGATTGAGGAGATCTTTTGCATGAGGTGTGCCACCGGAGTTTAATATCTATATCCAGTTGCATTGGAGAGCTTAACACAATTCATTCCAAATCCATTAGGCCGGACTTAAAAGACATTTATGTCGCTAATCAATAAAAATAAACATTTTTGTCGAATAGTTAAGGGCTTTGTTTTCCAGGCATTGGAACTTCCTGAAATCAGGCTTCGATTTCAGACGCAAGATTCTGGTCAGCCAGAAATGCTTCCACCTCGCTGATGCGACCGAAATCGAGCATGCAGTTTGCAATGCGCTCTGCTTCAGCAATATCCATACTGTTCACCAGTCGCTGAACCGTTGGTGCATTAACACTGTCGATACTGAACTTCTTCAGCCCGACCCCCAAAAGGAAGGGAAGCATACGTGGATCAGCTGAGAGATCACCGCAAATGGATACATCTTTTTTATGCATCAGCCCGGCCGCAACAATACGGTTAATCGCCCGCAGAATCGCCGGGTGGTGGGCCAGATAGAGCTTGGAAACCATTTCATTGGTCCGGTCAACAGCCAGCATATACTGAATGAGATCGTTCGAACCGATCGAAAGGAAGTCCGCCTCCATTGCCAACTCGTCCACCACTTCCACCGCTGAAGGCAGCTCCATCATGACACCGAGTTTGGTTTTCGGATTATAGGAAATACCTTCAGAATCCAGTTTTTGCATACAATCGTAAACAATATCGCGCGCTTCAACAAAATCATCAACCGACGAGACCAGCGGGAACATAATCCGCGTGTCCGCATCGGCACCGGCACGCAAAAACGCACGCAGCTGCTGTATGAAGATGTCTTTATTCTGCAGCGAGAAGCGAATCGCCCGCATTCCCAGGAAAGGGTTGGCTTCGTTCACGTTGGAATAATAGGAGAGCATTTTATCGCCGCCGATATCCAACGTCCGGAAGGTCACCATGCGGCCGTCCATCTGGTCGACGAGTTTTTTATAAATCACATACTGCTCTTCCTCGGTCGGGAAGTCGTTCCGCACAATAAACGGGAACTCCGAACGGTAGAGCCCCACGCCTTCGACCTTAAATTCCCGTGCGGGTTTCAGATCGCTGAGCAGATTGATATTGGCATAAATCTGGACGCGCTCACCGCATTTGGTAAGCGTCTTTTCCTTCATATCAGAGGCATCGTGCAGCACCTTCCAGGCCGAATCGAGCTCGCGGTATTTGGCATACACTTCGTCACCCGGCTGCAGGTAAATAATCCCCTGCTCGGCATCCATCAGCATTTCCTCATCATCGGGAATGCTGTCGGCCTGTTCGCGGCTGATGGCCACCATCGGAATACCCAGCGAACGGGAAATGATAGCGTTATGGGAAGTAACCCCGCTGCTCACAATGAAGCCTTCCACGTTTTCAGCAGACAGCTTCAGAATGTCGGAGGGCAGGAGCTCGTGAGCAATAATGATCTGTCCACGGTAATCGCATGTATCGGACTCTTCATTCAGCAGGTTACGCGTCAGGCGATTGCCCAGATCTTTCACATCGAGCACTTTTTCACGAATGAGCGGCATTTTGCTCTTGGAGAACACATCCACATATTCATTCACCACGGTGGCGATAGCCTTCACCGCCTCGGTGCCGGTCTGGATCAGGTTCGAAATTCGACCCGTAAACTGCTCGTCTTCGAGAATCAGCAGATGGGCGCTGAAAATAAGTACTGCAACATCCGCCAGGTCTTCACTCATCTGCAGCTGGAGTGAGTTGATTTGATCCGCGGTTTTCTCCACCGCCTTGTCAAAATCCTCCGCTGTATGCGGTATTGCATCCGGATCCGGCAGAATACACGCCTCTTTATTGACCGAATCAAGCGTGTTTGCCCTGCCCCGAGCAGTACCGGTGCTGGCCGAACGACCCCGAATAATGCTCTCCGTAACCACCTTTTTCATGGACGGCAAGGCGGCGGCTGTCGCGGAGGCTTCTTCTCGAGCTTCGCTGAGCAACTGCACATTTTCGATCATCGTGGCCAGCTGGGCCGCAATGGCGCGCAGCGCCTTTACATCGTTGGGGGTAAAATAGTTTGCCTCGCCGGCCTGAACAACGAGCGCACCGATCCGACGCAGCCCGCGCAGAATCGGAACCGCCAGAAAGGCCTCATAGTCCTCTTCATGAATGCCCGGAAAAAACCTGTAAGAAGAACTCTTGGAAGCAGTTCCAACACAGATCGGACGCAACTCGCGCACCGCGCGCCCGGTGATTCCCTCGCCAAGTGAAAGAGAGACCGTCCCGATGGCGGCAGGATCCAGCCCCTGTGTGGCCCGGAGCGTCAGCTTCTTACTTTCCTCTTCATAAATATAGATCGAGCAGACATCGGCATGCATATGCCCCGCCACGGAAATTACCACTTTCTGTAGTAATTCCTTACGAGCCTGACCTTCTTCGGCCAGCGATATCAATTCGGCGATATCGCATACTAGATCTACGTTTCTCTTTTTCATAGTGCTGCAAACAACTTAGCAAGAGACAACATATCCGGCATTAAGTCCAGAGTCAAAGGTTAGAGATTGTCCAATTTACGAATAGACCTTATCCACCGCCTTTCGTACTATTTTCGTTCAATTAGAAAGCACCAATTTCATGAATATACCTTCTGCAGCACAACTGCTCGAACTGTACCGCCCCATGGTTGCCTCGCGCTATACCGACCAATTGCAGTCGGCCGCCGCCCAACGTGGAGAGGTCTTTTTCTATATCCCGTCCTCTGGACACGAAGCCTCTGCGGCCCTTGCCCCGCATCTCATCGAGGGCGACTGGCTGCACCTGCACTACCGCGACCGGGCGCTGGCCTATGCCCGCGGCGTCTCCTATGAAACCGTTTTTTACGGCCTCTTCTCCAAAGAAGAATCCAACTCCGCCGGCCGGCGTATGCCCGCCTTCCCGTGCGATCCTTCGCTGAATATCATGAGCACACCGACCCTCGTCGGCGGGAATGTCCTGCAGGCCGTTGGCGCGGCCTCGGTCATTAAAAACAGGGAAGGCAATCCGTTTGTGCTCGTCTCGGTGGGCGATGGCGCCACACAGCAGGGCGACTTCTATGAAGCTGTCGGCGAAGCCGTGCGCTCCAACCTGCCGGTCCTCTTCCTCATTGAAGACAACCGCTTCGCGCTCTCCACCATCACCAAAGGCAACACCTTCTATTCCCTGCCCGACGGCGAATCTGATTCCTTCTACGGCCTGCCGATTCATCGGGTTGACGGCTCCGATGCGGTTCCAACCTTTGGAAAATTCGAAGAAGTGGTTTCCAATCTTCGGAAAACCCGCGGCCCGCAGATTGTGGTCTTTAATGTGGAACGCCTCGAAAGCCACACCAACGCCGACGACCAGTCGATGTACCGTACCGAGGCCGATCTTAAAAACGCCATGGAGAATGCAGACCCGTGTGCCAAACTGCGCGACTATATGCTCGCCAACGGTGTTGAGGCCGCAGCCGTTCAGGCGGTTGAAGACGACGTGAAGGAAAAGGTCGATGCAGCTTTCCACCTTTCCCGTAGCGGCACGACCCCGAAAGCGGCCCTGACCGCCAAGAAGGCCCTGCCGGAACCACGGGAAGAATATCTCGGCACCGCCGAAAACCGGGAACTCAGCATGCTTGAAGCCATGCGCGAGGCCCTGAAAAACCGACTTTCCAATGATCGGAAAACCATTCTGCACGGACAGGACATTGAAGACCCGAAAGGCGATGTATTCGGACTGACCCGCGGCCTTTCCCAGACCTTTCCGGAACAGGTCAACAATGCCCCGCTTGCGGAAAACACGATTCTCGGTGTGGCAACCGGACAGGCCCTCGCCGGCGCAAACCCGGTGGCCTTCATGCAGTTTGCCGACTTCATGCCGGTAGCCTACAGCCATATCCTTTCTGAAATCGGCGCTATGTACTGGCGTACCAACGGCCAATGGGAAACCCCGGTGCTGATCATGTCGATTGCCGGCGGCTACCGCCCGGGCCTCGGCCCGTATCATGCCCAGACCATGGAATCAATCTGCGCGCACGTTCCCGGTGTGGATGTCTTTATGCCTTCCACCGCGGCTGATGCCGCCGGTCTGCTCAATGCCATTGCCGAAGCCGGCCGCCCGTCGATCTTCCTCTTCCCGAAGAGCCTGATCAACGACCGCTCCAACACCACATCGGCCGACATCGACAAACAGTATGTCCCGATCGGAAAAGCCCGCGTGGCCCGCGTTGGTCAGGACATCACCCTCGTAAGCTGGGGTAGCTGCATGCCGGTGGTTGAACGTACCGCCGAAGCGCTGAAAGAGATCGGCCTGAATGCCGAAATTATTGACCTGCGTACCATCTTCCCCTGGGACGAAGAAACCGTCCTCGCTTCGGCGAAGAAGACCGGCAAACTGATTGTGGTCCATGAAGACAACCAGACGGCAGGCATGGGCGGCGAAATTGCGGCGGCGATTGCCGAAAAAGCCGGCTCCGAAGTGCAGGTTGCACGCGTCACCCGTCCGGACACCTATATTCCATACGACTTCTCCTGCCAGATCGAAGTGCTGCCCTCCTTTAAAGGGACGCTCGAAAAATGCTGCGGAATGCTGGATATCGATATTCACTGGGAAAAGCCGGTGGAAGAAGAAGCCGGAACCGTCATCGTCAAAGCCATCGGCTCCAGCCCCTCCGACGAAACCATCAACGTAGCCAACCTGCTCGTGAGCGAAGGTGACGAAATTGCTGAGGGCGATCTGATTGCCTCCGTCGAAGCGGATAAAGCTTCGATGGACATCACCTCCCCGGTCTCCGGAACGATTTCCGAAATTATGGTGGCAGAAGGCGACACGCTGACCGTCGGCACTCCGATGCTTAAGATCGCATCCGACGAAGCCGCCCAGCTCAAGCCGATCACGAAAGAGGATCCGGGCACCCCGATTATGGAACGGCGGAGAAGTACAGAAGTTCAGTCTGCACCGACTTCGAACTTAATGCCTAAAACTTCAAACTCTATTTACATTTCCAACATCACCACGGTGCTCGGCTCCCGCCATCTGACCAACGATGAGCTGCTGCAGGGCCACGGCGAGTGGGATTCCGAAGCCATCCGCAAACGGACCGGCATCGAAAACCGCTACTGGATCGACGGCGATGAAAATGTGCTGACGCTGGCGGTGGATGCCACCAAAAAACTGCTCGAAAAAGAAAATCTGCACATTTCCGATATCGGCGCCATCATCTGCTCCACCGGAACACCGATGGCCATGACCCCCTCGCTCGCCTGTAAGGTGCTGCATAAACTGAGCCCCGAAAAAGGGGAAGTACTGATGCAGGCGCACGATGTGAATGCCGCCTGCTCCGGTTACATGTATGCCCTGCAATCGGCCTTCGACTTCCTGACGAATGCACCGGAAAAGAAGGTAATCGTCATCACCGCCGAAACCCTTTCGCCCATGGTCAACCACGACGACCAGAAAACGATGGCTCTCTTCGGCGATGCGGCCACTGCTTCTCTGGTGAGCTGCGAAAAGCGGACAGGCAATATCGGCGTGAAACTGAACCGGCCGTTCCTCTCCGCCACCGGCGTGGAAGACAAGGTTCTCTATGTTCCGAACATGGGAAGCGGCGAAGTGATCGAGATGGAAGGCCTGACCGTCTTCAAGCTGGCCGTGCGCAAAATGATCGACGTGCTCGACAATGCCTGCAAAGAACGCGGAATCACCGTTGAAGATCTCGACAAGATTGTTCCGCATCAGGCGAACGAGCGCATTATCGAAGCGATCCGCAAAACGATCCATTGCCCGCCGGAAAAAATGTTCAACCATATCCGGAAATACGGCAATACCTCGTCGAACACGATTCCGATTGCGCTCACCGAACTGATTCCTGAAATGGATTCCGGCTCCAAAACCGGCCTGACCGCTTTCGGCGGCGGCTTCACCTTCGGCGCCGCAGTGATTGAGAAGGTTTAGAACCAATCAATATTTGAATGGCTGGCCGGCTTGATAGAGTTCGATTCGGCTGAGCATCTCCTGGTGCTTTCGCTGCTTCGATTTCTCGCTTTGGTTAATGCGGCTGTCTTTGGAGAGCAGTGCTTCGATAGCCTTATTCTGATATTTGACCGCATTCATAAAATCGCCGTTGCGGGCGTAAGCAGCGCCAATCACATCGAAGTAGCGATAGTCTCTGCTCGCCCGCTCCTCTTCTTTAAGCAATTTGAGGGCATAGTGCATCGCCCTTTCAGCATCGCACTCGGCTCCGACATTTCCCATGGCATAGCGGGCAACGAGATTGACCAGCGACTCGGGATGCCCCTGGTCGGCCGCTTTAATTTTCCACTCCAGCGCCTTCTCTTTATCCATCGGCACCTCTTCGCAACCCCGGAAATAGATACATGAGATGGCGAAGGCCGCATAGCCATCGCTTTCGGACGGATCGACTTCATAGGACTTCATGTAGAGCCTGAACTCCAGAGAGGGGTCTTTCGGATAGCCATCTAATCCGCGATATTTGCGGGCCTCCTGATTGAGCACCCGTGCATTGTTCGGAATACCGGAAGGATCCCGCGGCGTAACGATTTTTGCCGCCGCCACCAGGTCCCCGCTTTTCATGCCGAGCTGTTTTGCCCAGTATTCCGCACGTTTCGGGTCTGCATGCACGGTGGTGTTACCCCGTTTATAGATGGAAGCCACTTTCAGCATCGCCGGCCGGAAGCCCGACTCGGCGGCGGCTAGATAATAGATCAGGGCATAATTATGCCGGGCCGGAATGGTCACCGTTCCGCTTGAATTGCCGTAGATATCATACGTCGTGTATGTGCTGGGTATAGAGTACTGATCTCCACTCGTATGCAGCTCTTCCGGTTCCGCACCATCCATCCGACTACGCAGTTTACTGCTCTTCAGAGCCTGAATCAGAAACTCAATGGTCTGGTCCTCTGTTCCTTCTAGCCGGCTGTAATACTTGTACGCTTTATCCATGTCCCGGCGGCCGGTTCGGTTGGAAAAATAGATTTCGCCGAGATAGGAAAAAGCCTGCAGCTCTCCTGCTTCCGCCGCGTTTTCGAATGCAGCAATAGCGGATTCAATATCCACCGCCCCGCCGATGCCGCGCAGACAGAAGCGGCCATACTGCAATGCACCTTCCGCACTGCCCATTTTAGAAGAACGGGCATACCACATGCGGGCCTGCTTCTGATCATGCATGGTATGAGCTTCGGTGCTGCACCATCCCGCAATCTGAAGCATGGCCCAAAGCGAACGACCTTCGTCTCCGGCTTTCATCATCCAGACTTCGGAAGCCTGCTCAGGTTCCGGGATTCCTTTTTCAAAATTCTGCTGTAGCCGTTTCAGCTCCGGCAACTGTTCATGGTCGGCCACTCGCTTTGCCTTCAGCAGCATTTTTCCAGCCTCTGAAAAATCCATATTCCGGGCATGGGCTTTGGCCAATAGGGCCAGAGCACCAAAGTCGCGCGGCTTCTTGCGGGCAATCGCCCCGGCAAACTTCACAGCCTTAACGCCATCGTGGAATTCGGGATCGGGGCAGACGGCATAAATGTGCGCAAGACCCTCGCAGGCTTTCAGTGAATTGTTTTGAACCGCCAACTCATAGAACGCGATCGCTTTGGCATAATCGGTTTGTGTGCCCGTGCCGGTTTCATAGCAGTGACCGGCACCGACCATGGCGGGAACACTGCCCTCGCCCGCCGCCTGCTCAAAAAGTTCCAATGCCTGGACCGGGTCGGATTTAAAAAGTCCGGCTCCCTGTTTATAGAGCACATCACCGTTGCCAAAAGCACAGACAGTACACAGCAAAATTATTCCGGTCATTTTTCCAATCATTGGAAGGCTCTCCTCACGATGTCACTGCAGCTTCTTTTATACTGCCACTGAAAGCGTACGCACTCGCCAACGCTGGGAAACCGCCGGCAAACAGATTGCCCCCCCAATAAAATCATGATGCATCATGATGATTCGTTGCTTCATAAATCCCCCGAAATACGTCCACAGATACAGGGATATACAGATACAGGATTCCCCGTACGGGAAACAAGGAAATCGGGCCGCGGCTAATTCCGTAATACCCTATACTCATAGTCCACATAATATTTTTAAACTTAAGGCTTTGGAGTTTTTGAGATCATACGCATAATGTTTCGTTTAAAGAATATAACCAACTACGTACCCTCGCTAGGGTGTACGAAGTTATTTAACCCAGGGGATACCATGAAACGTACATTGCTCGCATTAACCGCACTCACCTCTGTCGTTGCATACGGCGGCGACTTTATCCAATGGACCGATACCAGCCTGACCGGCCTCTACGGCAGCGGCTTTGAAGTGGATCCGGAAACCCAGCAGACGCTGACTATCGAGCATGCCAACGGATGGAAATGGGGCGACTTCTTCTGGTTCCACGATGCCATCTATTACGATGGTGACACCTCCTTTGCTAATGGAAAGATGTCGTATTACGGTGAAATTTCTCCGCGTGTAAGCTTTGGAAAAGTGCTGAACAAAGATCTTTCCGTATCCTTTGTGAAAGACTGGCTGGTTGCCATCTGCTACGAATACGGCGAGCTCAATGGTGATGATTTCGGCCTGCAGAACTATTTGGTTGGAGCGGGTGTGGACCTCAGCGTTCCCGGTCTGGATTTTTTTCAACTCAACTTCTATCGCCGCTTTAATTCAGGTGCCAGCGAAGTGGAATCCTATCAGTTGACTCCGGTTTGGAGATATACGGCCGAGTTGGGCGAATCCGCCTTTATCTGCGATGGTTTTATTGACTGGGTATTCGGAGATGGAACAGACAACCTCCACATCTGCCCTCAGTTCAAATTTGATGTCGGTGCTCTTGTTGGCATGAAATCCCGCTCGCTGCTAGCCGGTGTGGAATATGACTACTGGAAAAATAAATATGATATCCAGAACGCGAAAACACAGCACGCCATCAGCGGCATCCTCCAGTACCATTTCTAAGCGATAATTCAGGGAGCAAACCATGACCGGCTTTTTCAAACTCAAAGAACACGGTACCGATGTTAAAACGGAAATCATCGGAGGGCTTACCACCTTCCTGACCATGGCTTACATCATTTTCGTGAATCCCATGATTCTGAGCGAAGCCGGCATGGATAAATTCGCCTTGATCACCGTCACCTGCCTGGCGGCAGCGCTCGGCACATTCCTCGTTGGCCTCTGGGCCAACGTCCCGTTTGCCATGGCGCCGGGCATGGGGCTCAATGCCTTCTTCACCTACACCCTCGTAATGGGTCAGGGTCTGGACTGGCAGACCGCGCTCGGCGTGGTCTTCATTTCGGGTATCGCCTTCCTGGTCCTGACCGTGGTGGGCATTCGAGAAAAGGTGGTTACCGCCATTCCCGTCGGGTTGCGCATTGCAACCGCAGCGGGCATCGGTCTGTTCATCACCTTCATCGGAATGAAGAACCTCGGACTGATCGTTGCCAATCCGGCCACCTTCGTTTCCATTGGGGCACTGACCAAGCCGGTATTGATCGGCCTGGTATCGCTGCTGGTCATCACCGTGCTGGAAGCGCGGAAGATTAAAGGCGCCATTCTGATCGGCATCGTATTCGCCACCGTCGTGGGTGCTCTCTTCGGCGAAGTCAGCCTGCCGGAAAAATTCGTCTCGGCACCGCCGAGCATCGCTCCGATTGCCTTCAAGCTGGATATTATGGGCGCTTTAAGCCTGGGCCTCCTTGGCGCGATCTTCTCCTTCATGTTTGTCGACCTGTTCGACTCCATCGGCACCATCGTCGCCTGCTCCTATGAAGCCGGATACGTAGAGCCCGACGGAACCATCAAGAAGGTCGATAAGGTTCTCGAAGCGGATGCGGTTGCCACCATCGCCGGCTCCCTGCTCGGCACCAGCACCACGACCACCTACATTGAATCCGCTTCCGGCATTGGCGATGGCGCCCGCACCGGTCTGGCTTCAGTGGTTACCGGCGTGCTGTTCCTGCTGGCCCTCTTCCTGGCACCGGTCATTGGAATTGTTCCCGGCTTTGCCACCGCCCCGGCGCTCATCATCGTGGGAGTGTACATGTTCCGTAACATCAAGGAAATCGACTTCACCGATCTGAAGATTGCGGTTCCCGCGTTCCTGACCATGATCCTGATGCCGCTCACCTTCAGCATTGCAACCGGCCTTACGGTAGGATTTCTCTCCTACATTCTGATTGCCGTCTGCGCCGGCGACTTCAAGAAGATCTCACCGGTTATGTGGGTCGTCGGCCTGCTCTCCGCCATCAACCTGGTCGTCAGCATGCCGCATTAATAGACAACGATCTTCACATCGTTATCGAATTCAAAAGGCCGGTCGTTTCGATCGGCCTTTTTGATTTCCTGCTCATCTTTGCTCAGCACAAGAGAACCGCTCAACCCATTGGTTGGCTCGTTCACAACTTTCGCTGGAAGCCTCTTCCTGCCCGTCCGGGAATGCGGAGAGCCAAAGCGCCCGTTTTTCCAGAAAGGCTTTTGTCCATTTTTCAGGAATCGTTTTAGGCATGGCCATGGGCAGCACCCATATAACCCGGGCACTTCCGGCTAGCAACGTGTCGAGACAGGCCCTTTCTCCAGATGAAAAGAACGTGCTACATACAATACCATCGAACCCGGCGAAATCCGCCTGCAACGAAGTAACCTGCGCATCACTTGCCTTTCTCGAAACCTGCAATGCTTTTCGGGTTCCATGCTGCCGGAGCAACGCCGTATTGCCCCTGTAACGGCTCTTCTTAATGGTGCCGCCCGCAACGCCCTTCAGCGCCCACCTCCGCGGGTTTGCGCGGATATAGCGCTCCCGCGTTTCCAGCTCTTCTGCATTAAAGCAAATCACATCATAATAGTTCGGCGCCCAAACCCGTTCTTTCTCGCCATGGCGAGAACCTACAGCCCGCCGCCATTTCCGCGTGACCGAACCCTTGAACATATTAACAACTTCTCCCAGCCCCTTCCCTCCGGGACGGACAATGCGGATCAGCCCATGGAAATGGTTAGGCATCACCTGCCATGCCCCCAATTCAATATGGCCATAATGCTGCGGGATCTCGCGCCAACACGCCTCGACCAACTCTCCCAACGCATTGGGTCGCATTTCGGCGGCAACCACTTCTCCAAAATAATGCCGGTGATAATCCGCACCCAACGTGATGAAATACCACCCCGGATGCGAGTAGTCGCGCCCATCCATCCGCAGCTTCTGCGACATGCTTTTTTTCAAGGCCATCAATACACCACGATCTTCACATCGTTTTCAAA
This sequence comes from Pontiellaceae bacterium B12227, assembly GCA_029432775.1. GTDB lineage: Bacteria > Verrucomicrobiota > Kiritimatiellia > Kiritimatiellales > Pontiellaceae > Pontiella. The sequence continues at coordinate 124,775 of JAROAZ010000003.1, read as the reverse complement.
AACGAATCGTTCGTCGGTAACGGCCGCCTTTTTGAATGAGGGCAGGATGCGATAATAGACCTGCAGGGAAAGCGTACAGAAGCTGGTGGTGTAGATCATATCTTTTGAAATGGCCTTTTCCTCAGCCGGCGGTTTCCAGGCGCCTGAAGAGTCCTGGGCTTCGATCAGCATCGGAGCAAACTTATTGTTCCAGCTCGACCACTTCGAGCCGCCCTTCTGGAAGATCGCCTGCGTGTTGTAATACCACTCATACGCAATATTGAAGCTCTTGTTTTTCCCGGTCTTTTCCCAGCCCTCGTCCCAGTCCGTACACTCTGCATCTTTGAGATAATCCAGCCCGGCCTTTACTTCATCCACCCGGTTGCTGCCGGCCAGTTGCATACAAAGCACAGCCACACCCGTCATATAATCCAGATCTCCATTCGGCGTTTTGTTACCAAGCCGGTAATAAAACTTACCCTCCCCGGCGTGCATGCCCTGTACAAAGGGCACCGACTTTTCCAATGCCTGGAAAATTCCTTCCACTTTCACACCCGCTGCCTGCGCGGCCCGCAGCGCCTGCACCTGCCAGCCGCCCACGGAAAGGTCGCTCCACTTTTCGTGTTGATAGCGGTGATCCCAACCACCCTTCTCCTGCTGTCCATCAATGATCACCTGCACCGCCTTCTCAACCGGCTCTTTGAGTAACGGCATACGCGTCATGCCATAGGCCTCGCAAAGTGCATAGGTTGCAATGGCGTGGCCATACACCCCGATGTCATCATGCGATCCCACCGTCTTCGAGAACGGCACAAAACGGCCGGTTTTTGCATCCTGCTCATTCAGCAGATACTGAATAGCCCGCTGTACCGTTTCGCCATACTTTTCCGATTGCGCCGTTTCGCCATGCGCCAGATAACAGAGAAGGGATAACCCCGTCAGCCGGGCCCGCTCCTGTTTCGCGGTCATACTCCTGCTTTTACCAACGCCCCACGAACCGTTTTCATCCTGAGCCGCCTGCAACCAATCCAGCCCTTTCAGCACCGCCTTTTCCGCCTGGCCGCCATATCGACCGCCAAACTCGCGCAACAGCTTCTTACGCCCGCTTTCGGAGCGGCCCACCATCAGTCCCTTCATCACTAAAGGACTCTCAATATTGGCCACCGAATCCAGGCCGCTCAAATCCAGTTCAGACTCCAGCAAGGAATTCTGCATCACCTCCGCCGGTAGAAGTTCTTCAGCCAGATCCTCCGGAGCCTCCAGCGATTCCGCTTCCGATTCAAGGATCTCTGCTTTTTCAGGTTCCTGCTCCACCTTATCCAGTTTCCGGATCTGTTCTTCTACCACCTGTACATCAATCGCCGTTTCCTTTTCCGGAGCGCGAAAAACCAGCACCTTCACCAACACCACAAAGATCACCACATGAACCACCACCGAAATAAATGGCCCCGCTCCCTTACTGAACAGCCTGCTTCCAGAGGATTTCATGGCTACCGGATAAATGGCCACAAAGAGGCACAAGAAGCTCTAAGACTCAGGATCAAATTCTTAACACCAGCTCGGACTGTATTCGGATTTTTATTGAGGATGTATTTTTTGATGAACAGCTTCGAGGAACCAAAGTTAATCAGTAATCCATGTTCAATACCCGACGATCGGAGGTATCCGAGAATTTGGGCAACGTGCTGATCTGCGACCGATTTACATGCTTTAAATTCAATAATTAGCTGCCCTTCGATCAAAAGGTCAGCGAAATATTCACTGAGCTCCGTCCCATCCTCATCATAGACAACCAGTGGAACCTGCTGCTTTACCTCTAGCCCCAGCTTTCTTAATCGGTGGGCGAGCGCATTTTCATATATTTTCTCCAAATGACCTGATCGATGATACTGATGAATATCCAGACTCGTGTTCCCTACCACATCGCACAACGCATTAACATTTTTCCATTCCATGCCTTCCTCCTGTTGTTAGTCTTCGTGCTTCCTGTGCCTCTTTGTGGCTACCCCTATTTTCCTGACATCACCGCAATTTGAGTCAGCTCATGTGACGCGCACATGTCCAATACTTTGATCAGGCGGCCATGCAGCGATGCATCATCGCAGTTCACCAGCACCGTCTGCTTCGTGCTGACCGAAGCCAGCCGCCCCATCAGAGAATCGAGTTGTTCACCAGAAACACTGCGGCCATTAATCGCAAAACCATCTTTCAACACCGCCACCCGTATCATATCTGCCGGTGGAGTCTGCTTGGACTGCACCGCATCCGGTGACGGCCGCGAAATATCCAGATGTGCCAACACATCCGCCGTGCTGAACGTCACCAGAAAATAGATCAGCAGTTGGAACACGACATCAATCATCGGCGTCATTGAAACCTCGATTTCGTCGTTATCGTGGGCGAAACGTTGTTGGCCTTTTCTCCTCATTCCACTGAATCCTTTACCGCTATGAAAGCAATCTTATAGAGCCCCGATTCTGTGCACACATCCATGACCTTCCGAACATTGGAATGATGCGACATTGCATCCCCCCGAATCTGGATCGGGATGGACGGGCCGTAGACACCGTAGTCGGCCACGGTCTTGGTCAGGACTTTCCGAAGTTTGGAAATTGAGAGCGGGGTGCGGCCAATCGTGATCTTGCCTTTTTCATCGACTTCAATGGTGATGGTGCGCGGATCTTTTTCCTGCGCCATTTCGGGAGCGTTTGGCGAGTCGGGCAGATTGATCCATTCGGAAAACTGTTCCCGCTCCAGTTGGGCGGTACAGACGAAAAAGATGATCATCTGAAATACAACGTCGATCATCGGCGTCATATTGATGCCGCCACCGCTGCCTTTCTGTAAATTCCTTCTCATGATAAACCGGTCAAAGGTCGCAGGGTCCAAAGTCGAAAGTCAGCTACTCCGAATTTTCAGACCTTCGACCTTCAGACCTTCGGCTCCTCTTTCTTCTTCAACCCTTTCATCACTTCCATCGTGAGGCTTTCCATGGTGAGGATAACCTTGGCTGCGCGGTTGCGGAAAAAGAAGTAGGAACCGATGGCCGGGACGGCTATCACGAGTCCGGCGGCGGTCGTATAAAGTGCCTGTGAGATATTGATGGCCAGCAGTGCGTTCTTGGCTGCGCCCGAAGTGGTACCGAGGGTGGCGAAGGCCAGGATCATCCCCTGCACGGTTCCGAGCAACCCGAGCATCGGGGCCAGGTTGCCGACCACGTTGAGATAGTTCACCCGCTGCAGCATTTTCTCGCTCTCCATATCGGCGGCAATGCCGATGGCTTCCTGGGCCGTATCAAAGCCGTCCTCCACATTTTCAAAACCGGCCAGCAGAATATTGGAATAGGGCCCCGGCACATCCTTGCACCGCTGCGCCGCTTTTTTCATGCTGCCGTCTTCAATGGCTTCGCGGACCAACGAGACCAGCGTCTTTGGAATAATTCTGGAAATCCGGATATTCAGCACTGAATCAACAATCAGCGCACAGGCCGCAAGCGACAGGCCGGCCAGCCCGCACCACAGAAAGATCCCGAAAGCCCCGCCGCCCTTAACCACATCCATAAAGCCGGAGACTTCTTCCGGGGCCGTTTCCGCCGCCTGTACCGCCTCGCTTTTCACAATCTCCGCCTCCTGCGCCACAGATGGAAATGCCACGGAAACCATGATCATTAGTATTAACCATTTCATATGTTCTCTCCTTCAGATCTTTTTTGTTCCGCCTGTTCGGCGAGTTCTTTCTGTGCTTTGAAAAAGGTGATGACTTTGAGCCAGTCACGCCGCGCGCCTTCGAGGTCGCCCGCTTCCGCCTTGAGTTCGCCGCGCATTAAGTACGCCTGCGCGGCGGCCTCGCGGGAGCCGGTTGCAATATCTTCATTCAAAACCAGCAGTACAGTTTCCAGATCGCCGCTTTGCATCATGGCCTCGCGAAGTGTGCGCTGAACGGCCGGCTCCTCCTGATTTTCCAGGGATTGGAACTCTGCAACGGCCTCGGAAAAACGGCCGGATGAAAAGTAGTAGTCGGCCAGCAGCCGGATGGCCTGCTGATCCCATGCGAGGAAGCGGCATTCCTGCTTAACCTGTTTCAACAGAGGAACCGCCCGCTTTCCGTGCCCCTCTTTCAACAGCTTTTCTGCTCGGCTCAGCTCTGGCGGTCGGTCGGCCGCTGCGGAGCGATACTGCCCCTTCCGGAAGGTCATGGTTTGTCCGGAGGCCGTCGTTAGTGAAACCGACCCGTCTTCGCTTGCAGAAATTCCGGTCCCGTTAATCTGCCGGCCCGCATTGTTCACCACGTAGGCGGCGTCCACCGAGGCAACGAGCAATAGAATGAGAAATCTACTGAGCCAGCGCACGTTCGGCCTCCTTACGGAAAGTTCCAATGGTTGGAAGCTGCCCGTGCTGCGGGAAGAGCGCTTCGAACTGATCGCAGCCGGCCAGGACCAGATCATATTTCTTCAGCTCGATGCCGAGCGGAAGACTGGCCACAATGCTCTCGGCAATCAGCGGCCGGTTGGCGGATATATCCGGATCGGCCAACAGGGCTATCCGCTGATAGGCCGCAAGCCTGGCTTCCGGCTCAATGAGCACGTTTGCCATTTCGAAGTTCACCGCATAATCCTGCCCGTTCGAAGCTTCGGCATAAGCCGTGCAGGCTTCGTCGATCCGGTTCAGCTGAACCAGACAACGCGCCTGCATCAGGCGGGCATCATAGAATTTTCCAATGCCCGGAAATTGATTCAACAGTTTTTCCAGGGTCTGGAAGCTACTCTCAAAATCATTCAGGCCGAACCGGCAGGAAGCAGTTCCGAACAGCGCGCGCTCGTTCTGAGGAACGGCAAGGAATGCCTTTTCCGCCAGTATAAATTGTTTGGCCGAGAGCAAGCCTTCGCCGGTGGTAAGGTAAATATCCGGCCCGTAGGATTCTTCATCTTCCAGCATGTGTTCGAGCACCTGCTCGGCAATATCAAACCGCGCGGCATCCACCGCCGCCACAATCAGTCCGGCCAGCGCGTTTTTGGAAACCGATGTGTCCGGATAATTCCGTTTCAGCTTTTCCAGTGTTTGGAACGCGCCGTCAAAGTCGCCCTTCACCAACAGGGCCTGCGCTTTTTTATTGAGTGCCGGCGCCGCCCATTCCGACTCGGGGAATTCCAGCATGAACGCTTCCAGTTTTTCAGCACTCAGCGGGTGGGTGGCCTGTATGAAAACCGCCTTCTGCAGCTCCGGGCCGGTTGCCCCGTTCGATCGGAGAACGATTTCCAATGATTGGAAAAAAAGCGCAGCCCTTTCCCAGTCCTCGGCTTTGTAGGCCTTCCAGGCAAAATAGGATAAAATGCCGGAGCGGTTCTCATGCTCGGGGAAGGTTTGCAGGTAGAGCGTGAACAACCCCTCTCCGAATTCCTCGCAGCCGGCGGAGATGGCCTTTCGCCCTAATCCGAGCAGCGCGGCGGGCGCATTGGTGTCGGATGAAAAACGCTCGCAAAGGTATTCCGCAACCATTCGTGCCTGATCGTCCTGCTCCAGCTTGAAATGACAGAACGCCAGATTGCGTAGGGCCTCAACGGACTTTCCGGTCTCGGGGAAATAGTTGATGGCGGTTTCGATGGGCCCGATCGCATCGGCATACCGCTCTTCCGTCATCAGCCGAACGCCCAGTTTAAACTTGTTGGCCACAAAGGCTTCCTTATGCGGACCGAGTTCAATACGCACCTGCCTGCCGTTGTTTTCCAGAAAGCACTGAGCGGCTTCCGCTTTCTCCTGCGCCTTTTCGCCCCACGGGCTGTCGCCATATTTAATGTAGACGTTATAGAAGTGCTTTAGTGCCTGCGCGGCCGGTTCCAGTGTTTGGAACTCTTCATATTCCAGCCGATAGGTTTCGCCCAACATATACCGGCAGCCGGCGACGGGACTGATGGATGACACCGGAATAGTATTGGCTGCGAGATTCTTTTCTATGTTCTGCAGCACTTCCGCCTGATCCAGCAGAGCCGACCGGACTTCTTTCCATTTCCCCTCAAGAAGCATGAGACGTCCCCACGATACAACGGAACTTCCATACCACAGATCCATGGTTCCCAGCTGAACATCCGCGCAATGAGCGTGTATCTCTGCCTTCAGTTTTTTCCGTGCTGTTGCTGAGAGGTCCTCATTTTCCAGGCGTTGGATACCGGCTTCGGCGGTTTGGGCTCTAAGCCGATGCAGGGTATTATTATCGGACGTCGTTTTCAGGGCTTCAGTCAGCTCCTCATAGGTTAGAGCTGCTGATGCATGGACTAAACAAATCAACATTATACTTAATGTCAGCCTGATAATCATTTTGTGATAATACCCGTCTTTCTTTTTCAGTCAATTATCGTTTGCTCCTCCGGCTTGCCAATCCCTCGCCTGCTCCGTAGGTTATCCAAACGGAGGTTTTCATGGAGTTATTTAACGAGTGGCTGGGAGTCTTGGATTCTTTTTTGTGGAAGAGTTGGATCACCATTGGACTGTTAGTCGGAACCGGGCTGTATCTCACCGCCCGCCTGCTCTTTATTCAGGTCCGCCATCTCGGCCATGCCATTGCCTGCGTCTTCGGTAAATACGATAACCCCGATGAGGAAGGCGACGTTTCTCACTTCAAAGCGCTGGCCACCGCCCTCTCCGCCACCATTGGAACCGGCAACATTGCCGGCGTGGCCACGGCGATTGCCGCCGGCGGACCGGGCGCGGTTTTCTGGATGTGGATTACGGCCCTGGTCGGCATGGCCACTAAATTCACCTCCTGCACGCTGGCCGTGAAGTATCGCGTCATTCATGCAGATGGTTCAGCCAGTGGCGGGCCGATGTATTTCTTAAAACAGGGGCTGAAGAACAAGAAGCTCGGCGCTATTCTCGGCGGGCTGTTTGCCTTCTTCGGTGTTGTGGCATCTTTCGGGATCGGCAACATGGTTCAGGCGAACTCGGTGGTCGGCGGATTGAGCTATTTGCTGCCCGAAGCCGCAGGCTCATCCGGTTTCGATTGCTGGGAAGGGTTTCATATTTCCTGGCTGGGGCTGATCACCGGACTCTCGCTCTCCTTTCTCGCCGGGATTGTTATTCTGGGCGGTATTAAACGAATTGCCAACGTAGCCGGCGTGATTGTTCCGTTTATGTGCACCTTTTATGTGCTCGGAGCGGTAACGATTCTCATTCTGCATGCCTCCGCCATTCCCCAGGCTTTTGCGCTCATCTTCGAATATGCCTTCACCCCCCATGCCGCCGTTGGCGGGGCTCTTGGCGAAACGATTCGCTATGGTGTGGCCCGCGGCGTCTTTTCCAATGAGTCCGGCCTGGGTTCCGCACCGATTGCCCATGCCGCCGTAAAGACCAACGAGCCGGTGCGCGAGGGGACCGTCGCCATGCTCGGCCCGTTCATCGACACCCTTATTATCTGCACCATGACCGCACTCGTTATTCTTGTGACCGGAGCCAATACGGGCGAGCACAACGGCGGAGCACTGACCGCCCATGCGTTCCAGAAAGGACTGTTCGGCTGGGGGCAGTATCTTGTCGGTATCGGCCTCATGTTTTTCGCCTATTCCACCATGCTCGGCTGGTCCTATTATGGCGACCGCTGCGCTGAATATCTATTCGGAGCCAAAGCCATCCCGATCTACCGGTGGCTCTTTGTCGGCGCCATCACTGTTGGCGCGGTCGGAGGGCTGAGAGTCATCTGGACGCTGGCCGATATCTCAAATGCCCTCATGGCCATTCCCAATCTCATCGGACTAATTCTGCTGTCCGGAGTCGTCGCGTCTGAAACGAAGAAATATATGGACCGGCTGAAGAACGGTGAGTTTCAAACAACCAGGGAGAATAAATCATGAAAACCATACTGCTCGCACTACTATGCGCAACGACCTCATACGCTGCATTCGACATTCAGGAAGCCATTGACGATGCAAAATCCGGTTCCGTGATTACCGTTCCAAAAGGAACCTACCGCAAATCGATTTTCATTAAGAAAGGCATTACCCTCCAGGGCGAGGGCGTGATTTTTAAAGTGGAATCCAACCAACCGGCCATCCTGATAGATTCCTATAAGACGGTCTTCATCAAGGGCATCACCATCCAGTGGAAAACCGAGAGCAAACCGCAGAAGGGCGACACACCCTATGCCTTGTTTGTTCGAAATGGTGAAGCAGAACTGAATGGCTGCACCTTCGAAGCGCTCGGTAATGGCACCGTTGCGCCCGGCGCTGTTTCCGCACAGGATAAATCGGAAGTCGCCATCAGCAACTGCCGCTTCGATGGATTTGAATACACGGTTCAATACTGGAACGGGGCCGAAGGAGAAGTCCGGGACTGCATTCTGCTCAATCCCGGGCATTGCGGCATCACCATTGGAAGCGGTTCCAGTGTCGAGCTTACGGGCAACATCATCACGGGCTCACGCTACCATGCCGTCCGGTGCACCGGCGGCGAAATTGAGGCTCACTCCAATCTGATCATCCGCAATAAAAACCGCGGATTTTACATCGGCAGCCGCTCCGCCATCGGCGAAATCAGCAATAATCTGATCGTCGACAACGCGACCGGCATCAACGTCTTTGCCAACTCCAAACTGGAAATTGGAAACAATGTCATCGCCCGTTCCTCCTATGCGGGCCTGGCAATCATTGATACCGCCAAACTGGACATTGAAGACAACATCATCGTCGAAAACGAAAAGGGCATCGTTGGTTTCTCGGCTGAGAAGGGAAAGACTCCATCGGTTTCGGTCGACGGGAAAAACGTGGTGTTCGGAAACAAAACCGAAGTCGAAAATATTGATCTCACTTCGAAGACCATCAAAAAGGACCCAAGATTCAGCGATGACGATTCAGGATTGTATAAAACCTCCCTCAGCGGCATGGGCCTGGAAGATCCGGCTGCATTGAAAAAGCTATGGATCAAGTGGCAGGCCGCGTTGGATGGGAAATAAGTAAGAACTGTATGGCTATCTCCCCTCTCCGACCGGCCGCCGACTTGGAATCACAGCTATTCTTTGGCTGAGGACGTGGAAGGCTCGTCGCTTTTTCGGAAATCTATGGATGCGGAGTTAATGCAATAGCGCAGTCCCGTTGGCGGAGGACCGTCGGGGAAAACATGGCCCAGATGGGCATCGCATTTGGTACAGACCACTTCCGTGCGGATCATGCCCGCCGTCGTATCGCGATGCTCCGTGATCACCTTATCGTCCACGGGTTTAAAATAGCTGGGCCAGCCGCAGCCGGAATCAAACTTGGTGTCGGAAAGAAAAAGATCGGTTCCGCAACAGACGCAGGAATAGATGCCCAGTTCCTTATGATCCCAGTACTTGCCCGTATACGCCCGTTCTGTGCCCTTCTTGCGGGTCACACGATACTGCGTGTCATCCAGTTGCTCTTTCCACTCCGCCTCGGTCTTTACCACCTTATTCGTATCCATGTTCTTCACCTCTTCTTTTGCACAGGCCGTCAGCACGACCGATCCTATTAATGCCATCCATATTTGATTTTTCATGATCAACCTCCGAATCAAAGACCAAAAGAGTCTAATATGCGTTCAACCTTCCAGCAAGGTTTCTTCCAATGATTGGAAGTTAGGGTTGCTTCCGCGCAGGCCGGGACTTATTTTCCAATCCTTGGAAATGAATTATGAATGATGACTGGATTGAAATAAAAAAAGACCCGGCCCACGTCAAGCGGGAGCGGGCCAAAGCCAAAGAAATGCGCAAGAGCGACTGGTGGAAACAAGAACTCGCAAAAGGCATCTGCCACTATTGCGGCGAACAGTTTGAACCTTCGGAACTCACGATGGATCATGTACTCCCCGTGGTGCGCGGCGGAAAGAGCACCAAGAGCAACTGTGTGCCATGCTGCAAGGAGTGCAACAACGATAAGAAGTTCCTCACCCCCGCAGAGCTCATCATGCGGGAACTTGAAGAGGAACCGCCGCCGAACGACGGCTAGTCGGGCATGACTGCATTAACCAGCTCTTCACCGTTTTCATAGGCCGTAATATTCTGCAGAGTCGTCTGGGCAATGGCCGCAACGGCCTCTTCTGTAAAGTAGGCCTGGTGTCCGGTAATCACCACATTCGGGAACGTGGTCAAACGGGCAAAGACATCGTCGGTCCGTATTTCAAAGGTTTTATCTTCGAAGAAGAGTTCTTCCTCTTCCTCATACACATCGATCCCGAGATAGCCGATTTTATGTGACTTCAGCCCTTCGATGGCGGCTTTGGAATCAATCAGAGCACCCCGGCTGGTATTAATGATCATTACACCTTTTTTCATTTTGGCAATGGAGTCGTGATTCACCAGATGGTGCGTTTCTGTAAACAGCGGGCAATGGAGGGAGATAATGTCCGATTGAGCAAACAGTTCATCCCGCTCAACATATTTAACCCCCATCTCCAGGCAGGCCTTGTTCTGGTATTTATCGTAGGCAATGATGTTGCAACCGAAACCATTGAGGATGCTGGCGACACATTCTCCGATCTTGCCGGTGCCGACTAAGCCGACTGTACGATTCCGCATATCAAAACCGAGCAATCCATCCAATGAAAAGTTTCCTTCCTTCACGCGGGAGTTTGCCCAGTAGACTTTACGGTTCAGCGCGAGCATCAGACCGACGGTATGTTCTGCAACCGCATAGGGGGAATAGGCCGGAACACGGACCACATTAATGCCCAGCTCTTTGGCGCTGATTATATCAACATTATTGAACCCGGCGCAACGCAAGGCAATCAGGCGCGTTCCCTGTGCCGCAAGGGCGATCAGTACAGAAGCGTCCACTTGATCATTTACGAAAACGCAGGCGCAATCATATCCTTCAGCCAGCTTAAGCGTTTCCCGCCGAAGCTTTCCTTCGTAATAGGTGATTTCATGTCCGAAATCTTTATTCGCAAGGTCGAAGAATTTACGGTCGTACGGTTTCGTGCTGAAAAAAGCAATTTTCATTAAGGTCCTTACTGCAGGTTGTAGTTAGAACAAATCCAGCTGATCCGGCTGTTCTTTAAATTCGGGGAAGCGCATTTCCTCTTTGCCGCCCATTAGTTTCACCAGATCCGACTCGGAACAGGGTTCGCCACGCATTTCCAGCGTTTCGACTATTTTTGCAAAGAGCAGACCGCAATAAGAGCTGTCTTCCTCCGCCCGGTGAAATGTTCCACTGGGGAAATTGAAATGACGGGTCAGCGTCCAAAGCTTGTAGTTCGGCAGCCCGGGAAATACGGCTCTCGAGAGAGGCAGGGTATCCAATACCACTCCACGAGGAGAAGCCGACTTGTGCAGTTTAACATCATCCAGCATAAACTTATAATCGAATGGAGCATTGTGTGCAACCAAGGGCAGATCTCCACAGAATTCCGCAAAATCAACGAGTACATCTGCAATTTTCCGCTTTCCGCGAAGCATTTCATCAGTAATTCCGTTCACCGCAGCAGCTTCGGGCGGCATCGAAATCCCTGGATCAACCAGTTCTCCAAAGCCCTTCAGTGCCTGGTTTCCATCGAACAGAACGGCACCCACCTCAACGATCATATCTTCCGAAGGTTTCGTTCCGGTTGTTTCTAAATCAAATGCAATGAATTTCATAATATAGTACCAATAGAGGATCATTTATTTTCATGCGAATCAAAAGGGGAATAAAAAACCCGCCCACTTGCATGGACGGGTTCTTATAACATCTAGCTTACTGCTTAGTTAGCAGCAGCCTGACGCTGCATTTCGCGCTGATCGCGAGTCATTCCACGGTCGTCAACCTGCGTAGCCTTCACAGAGATTACGAGGTTTTTCTTAGCGGAACGGGAACCTTCAGAGCGGAACAGGCGACCGATGTATGGGATATCTCCCAGGAACGGAACCTGATCACGGAAGGTTTCAGTGCGCTCATCAACCAGACCGCCCATAACAACGGTAGAACCGTCGGCAATGGTGACCTGAGTCTGAATTGCGCGAGTTTCGAAGTAAGGCATTTTGATTTCGAGCGGAGCACTGTTACCGAATACTTCGGAAGAGTTGTTACCGCCTGATTCGTATGCGTTGAAACCGGCAATGTAGATGTCGAAGTCGATGAACTTGGTGATTTCCGGCTGGAGGTCCAGATCGATGGTGTTGCTTTCAGCATCAACCACCGGAGTAACCTTCAGAACAACACCCAGGTCATAATCTTCCCAGTCCTGCGGCTTCACAACCGGAGCAGTACGCTGACCGGTTTCCACATCGTAGTCCTGCGGATAACGGTGAACTTCCACAACGCGGATGATCGCTTCGTTACCGGACTTGGTGGTTACCTTAGGAGCGGACAATACGTCTGCAGTACCTTCCTGCTCCATAGCGGTAATCGCTACGTCGAACGGGAAACTGCTGGAGTTACGCAGGATCATTTCAGCCGGAGCGCCACCCATGGCACCGAGGATACCGGATTGTACGGCACCGAATGCGGTGGTGTTATTGCGCTGTCCACTGCCGAAGAGGCTCTGACCAACGCCAGTACTCTGCGGATCACCAATTGCAGTGTAACCGGTAGTCGGATCGTTATACAACGTTCCACCGCCCGGAAGCGTTGTGGAGGAAGTCGGTCCCTGACCCGGCTGATAGTAGGTTTTTGAGCTGCTCGGTGCGAAACCAAGACCGGCAAAAGAACCGTCGTCCATCAGCGTCCAGTTGAAGCCGAGTTCTTCGAGAGCGCCTTCGTTGTATTCAACAAATTTAGCTTCGATTTCAACCTGCTGGGAACGCTTCTTAATCGCTTCGTCTTCCAGATCAGCCAGAATGCTTTCAACAGCTTTCAGGTTTTTCGGCGTGTTCTTAACGAACAGCTTGTGGAAGTTCGGCTGGTAGATTGCGGAAGAGCCTTCCGGCCAGTCAACAATAGAGAAGAAGCCTGCAACATCAGCCGGTCCACCGTCAGATGAGGAAGAGGACGCATCACCAAAGAGGTCATCAACACCACCGCCGCTGTCGCCACCGGCCATAGATTCGAGTTCAGCACCCACTTCAGGAATAACATCGTAAGAGATCAGTTTCAGATCTGTCGGCGGAACGTATCCAACCGGCATAACCGCAACCGCTTTAGCCTGAACATCGAACTTCAGGGAAGCCATTTCCACAATGTACTGGAGGGCTTCGTAGAGGCTCATATCACGAATGGAAATCGTGATGTTGTTCTGGTCAGCAGCCATTGAGTCGTCCATGCCGAGCAGCAGAATGTTAACACCCTGTTTGGTCGGATCCTGACGGCGGCAGGTTTCTGTGAGGAAGAGCACAACGTCTTTGATGTTTGCATCGCGGAAGTCGAGGCTCGGGATCATGATGCTCTGCAAACGGGCAGTCATCGCTTCAATCGCGAGTTCTTCAGCAGTTTTAACCGGTCCAGTGCCTTCTTCTTCCGGAACAGCAATAACTTTTGCATCCGGATTCCAGGAAGCATCTACATCAGAGATGGCCTGAGCCCGACTTGCACGCTGTTTAGCAATTTCCGTAGCAGATTGCTTCTGAGCAGTGCGCTTCAGGTATTCCATTGCACGGCGGTTATATGGATCTTCTGCCAGAACAGCTTCAAAAACTGCTTCAGCTTTATCCATTTGACCTTCGCGATAATACGCAAGACCACGGCTCATCAGGTCTGCTTCAGCAGCAACTGCCTGTGCGGCGGCCGGTGCAGCAGCTTGCACAGCAGCTGGCTGTGCGCTTTGTACAGCGGCCGGAGCAGGAGCTGCTTCCGGAGTTCCGGCAGCAGGAGCTGTTTGTACAGTTCCTCCCTGTGCCGCATCCAACTGTGCGAATACATCATCCAGGCTGTCCTGGGCTCGGATTGTTTGTGTTGCAACCAACACAACCAATAGAGACGAGATATAGGTTCTATTCATTTTTCCTTCCCCTCTACTTCTCATAATTAAAAATGCCACACAATCCGCGCGTTCACCAGGGTCCACGGCAAAGCATTTACCAACAAACATTCACCCTATAACATATCCTCCGGAAAACGTTACCGTTCCCCATCGGCTAAACCGACAATGTCGAACACCTTTCCAGTCCGCATATCCTTCAAGATCACCTTGTCCGGAAACACACCTAGAACGGTGTACTCATCATTATGCAAAGATAATAACGCGCCCATAGTAACCATTATGGGGCTTTGATCAAGAACATTAATCAACTCAGCTTTACTTTCTGGGTCGAGTGCAATCTCACCTCTTTCCAGCTCAATTTCAGCACTCCCCCGCACAACATAGAGCCGAGGAGGAAGCCCCTCTTCAGCCGCCTCAAACCGTTTAATATCAACACCTTCCACTGACTCTCCCAGGGAGGCAAAATGCGATTTACCCGTTTCAGGATTATTCAATTGAAAGACGATACTTCCATCCTGATTCTCAATTAACCCTTTGAACACAAGGAAAAAAGGTATGTCTTTTCTGTCTACAAACCGCAGTTTTCCTGCATAAGGCGGATGACTGGCGGCATCATCCGGCTCAGAAGCAGCCTTGAACTCTTCCAGATTACTGAAACCGTCGCCATCCGGATCCAGCAATGCATCCGATGCATTATACTTATTGAGGCCGTACTTCAGCTCCCAGTCATCCGTAATCTCATCCCCGTCGCGGTCCAGCTGGTTCATCGCCGGCTGAGGAACATCAGAAAACGGGCAGACTTCCGCTTCATAAGGAATGGGATAGGCACTGCCAATGGCGACCACCCTCAAAGGGCTGACCAACAGGCCTTCCGACGCGGGTTCGGACTGCACTGGCGCTACTGCGAGCCTCGAAATATGTTCCAGAGCCTGGATATCCAGCGGCTCCGCAGGCACAGGCTGCAGGATCCCAGTGGAATCAGACGCGCCCACCTTACCTGCCGTCAGAAGGGTTAGAACGATAGAAGCTGCCAGTCCAAAGCCCGCAAGCCCGAGCACAACCTGTTCAAGTCCAATACGTCTTTTACCGTATGAGGTCATCGCATGGCCTCCCCGGGTTGAAAGTTATAGACATCAACCATCAGTCGTACTTCAACAAGCTCATCGCCCGCAATAATACGCTCAGGGCGGGAAAGCGCTCTGGCACCCGAAAGAATTCCCTCCGAAAGAAAGCGCAGCGTCTCGTCGTCGCCCCCCGCTTTAACCGCCTCCGGACTGTAATCAAGAATTCCGCTGCGGGTTTGGTGCGCAAACTCTGTGATCACCATTACATGCGGCGATGCAGCAAAGCCGTCCAATACCCGCCAGACGACAGCTTCCTTGGCCGAAAAAGAAACCCCGATGCGCTCGATATAATAGGACCCGTCGGGCCCCGATTCCGATGCCACCAAAGACAGCGGCTTCCTGGCTCCGGAAGCCGGGGTATTTCTGGGCCGACGCCGCTGAGGAATCTCCGGCCCCACGGATGCTTCAAAAAGATCGCGGGACAGTTTATCCACAGAAGCCACTCCATTTTTTACCAACACATCAGCCACCCGCTCTACGGAATGAAGTTGGCGCATGAGCCGCGGAACATGCGAAACCTGCGGAACCGCTCCTCCGCTGGCATATTTGGCAAAACCAACCTCAAGCGAGTCCGGGAGCACCATCCCGGACTGTTCAGCCCGTTCTCGAAAGCGCTCAATCACATCCTGAGCCCGGGCCGAAAATTCGGCGGCATCGATCGCATCACGCGGAAAGGGATCGCGAATCATCTCAGCAGTGATCGCCCCGATTCGATACTCCAGCTCATCCAGATTCTTTTCCAGCACCTGAACATTCTCTGCCGAGGGAAACGGATTTCGTTTAAACAGCCTCGTGAGCCGCACCCGCTCCTGCTTGACCGCTTTCTTCGCTTGCGAAAGCCGGACGCCACCGAAGGCCAGCACAGCAACCTCAACAATCAGTACAGCCGCGCAGATTCCACCACCGATCATCAGCTTTTTATTCCCGCGAAGGTTCACGATTTGTCCTCCGCAAAATAAACATCCAGCACAAATTCCCGCGCAAATAATTTTTTCGAAGGTCGACTGAACACTTTGGTTTTTTCACTGAACTGCTCGCAGGATCTCAGAGCGTCGCGCAGCAGTTTAACCGCATCCTGCCCCTTCGGCTCTTTATCCAGATAGCTGACAACAGAAATGCGGGTACCCGCAAGCTGTCCCAGCGGACGGATCGGTTCGCTCGAAATCAGGAACATCCCCTCAGGTAAAAGCCCGCGAATCTCACTCAATGTTTCCAGCCAAAGCGTCCTTTGCTCCAGCGTGATCCGATAGCGGCCGGCCTGCTCATTCAGCTCATCCATGCGCGCCTCCAGCGGAAGCATGGTCTGCTCAATGCGGCTTAAATCGTTGATCTGCTGCTCCACAGATGCCATCACCTTCACTGATTGCTTCATTTGAAGATGAACATTCACAATCCAGACCGCCAGCATCAGCATCAGCAGAATGGCCGATATCAGCCAGAGCGGCTGTCGCCGCTTCAACTCCCGCTCCTGCTGCAGCGAAGCCGGAATCAGATTAATTAAAAAAGCGGGGTCGGCAGCCAACCCGCCACAAACCGATATAGACTCCACCTGTTCAACGGGCATTGCAAAGCGGGTGGAAAGATCACCCGCTCCGATCATTAAAATACGCTCCGGTTCCCGACCCTGCTGCTGGCCACGATAAAAGGTGATCGAGCGCTCAATCTCCTGCGCCAGCCGATCCGGGTCACCTCCGGCAACCGGAAGGGTTCGGAAGAAGATCCGCGGGCCATCCACAAAAACAAGATTGGCAGTCTGTTCCCCTGCATCAACCAACAGAACCGGGCCTTGCTCTCCGGAAGCACGCAATGCATTCGCCAATGCAACCGGTGCCACACTGATCTGCTCCACGGCCAACCCGTTCGCACGAACGGCATGTACCAATCCCTCCACCAGCTCGACTTTCACCGCGACCAAAAGCACTTCCGGCTCCGGATTTTCAGGATCAATTATGTGCGCATCCCAAACCACCTCATGAATCGGAAAAGGAATATTCTGCACAGCTTCATGCCGAATCGTTTTTTCCTGCTCGTCGCTTCCAACCATTGGAAGTTTCACCAGACGGGAAAAAACCGATTGGCCTTCAATGGAAATACGGGCCTGGTTGGTACTCGGATTACGGCCTTCGAGCAACCGCTTGAGCGTCATGGCAACCAGCGCCTCTTGCGGCAGTTCCGCCGGGACATCGGCTGGATAGGCCGCGAAGTCCGAATCATGCACCGTAGACGTACCGGTCGAAACCACCGCCAGGCGGATGCCGTCCGTTCCAATATCCAATGCTATAATACGGTCACTCTTCAAAGGTACGTCCTTTTTTGCAGGAATTCGAAATCTTGCAACCGGTGAGCGGCGATAAAAAGAAAAAAGAGTACGAATTACTCCGGTGATGCTGCCGAACACTTGCGCAAGTGCGATATTAAATCCGGCTCAAAAGGTGGGCGGCGGCCTGGCCGGGATCCGGCTCCCGCAGCAGGCTTTCTCCCACCAGAATGGCATGCGCACCGGCATCTTTCAGCTGCACCACATCTTCCGGCGTCTTGATTCCACTCTCGCTCACAAGTGTGCAGCCGGCCGGCGCCATGGTCGCCAATTCATAGGTAGTATCAAGCGTAGTCACAAAGGTCTTCAGATTCCGGTTGTTGATTCCAATGCAATCCGACCCCGCATCAATCGCCCGCAGCATCTCTTCCCGGTCGTGGACTTCCACCAGCGGCTGAAGTTCCACTGCCTGGATTTCTTTAATGAATCCGGCGAGCTCCGCATCAGTCAGCGCCCCCACAATCAACAGAACGGCCGAAGCACCCATCGTTTTTGCGTGAACAATCTGCCACGGATCGACCACAAACTCCTTGTAGAGCATCGGGATTTCAATCGCGTTGCGCACCTCGGAAAAGTCCTCCGCACCACCGCCGAAATATTTGTTATCCATCAGACAGGAAACCGCGCTCGCCCCGTTCAGTTCATAGCCTTTGGCAATCCCGCCCGGACTGAACGGCTCACGGATCAGCCCGGCCGACGGCGATTTACGCTTC
The DNA here is from genome assembly GCA_029432775.1 of Pontiellaceae bacterium B12227. GTDB lineage: Bacteria > Verrucomicrobiota > Kiritimatiellia > Kiritimatiellales > Pontiellaceae > Pontiella. The sequence goes on along the minus strand of JAROAZ010000003.1, from coordinate 106,810 downwards.
ACTTCAGCAATCAGCCCCATCGGCGTTGAACGAAGCGACTCGACAAAATCAGGCCGCTTTCCAAGGGTTGGAAGCAGCGCCTGCAAATCTTCCAATGACTGGAACTTTTTGCGCTCTTCAATTTCAACGCGCTTATCTGCGCAAATCTGTTCTAAAATATTCATAAGTACCTTGGATTACTGCATTGGGGGATTATCGGCTGATTGGGTATCCGTTGTGTACACTGCGTTGCTTTCCTTCAACACAAAGGTATCGCTCCATTCCTGGCCGTCCTTTTCCTGCAACGACTCAATGAGCTTCTTCAAACCATTTTCAAGCTTCCAGGTCAACGCATCCATTTTTTCGAACTGTTCTTCTGAAATATGCCCCGCATCAACATAAACCTCGAGCGATGAGGCAGATTCTCCCAATGAACCTAAAGCAATGTTCAGAAACTGAATGTATTCCTTCAAAGATCTACGGCAATAACCTTCCGCAATATTGCGATGTACAGAATCAACGGAGGCAAGTTGCTGGCTACGAATTCGAGAAAGCTCATAAGGGAATTTTTTGATGATTGGCCAGGTCAGAACATAGAGCGCCTTTGCATCCTGCCAAACCCGGAGTTTTTTATATCCCCGCATCATTCCTTTGCGCTCAGTTTTCACGACATTCCTCCCATCCAACGATCCAATAATCCACCATTCCTCTATCGATTCTTCTTCAAATAAGCTTCGATGAACGGGTCGAGGTTGCCGTCGAGCACGCCCTGGGCATTACCAACCACTTCGTCGGTGCGATGGTCCTTCACCTGCGTGTAGGGCTGCAGCACGTAGGAACGAATCTGCGAGCCCCAGGCAATTTCTCCTTTGTCGCCGTAGAGCTGGTCCACGGCCTGACGTTTTTTATCCTGCTCATGTTCATAAAGCCGGGCTTTCAGCATCTTCAGGGCCGCCGCTTTATTTTTATGCTGTGAGCGTTCCGCCTGACACTGCACCACCGTTCCCGTTGGAAGATGGACAATTCGTACGGCGGAATCGGTGGTGTTTACGTGCTGCCCGCCGGCGCCCTGCGCGCGATACGTATCAATACGCAGCTCGGATTCAACGATATCAATGTTGATGTCATCATCCAGCTCCGGCGTAACATCGGCCGCCACAAACGAAGTATGACGGCGCGACTGTGAATCGTAGGGGCTGATGCGCACCAAACGGTGCACGCCGCGCTCGGACTTCAGCAGGCCATAGGCATAGGCGCCCTGAATCAGAATGGAAACGCTCTTAATGCCCGCTTCCTCACCGGCCTGATAGTCCATAATCTGGACTTTAAAATCTTTCCGCTCCGCATAGCGTGTAAACATGCGGTAGAGCATATCCGCCCAGTCGCAGCTCTCCGTTCCGCCCGCTCCGGCGTGCAAGGTCAGATAGGCTCCGTTGGCATCGAACTCTTCGCCGAGCAGCGACTGCATTTCCAATGATTGGAAATTGTCCTCCACCTTTTTCAGTTCTGCCTCGGCCTCCGCCAGCGCGTCGTCTTCGCCAGCCTCTGCCAGCTCCAGCATCAATTCAGCATCATCGAGCCCGCCGCTGATCGAATCAAACGGATCGAGCACCATCTTCAGCGATTTGGTGGCCGCAATGTTGGCCTGCGCCTTATTCTGGTCGTTCCAGAATTCCGGCTCCGCCGCAACCGCCTCCAGCGTTGAAAGCTCGGCGCGCTTGGCCGCAATATCCAGATAGCCTTCCATTTCAGTCAGCTGCTCGCGGAATGCGTCAATTTTTGGTTTCAGTTCTTCCTGCATAGTCGTTCCAATCGAGGCACAGGCGGATGGCCCATGTTCTGCGTTTACTTGTTCGGAACTGCGGAATATAGCCCAAGGCGCTCAAATGCCAAACCCCGCAGTTTGAAAAATATCAGGGTTTACGAACGTCCATCCGATAGAAGCCGCTCACCTTTGCCGGGGTCACCGTTGCCATGTTTCGCGGAAAAGTGATGTTCGATTCGAGGTTGGTGAACCCGGTATATTGCAGGTTATCGGTCCAGTAGAGATTATAAAAACCGGTTAGATGCCGCCGGCCATTCAATGATGATCCGTCCCGGCTCCAGGCGTTCCGTCAGCTGAAAGAGCGAGGCCGAATTGGTTGGATTGGTGCCCGCAATATATTCATCCCCGTTAAACTGCCCATCAGAATCAAAGTCGTTTGAGTAAGCCTGAGCAAGATCTCCGAAATAGAACGTTTCCCAATCATCGTTCATCCCGTCAAAATCGGTATCATCGCCGGCCCAGTTCCAGGTGATAGACGAAGTCAGATTGCTCAACACCACAGTCACCTCGTTGCCGCCTCCAACCATTGGAACACTGCCGGAACCGGTCCACCCGACACAGGTATAGTTGGTGCCGCCCACATTCACCGCCGATTCCACCGAACAAGTCACTGCCGACCTCCACGCAAAGACCGAAGTTCCAACCATTGGAACCGGCGAGCCATATTCCGACGACACCGTCAGTTCATAGTCCCGCGAGTCGAAAGCAATCGTTGCTGAAGCTACTGTGCCGGGAATGAAATCTCGTATCGTTCTGAAGCCGGTAATTATACTCTCGAATGTATTACCTTTATATTCCTTTGAACCGCAGCGCTGATAGACCTCATAACTTTCACAACTGCCCCCCTTCCGAAGCCGGAGGACTCCGTTACGGTCATCACACCACTCGTAAACATTTCCGGCCATGTCATACAGTCCGAAACCATTCGGGTCAAAATAACCAGCCGGACTGGTGTAGGGAGTACCCCCGCTATCGAAATCAGGATGATAATCATAGTCGGAATCAGGGTCGGTGCTCTGATAGTTCGCTTCATCGTGGGAGATCTCGTCCCCCCAGGGATAGCGCTGCCCTTCCAGACCACCCCGCGCAGCATATTCCCACTCAATAGCTGTCGGCAGCCGATACCCATTTGCACCGGGCACCAGATCCCACGTGCCTGGATTATATGCCGCCGTCAGGCTGTCGTCTTCGCTCCGATTGTTGCACCATTCAACCGCTTCGAACCAGGTAACACTCTGAACCGGATGATCACTTTGTTTCCCCGAACCCAACAGGCCTCCAGCATGGTTATCCCACAGATTCCTGGTCACCTCGGTTTCATCCATCAGGAAATCGGCAACAGTCAGGGAGTATGATCCAAAATCGGGATCAGAGCCGGAGTTGGTGCCGGCGGGGATGTGGACCATACCGGAGGCGATGGGTTCCGAAGCCTGAACAGTGATCGACAGCTCGGTTACGACAACGCCGTTGAGATCAGCGCCGCCATCCCAGACCACATGAAGGTCAGTTCCTTCGCTGACACTTGTACCGACATCGCCCTGAAAGGAGAAGGCATCCACCTTTTCAGTTCCATTGGAAATGATGACTGAAACGGAAATTTCCGAGCCATCGGAGTTGTCGGCAGCGAAATAGATATCGACCAGCTTGGAGCCTTCACATTGCGAGGCCGTAAGGTTGGAAACCGAAACCGTTGCCAACGAATTCGATGCCGCCATGACGATGGCTAATAGGCTAGCTTGGATCCTCATCTTTTTTCGTCCGACGTTTTCTGGTACTGGATCGCAATACAAACAGCACGGTGGCGCCCGCGAGCAGCGAAACCTTTTCAAACAGGTTGCCGTGGCGGGTATAGAAGGTTTGCTCCATGCCATCCGGGCGCGGCGCCAGCACACCGGTGGTGAAGCCCTTCATCCGCGGATCGAGTTTGCGGTCGATGTTGCCATAGGCATCGATGATGCCGGTTACTCCGGTGTTACAGCAACGGACCATGGGAATTCTGTTTTCGATGCATCTGAACACCGCGTGTGCAATGTGCTGCTCTGACTGAGCGGAAGGATCGAACCAGGCATCGTTCGTCTGGTTCACCAGCCAGCGCGCACCGGCCAGCGTTGCGTTCCGGGCAAGCGATGCAACAATGTCTTCGAAACAGATCAGGACAGAGAACGAGGCTTTGCCCTCGAGGGGGATTACCGTGCTGCCTTCTCCATGACCAAAGTCGACGGCGATCGGCGTAAACTTCCGCATGAGTCCAGGAAACGGAACATATTCTCCGAACGGAACCAAATGCTGTTTATTATATTTCCCGAGCTCTTCGCCGTCTTTACCAAACAGGATGGAACTGTTGTAATAGGTGCGGCCCTGCTCGTGATACTGCACATCCATGGAACCGGCCAGCAGCGGAATGCCGCTTTCCGTTACGCGCTTCACCAGCTCATAGCTGGAACGGCTGGTGCGGACGAAGTCCGGCACGGCGGTTTCCGGCCAGATGATCAGGTCCACTTCATTCAGACGGGAGGCGGCACTCGTCAGCTCTTCGAGCCGGGTGCGAATATCCTGATCCATGGCGGAATCCCACTTGGCGGCCTGCTCAATATTCGGCTGCACCAGTGCCACCGTTACGCCCTCAAAAAACTGCGGCCGGTTAAAGAGTACATTCATACCGTTCGCCACGGAGAGCGCAACGGGTACGATCCCGAGCATCAGCTCAAAATGGGGCTTATAACTTTTGGTGCGGTTGCCATGCGTGTACTGGCGCAAGGTCAGGAACACCCCGGCATTCATCCAGACAATGTAGGCCGTGATGGCGGATACCCCGCCCCACTCCGCAATCTGAATAATGGCCGGGTTGCTGTATTGAGACACCCCAAGCGGATTCCACGGGAAGCCGGTGAACAGAAGACCGCGCAGGTATTCCGAACCCACCCACACCATCGTCACCGCAAACATGAAGCGGACGTTCTTCCGCAGGTTATCGCCCGCCCACTTTTTTGTGCCGAGCGCAACGGTGATGGAAAATGGAATGAAGTAGAGCGCGCAATAGAGCGCGAGCACGGCAAAGCCAAGCAGGGCACTCAGCTGAAGTCCGATTCCTTCAACACGGCCGGTCAGATTTCCGAGCCACGACAGCGACATCATGAAAAAAACAAAGCCGGAAAGCAGGCCCAGCCAGGAGGCCTTTTTAACCGACGAAGACTGCACGGCCAGCATCAGCGGAACCAGCGCCACAAAAATGACTGTCGGGTTTCCAAAGCCTGGAAACGCCAGCGCAAGCAGCACGCCGGAAAGAATGCTTCCAAGGATGGGAAGCAACGGGGATTGCAACACAGGATGATCCAGTTTGAATGCAGGACGACTCGCGTCGAGTGCGCGCCGCTTTTTATCCATTTCCTTAAACGATCCAATCATTGGAAACCAAACCTTATAAATCGAGATTCATTAACGAGGGAACCGCCCGCCACCCATGCGGTTCTTTCTGCTGCTTCAGGAGATCGGCAATATAGTCCAGCAGGTCGTCCGCTTGCGTGAGCGTCTGCTTCGACTTTGAGTCGCCTTCAACATTAAATGTGGAAAGCCCTTTCAGCCCCAGCACTCCTTCGCCTCCGGAAGCATCCCAGAACACATACATATGCTCTACAATGGCGCGAATGGTTCGGTAGAGCATCATCTCATGCTTCTCGGCATCTGAAAGCACCAGTCGGCTGAAGTCCAGTGTCCACATGCGGTCCAACTGGGCACCGGCCCAGTCGGCCGGACGGATGACTCCGAGTGAAAAATAGGGAAGCAGCGAAGGGAAGTGATGCAGCTCGGAAAGAATTTCAAGCCACCTTGTAACATGACGGTCGTGCGGCTTCAGCGAACACAGCACCCGCTCGGCGGCAGCCCGGTCGTTCACCGCACAGAAGGCACGCGCAATCAGCAATACCAGATCCGCTCGCTGAACGCCCTGGGAATGAAACTGCCGGCAGTACATCGCAACGCTGGCAGACACATTGTCGGCCAGCGTACCGGGAGGAATTTCCAAGGCCTGGAAAACTTCCTGTAGGTGAAGCGTCCAGGCATCCTTCTTTTCCAATGTCTGGAAGGCGGTATCAATCATTCGCGACCAATGAGGCGCTCAACCTCGTTCATAAACTGACCGGCATCGCGGAAGCGGCGGTAAACAGAAGCATAGCGGATGTAGGCAACCTCATCGGTTTTCTCCAGCGCAGCCATCACTTTTTTACCGAGCATGATGCTGGGAATTTCTTTTTCAAATTCCGATTCAGCTTCCATCACGATGGCATCTGTCATGCGTTCAATCTGCTCTACGCTGATGTGACGTTTGCGGCACGCAATGTTCAAACTTTTCACCAGTTTGTCGCGGGTGAGCTCTTCACGCCGGCCGTCACGCTTGGTGACCTGCAGCTGTGCGCGCTGGATTTCTTCATAGGTTGTGAAACGATGGCCACAACCGACACAGACCCGTCGACGTCGAATGGCATCGCCATTACGAACTTCGCGGCTATCAATTACTCGATTTTCCCGGCCTTCACATTTCGGACATCTCATGGAGTGTACCCCTTCCCTGATTTGCGCAGAAGATAGACTTATGCCCCAGTGCGAACAACAAAAAACGCCCCGCAGATGCAGGGCGTTTTCAACTTCGCTAGAAGCGTGGGTTATTTTTTCTTTGCGGCTTTTTTCTTAGCAGCCTTTTTCTTGGCCGGTGCCTTTTTGGCTGCTTTTTTCTTTGCCGGTGCTTTCTTGGCCGCCTTCTTCTTCGCAGGAGCCTTCTTCACCGCTTTCTTTTTAGCCGGTGCTTTTTTCTTCGCCGGTGCCTTCTTGGCAACCTTCTTTTTCGCTACCTTCTTTTTGGCCGGAGCCTTCTTGGCAGCTTTCTTCTTCGCCGGAGCTTTCTTAGCAACCTTCTTCTTTGCAGGAGCCTTCTTTTTGGCTGGTGCTTTTTTCTTCGCCGGCGCTTTCTTTGCGACCTTCTTCTTCGCCGGAGCTTTCTTAGCGGCTTTCTTCTTAGCGACTTTCTTTTTCGCTGGAGCTTTCTTGGCCGCCTTTTTCTTGGCAGGTGCTTTTTTCACCGCTTTCTTTTTAGCGGCCTTTTTCTTTGCAGGAGCCTTCTTTTTCGCCGGTGCCTTTTTGGCAGCTTTCTTTTTCGCAGGCGCTTTCTTTGCGGCTTTCTTTTTGGCCGGTGCCTTCTTGGCTGCTTTCTTCTTCGCAGGCGCTTTCTTAGCGGCCTTCTTTTTGGCCGGTGCCTTTTTCACAGCCTTCTTTTTCGCCGGTGCTTTCTTTACAGCTTTCTTCTTAGCTGGTGCCTTCTTAGCGGCCTTCTTCTTAGCCGGTGCCTTCTTTGCTGCTTTCTTTTTTGCTGCCATTGTAGCCTCCTTGGTTTCTACTCCTGACCATCGACCATTGATGCATCTTCTACATGCTTCCGAGGTTGCATACCCACAAAGACCTCTCAATGTTCGAGCTTCTGAAAAACGTTTATAAGCACAAAGTTGTTTTTATGCAAATGCTTTGGGTTATAAAAACACATGCGGATAATGATGTTACATGAATGAATTTAACGACCTTGCATCAATAAAAGTTTCCACATGCAGACACAAAAAAACCGCCCGCAGAACGGACGGTTTTTTTGCAGCGCAGTATGGTTCGTTTAGAGTTCCTGCGTAATCTTCTCAACGATGTACGCCTGAATGGTGCAGCCTGCTTCAAAGTTGGTGAAGTTATCCGGACGGATACCGCACTCTTGTCCCTGACGCACTTCAGCCGCTTCGTTCTGGAAACGCTTAAGTGATCCAATGAGGCCTTCGAAGAGAATGTCTTTACCACGCTTAATACGAATGCTCGCTTTCGACGTAATACGTCCACTCATCACCATGCACCCGGCAATCTTACTCTTCTTACTGAGCTCGAATACCTCTTTAACTTCAGCTTCACCGATGATCTGCTCTCGCAGCTCCGGCTCAAGCAGCCCTTTCATGGCGCTTTCAACATCTTCGATCAGCTCGTAGATGATGCTATACAAACGGATCTCAACCCCTTCGCGTTTCGCGGCGGCATTCGCGCCGTTTTCATTGCCGGTATGGAAGCCGAGAATAATGGCGTTCGATGCACTGGCGAGCATGACGTCGTTCACGGTAATGTTGCCCACATCATTGGTGATGATGTTGATCTCCACTTTATCGCTTTTAATTCCGCTTAAGGAATGAGCAATGGCTTCAACCGAACCTTGTACGTCCGCTTTGATGATAACTTTGAGTTCTTTTTTCTCCGCTGTCGCCGCAGCACCAAACAGATCATCGAGCGACATCTTCTTCGGAGCCACACCACCGCTCAGCTGCAAGGCGCGATCTTCGGCCTGCATCTCTTCGGAAATATTTTTGGCTTCTTTGTCGCTGCCCATCACCTGGAATTCGTCGCCGGCACCCGGAACATTGGTGAGTCCGAGAATCTTAACCGCCGTTGAAGGCCCGGCAGACCGAACTTTCACGCCCTGATCGGAGATCAGTGCTTTAACGCGGCCCCAGTATTTTCCGCAGATTACCGAGTCGCCGACTTTCAGCGTTCCCTCCTTAACGAGGATACTGGCCGTCGGTCCCATGCCCGGTTCCATCTGGGCTTCCACCACAAAACCGTTTGCCGGCTTATTCGGGTTGGCTCGCAGTTCAAGCATTTCAGATTCCAGAAGGATACGTTCCAGCAGAGAATCAATTCCTTCGCCGGTTTCCGCACTGACCGGAACACAGCCGATGTCGCCGCCCCAGTCTTCCACCATCACATCGTTTTCCTGAAGCTGCTGCTTCAGACGTTCGGGATTGGCAGCACGCAGGTCCATCTTGTTCATGGCAATAATCGTACAAACGCCGGCCGCTTTCGCATGCTTGATCGCTTCAAGCGTCTGCGGCATTACACCGTCATCAGCCGCCACAACCAGCACCGCAATATCCGTCATGTTTGCACCGCGGGCACGCATGGCCGTGAAGGCGGCGTGACCCGGTGTGTCGAGGAACGTAATCTTGTGATCATTCAGTTCAACCGTGTAGGCACCGATGTGCTGAGTGATTCCGCCGGATTCACCCGCCGTTACTTTCGTGTTACGCACTTTGTCGAGCAGCGAAGTTTTTCCATGGTCCACGTGGCCCATAAAGGTGACCACCGGCGGACGTGGCATGAGAGCATCCGGTGTGTCCGGAGTTTCCTCTTTCTTCTTCGCAATGGCTTTCTTGGCCGACTTCGGTTGCGGAGGCGGAGCTTTTTTCTTCTCTTCCTTACGAACCGTAAAGCCGTGCTTTGCGCCGATTTCCTTTGCGATCTTCAAATCAATTTCGGCATTGATGGAAGCAAAGACGTTCATCTTCATGAGTTCGGCAATCACCATGTTCGGTTTCATGTCCATCATGTCGGCGAAATCTTTAACAATCACCTTCGGCTTTTTCAGCTCGATCAGGTTCGGATCTTTTCCATCGTCGGCCGGAGCCGCTTCTTCAGGAACAGGAGCAGCGGCAGGCGCTTCCTCGGCCGGAGCTTCTTCAGCCGCCGGTGCGGCTTCTTCAGTCACTTCTTCAACGGCAGGTTCTTCGGCCGGAGCTTCAGGTTCTTCTTCTGTCACGTTATCTTCGCGCGCTTCTTCAATCGAAGCGTACCCGAGTTCGTCACAAACCTGGGTAATCTGATCGCCCGTAAGCTCGGCATCCGGGCCCTCGACAGTAATGTCGATATCTCCCAGAATCTCGATCAGTTCTTCGGCCGATACGCCGACATCTTTTGCGGTTTCTAATACTGTCATCATTCCGTGATCTCACCGTGTTCTTTAATGTACTCCACCTCAGCAGCGTACCAGATTGATTTTGCCTGTTCGGGGGAAATGCCTTCGATGGAAGAGAGGTCGCCCATTTCAGCGGCCAGAATACCTTCCAGTGTCAGGAAGCCGGAGAAGACCAGTTTTTCGGCATATTCATCGCCGATGCCTTCAATGGCTGCGAGCTTCGTTACGGCAACCGCAACGCGCTCTTCAAAGTCCATGCTTTCTTCATCCTTCTGGATGTCAACACGCCAGCCGGTCAGCTTGGAAGTCAGCCGGGCGTTCTGTCCGCGCTTGCCGATGGCCAGAGAAAGCTGATCCGGCTCAACCGTAACCTGTACGGTCTGGGTGTCGGCATCGGCTTCAACGTGCTTCAGGCGGGCCGGAGCCAGCGCGTTCGTAATAAGGGTTTTAATATCATCGCTCCAGCGAACGATATCGATCTTCTCGCCGGAAAGCTCGCGAACGATGTTCTTCACCCGCATGCCGCGCATGCCCACACAGGCACCCACCGGATCAACGCGCTCGTCGTGCGAAATGACGGCAACTTTAGAGCGATAGCCGGCTTCGCGGGCAATGCCTTTAATATCCATCGTGCCATCGGAAATTTCAGAAACTTCAATTTCAAACAGGCAGCGGACAAAGTCGGGGTGGTTACGCGAAAGAACAATTTCCGGACCGCGTTCGCGTTCACGAACATTCAGAACCAGAGCGCGGACACGTTCGCCGACTTCATATTCTTCCGTCGGGACGCGTTCTTTAGAAGGCATAATCGCTTCGCCGTGTTCCAGTTCAATCACTACATCCGAGCGGTCAAAGCGGGTAACGGTTCCGGTGATGATTTCACCGATGCGATCCTTGTATTCCTCGAAAATGATCTCTTTCTCGGCGTTACGGATCTTCTGCATGATCACCTGTTTGGCGGTCTGTGCAGCAATACGTCCCATGTGCGGCGGAGTGGTGGCAATTTCAGAGCCATCCGTCAGGCGGCGATAGGCTTTACGTTCAAAGGTTTTGCGATCGATCTCGATACGCAGGTTTTCATCAACTTCACCGTTCTTTTCGCCGACACTCTGCAATGCGAGTTCAATGGCACGAATAATCACTTCGCGTTCAACACCGCGTTCGCTTTCCATGTACTCGACAACGGCTTTCAATTCTGCAGGATTCATTTACCGCTACCTCCTTCGCTTAACCTTTATATTTCAAATAACCAGCCCTATAGAGAACAAAAGAGCGGCCGCGGGGCCACTCTCAACATCAGAGCTAAAATATCAACAAGACGAGCAAAGTACGCCTCAACCCCCACTCCGTCAAGGGCCAATCCCGCAAAATACCGCCACCTGAACGGCCCTCCTGTGGCCCTATTCAGGAATGACATTGCGCTCACCAAATCCCCAAAGCCCAATATATTGCCACCCTGAAGCAGAATATTGATATCCCTCACAGGGGCCGGACCGTGGCCAATAGAACTGAAAGGCGTTCATCCCTGAGGGCTGAAATACAACCCGGGCAACATAGGGTTCCGATGTCCACTCTTCCCAGTACGTTATTGTGTCGGGCGTCCCCGCAATGTCACAGGTTCCCAACCCCCCGGCTTCCGGTGAAAAGTCCAGGGTATAGGCTTCCTGATAGAAAAAGATGTCCCGTCCTTCAAGATTCGAGAACACCGTTGAGGCCTGAGGATAAAATACACGGGCACCGCGATAAAAACCGCTTGCTTGATTCGAAGCGATCTCGAGGGATAGTTTCGCACCGCCGATCGGCGAGTAGTTCTGAGCACCGGAAGTCCAGTCGAACAGATTCGTTGATGAGAAGATGAATTGCGCGCATTGGTTCGAGTTCACTGCGGCAACACCCTCGCTGAGGGTCAGTGCAAGCCGAGACACCTCGGGCAAGGGCTCAAGCACCGGATCAAATGCGGCAGCCGCTGCACCGACACGTAAAATTTGAACGGCATTTATGACGACGTTGGTCAGAGGCCGGTCATTGGTTCCGACTGCAACGAGGCCGATATCTGAGACGACGTTCATGCCGTCAACCACTTCGCCGAACACCATATATTTGCTTACATCGTCAAATCCAGGTTGCGGCACGAGCGTAATGAAAAACTGGCTCCCATTGCTGTTTGCTCCGGAATTGGCCATCACCAAAACCCCGGCATTTTCATAATCGCTCATATCAGGCGTCAACTCATCGGGAAAAGCATAACCCGGCCCGCTCGTTCCTGTGCCAAGCGGGCAGCCACCCTGAATCATGAAGCCGTCAATCACACGATGAAAAGTCAGCCCGTCGTAAAATGCGTCCGACTTAACCGCGCCATTGGTCGATACCCACGCCTGGCCGCCCTCAGCCAGCCCAACAAAGTTGGCGCAGGTCAGCGGAGCTTCCGCATAATCGAGCCGACAGGTAAACGATCCCATCGATGTGTCAAACGCGGCGTATAAACCATTGGTCAGTTCCGCCGAGGCGCTCTGAATAATCAGAATCGCAATTAGTATATTTCGGAACCACTCCATCCTGCCCTCACAATCAAACAACTGAATATGGAAACGTGTACAAGAAGGAGGCCAATGAATGCAACGATTTACAACCCCCTTTCCATTGAACAAACACTTCCTGAAGTTGGAATGGTTCGGCCTATTTTTTCGAGTAGCAACATGCCGGGAATCGGGGAGCCAGCGATACCAGCATACTCCGCGATGACCCTGCGGCGCTCAATCAAATCCTGCTTAGTAGGATCGTGAATCAGTATCTCATCCATATCCTGGATGGCCTTTTCAAATTCGCCCCTCAGAACGAAAATCTCAGCGCGACCTCTTAGAGCCTGCCAATATATCGCGTCCTTTCCCAGCTCCCTACTGATTAAAACACTGTATTCTTCCAGTGCCTCATCATATCGTTTCATCCGATATAAAAGCCCGGCCCGATAGTAACGCGACTTTTCATCATTCGGGTTCAGCTCTATGGCCTTTTTATAATCTGCAAGTGCCATGCGACTCTGGTTGAGGTTGTCATTCACAATCGCACGCTTGGAATAGGCAAAGTAATCCTCCCCCGCGGTGCACTCGACAGCTGCTGTCGCATCCTTAAGTGCCGATTCATTTTTTTCCAATGCCAGAAAAATGCCGGAACGGTCCAGATAGCAAGACCGAAGTTTTTTGGCAGAAACTCCGAACTCAAGCGCCTTCTCAATAGCTATGGTATAATCCGCAAGAGCCTCATCGTAACGTTTCGTCCGCTTAAAAAAAGCGCCACGCTCTGCATATGGCAGATAGCTATCCGAGCATGCTTCAATTTCTGAATTATAATAATCGAGTGCCCGATCAGGCCGCCCATTTTTTTCATAGAAAAAGGAACGGGCGCGCCGATATACGATATTCCCATTGCTTAACTCAACAGACTTGTCATGGTCAGCCTTTGCGAAATCGTACAGCCGGAAATCACTGTATGCACCCGCCCTTAGATAATAAATGAAAGCAACTTCTCCGCTCAGTTCGATTGCTTTAGTATAGTCTTCAATAGCCAACCTCGGTTGCCCGTACTGATGCTGCACAGCAGCTCGACTAATATAACTCATCGCATAAACCGGGTTCATTTCAATGGCCCGGTTAATATTCCGAAGTGCACCACCCTGATCTTCCAGAACTCCGCGAATTGCACCTCGGAAAAGTATCAAATCCATATTTTCCGGATTCAGCTCGATCCCCCGGTCAACCAATGCGAGCGCATCTTTGTAGTTCTGGTTATCGTAACTGAGTTTCGCCCAAGCCACATAGAGTTCATCACTTTCAGGATATACCTTTAAGACCTCAGCTCTATTGGCCTGAGGCATTTCAATCGATGGAGCCGCTAGTTTGACAGAGGAAAATGGATCATCCTGCCGCCCGTACCAATATAACATACCCCGATACGCGTCGGTTGCCGCATCAAGCTCTCCCGTCATAACGAATAGATCACCAACCCGTTTCAGAACACCATACATTGACGGCTCAAGCTCATAAACTTTCTGATAGTCTGCCAGTGCATTCTCGGCATCTTTCTGTCGGTAATAAAGAGTTGCTCGAGAAAGATATCCGTCAGCACGGTCCGGCTCCAGTTCAATGGCAGAGTTAAAGTCCGCCAACGCCAAGTCATCCTTCTGAAGCCAGTAATAAAGTCCACCGCGCATCAAAAATGTAAAACTGGATTCTGGCCACAACTCAATTGATTTACTGAAATCAGCTTCAGCCCGCTCCGGATTCAGAATTGCTCCGAAATAGATGATGCCCCGCATCAGGTACGGAAAGTAATCTGTTTGATCGAGTTCAATAGCCCTATTGAAGTCAGACAGAGCAAGATGAACCTCATCTAGCTTAATATGGATACCGCCCCGCTGGATGTATAAGCGTCGTTCATCGGGAGCCAGTTCCACGGCTTTATTATAATCCAGCAGGGCATTTTCATAAGCCTGCTGTTCACTGAGCAACCATCCCCGCAACCAGTAGCCATTAACGTGCCTCGGCCAACGTTCAATGCACGTTTCACCATCCAGCAGCGCCTCAGGATATCTTCCAAGCTCCGCATATCTTTTGCCTCTCTCATAATAAGCAAGAGGGCTGTTAGTGCTCGCCTCAATATAACCGCTGAGTTCATCATGAGAGGCCGCTTCAAACCACTCTCGATCTGGATGGTCATGATCAATCGCGATGTGCTTGCAACCAGCAAGAAGCGCTCCTAACACTAATAAGAAAGGTAACAGTTTCGACATACACAGAAATATACCTGAAAAACTTTAAATCCGAATTACAAAACCCTTTTCCTTTTATAAGTGAAATGCACCCGCGCTTTTCCTATTCTGCAGGCACATTGAAATCGGTTGAAAGTTAAAAGTCGAGCGGTCCAGGGTCTGGATAGACCTTCGGCCTGCGACCTGAAGACCTTCGACCAATCAAAAGGAGAAACTCATGTTTGCTATGCTTATCCTGCTTGGACTCATCGCCGTGCTGATCATCTGGATTGTCAGCATGTACAACGGACTCGTTGTACTGCGCAACCGCTTCAAAAATGCCTTTGCCCAGATTGATGTGCAACTGAAACGCCGCTACGACCTGATTCCCAATCTGGTTGAAACGGCCAAAGGCTACATGAAACACGAGAGCGAAACGCTCGAAGCCGTCATCCAGGCGCGCAACCAGGCCGCCAGTGCCGGAAAGGCTGCCGCCGCCAATCCTGGCGATGCCGGGGCCATGGCCGGACTGCTTGGAGCCGAAGGCATGCTGACCGGTGCGCTCGGAAAACTCTTTGCCCTCTCCGAAGCGTATCCCGATCTGAAGGCCAATCAGAATATGATGCAGCTGACCGAAGAACTGACCTCGACCGAAAACAAGATTTCGTTCGCCCGGCAGGCCTACAACGATGCAGTCACCGTATATAATACGAAGCGCGAAGTTTTCCCCTCCAACATCGTGGCCAACATGTTCAACTTCGTCGCTGCCATTCTCTTTGAAGTCGAAGACGCCGCCATCAAGGAAGCCCCGAAAGTGAGTTTTGACTGATACTTGATACTGAGATAAATGTACTTCCTCCGCATAGCCCAGCATCAAGTATCCAGTCTCAAACCACCCCCCTCCCATGGACTTCTTTGCCCGACAGGATAGCACCCGCAAACAGACCGGCTTTCTGCTGGTCTATTTCGGGCTCGCCATTCTCCTGACGTCTGCGCTGGTCTATTTCGTGGTTCTATTCGGGATGGAACTGATTACTCCCGGGTGGCAGAAAAGCTACGAAAAACAAGTGGCCTCCACGACGCTGCGTACCGGGCTCTTCTTCGGTACATTTCTCGTTACGCTGGTCGTGGTTGCCTTTGGCGCTCTCCTTAAAAGGTCCGAGCTGAGCGGCGGCGGGCCGATGATTGCCTCCCAGCTGGGCGGGCGGCCGGTCCTGCCCGACTCGCAGGACTTCTATGAAGTCCGCCTGCGCAATGTAGTCGAAGAAATGGCCATTGCGTCCGGCGTGCCCGTTCCTCAGATCTATCTGCTTAAACGCGAGCGGGGAATCAATGCCTTTGCCGCCGGTTTTCGATCCGGCGATGCGGTGGTGGCCGTGACCTACGGCACCATGGTCGGCCTGACCCGCGATGAATTGCAGGGCGTGGTTGCCCACGAGTTCAGCCATATTCTCAATGGCGATATGCAAATGAATCTCAATCTGGTCGGCTGGCTACACGGCCTGTCCGCCATTTCCGGAGCCGGGAAAGGCATTCTCCGGGGGTTGGAACACGTGGATGGTCGCGGGGCTCTGGTTCTCGCCATTGTCGGCGGCGGGCTTTTTGCCATCGGTTCGGCGGGCTCGGCCTGCGCCGGCATGATTAAAAGCCTGATCTCGAAACAGCGGGAATATCTGGCCGATGCCTCCGCCGTGCAGTTTACGCGTAATCCCGGCGGGCTGGCCGGCGCGCTGAAAAAGATCGGCGGGCTGGCGCAGGGCTCACGCCTGCGGGCGGCGCGCAGGGATGAAGTCAGCCATATGTGTTTCGGCAACGGACTGCGCGGCACCCTGTTTGCCACCCATCCGCCGCTCAAGAAGCGCATCCAATGGCTGGAACCCGGCTTTAACGGGCGCTACGAAAACGTCACGCTCAAGGCCATCGGGAAAACCCTGACCCAAACCGAAGGCGCCCCCCGGCTGCACGATGAACGCGTGCAAGGCGTGGCTGATATTTACAACTCACCGGTTCCTTTTCCGGAAAAACGCACGGCCGGACCAACCCCGAAGGCTCCCGCAAAACCAAAACCGCTCAACGGGCATGCCCTGCTCGAATCCATCGGCCAGCCGATGCAGCAGCACGAAGAAACCGCCCGCACCCTGATCGCCTCCATTCCCGTGCAGGTGCGGGAATATGCCTCCAGTCCCTACGGTGCCCGCATGCTCATCTATTTCATGCTGCTCGACCGCAACGAAGCCGTTCAGAACAAGCAGCTCGCACTGATCGAACAGATGGCCGAGCCGGAAGTTTTCCAAACATTGGAAAAGGCGGTTCCAAACATTGGAAAAATTGATCCCGCCCTGCGGCTCCCGATCATCGACCTGACCATTCCGGCCCTGCGTTTTCTTTCGGTCGGCCAATACACCGCCTTTATGCAGGTGGTCAATGCCCTCATCGATGCCGACGAACAGGTCGACATTTTTGAGTTTGCGCTCCAGCGCGTGCTTTCTCACCACCTCGGGCCGCTCTTTGAAGGCAACAACCGGTCGCGGCCGGCCAACTACTATTCCATTCGCGGCCTCGTTGCTGAAACCTCCATGCTGCTTTCCGTGCTCGCCCGTAAGAGCCACGAGTTCGGCGTGGAAGCCGCCTCGGCCTTTCTTGCGGCAACCGAACTTATAGATGAACCCAAGGCGGAGTTTGTACTGATCGACCGGCCGGAATGCACCTGGGAAAAACTCGACGTCGCGCTCGAAAAACTGAACGAAGGCTCGGGTCAGGTGAAGAAGCAGGTACTCGCCGCCGCGCTCGCCTGCATGATGCACGACAAAGAAATTACCGTTGAAGAAGTCGAACTGTTCCGGGCCGTTGCCGTCACGCTCGACTGTCCCGTCCCGCCCTGGGTCACCCCGCTGGAGCTGAAGGACTAAACCATGCGCACCAACTATCAATACAACGGAAAAACTAAACATCGTGAAAAATGGCTGATGATCCTTATTTGCGGCCCGGTATTCGCCGCCATACTTTTCCTTGCCATGTTTCTGCTCACCCGTCTTCCCGAATCGCTGATAAAAAGTCTGAAATATGTTCTCTGGCCTGCGACGGCAACCGTGTGCGCCCTGCTTGCGACCGGAGCTGACCGCCTGGGAAAAAGACTCAACCTGACTGCCCAGGAATTCGCAGCGCCCGTGGCGCTCAGCTGTACGCTCTGCCCCCTTCTAGCCTATGCCCTGCTCTGGCTCGTTTTAACCTGAAGTCGAGGAATATATGAGATTCGAAGACAAAAAACTGAAAACACAGCGCCGTAAAGGAAGCTGGGTCGTGGGGCTCATCTGCGGGCCGGCTTTTGCCCTCCTCTTCTGTCTGATCTTTTTTATTCCACCCCTCATCTCAAACTTAACGCTCAACCCGCTGCTCTGCATTATTGGAGCCATTGCCGCCACCGCCCCGCTCGCCGACCGCATCGGCAAACGCCGGAAAGTCACGGCAGAGCAGTTCGCCGGCCCGGTCGCCCTCTGCTGCATGCTCTTCCTCGGGCTGTTTGTATTTCTGGCCTTCAGCTTAAGTATCGCCTCAAAATATTAAACGCCTCACCAATATACAGGCAGGACCGGTTTCCCCAGGAATCTTAGGTTCCTGCAACCTCCGATAGTAAATCCAAATTGACGATCGCGCATCTGGATTTACCTTATGCAGGTCAATTTTCAGAGCATACCCGGTCTGACGGGCTTACCCTTTATGCTTCGCGGGGAGCGCTTTTCCCCTTTCCAGCCTTGTACCGATCCGCTCGATCATCTGTCCTTTTCCAGTATTTTACTGCCTCATTGCAACCTGTTCTGCGCTTTCTCATCCGCTCTGCCCGGAGCACCCTCTGACTCTTTATTTCCCTTTGCCGTTGACCGCTTTAAGGGATTCACGTATCACCCTCCGCACTATGGAAGAAACGAAGAGTAAAAGAGTTGTGGCGATTGTTGGTCGCCCGAACGTTGGAAAGTCGGCCCTGTTTAACCGGCTCGTGGGCCGTCGTGTGTCGATCGTTCACGAAGAAGAAGGTGTGACGCGCGACCGCGTGGCATGCGAAGCCAACTGGGAAGGCGAACGGTTTGAACTGTTCGATACCGGCGGGCTGGGCCATTTCGGCAAGCAGGCCAAGCCGGATGAAATTGTGGCCGGCACGGAATCACAGGCGGAAATCGCCATTGCTGATGCTTCGTTCATTATTTTTGTGGTCGATATCTCGGCGGGACTGACGCCGCTCGACCAGGAAGTTGCCCGTATTCTGCACCAGAGCGGACGCACCGTATTGATTGCGGCGAACAAAGCCGACAATCCGGAACGCGAAGAAGGGGCTTACGACTTCGATGGTCTCGGCTTCCCGGTCTTTACCGTGTCCGCCCTGCACAACCGCGGCATCAGTGTTCTAATGGAAGCCCTGCTTCCGCAGTTGCCGAAAGAAGAAAACCCGACCATTGAAGAGCCGCTGCGTGTGGCCGTTGTTGGCCGCCCGAACGCGGGTAAATCGTCTTACATCAACCGCCTGCTGAAAGATGAGCGGGTAATTGTTTCAGATATTGCAGGAACCACCCGCGACAGCGTTGAAATCCCTTTCATCATTGGATCCGGCGAATCTGCCCGCCACTACCAGCTGATTGATACCGCCGGAGTTCAGGGAGATACCCGCGGCAAAAGTGCCGTCGATTGGTTTTCCAACCTGCGGACGGATAAAGCCATTGAGCGCGCCGACGTGGTCATTATGATGCTCGACGCCGAAACCGGCCCGACCACCCGCGATAAGAAGGTGGCCGCAAAAATTATTGATGCGGAAAAGGGCTGCATTCTGCTCTGCAACAAGTGGGACCTGGCAAAAGAGGCCGACGAAGACGTCACGCAGACCAAATATCTTCCTGCTTTGCGCGATGCCCTGCCCTTTATGGGCTTTGCTCCGGTGCTGTTTGTTTCGGCCAAAGACGGATACAACATCAAACGCTCGGTGGAAGCCATTGACTATGTGGCCGCGCAGACCCGCGTGGAAATCACCACCGGCGTACTCAACCGTGTGATTGAACAGGCGGTTGAAAAGTATCCACCGCCGGTGGCCAAAGGAAAGCGCCTGAAGGTGTTCTACGCCACGCAGTCCGGCACCAATCCGATCTATTTCAAGATCTTCGTGAACGATCCTTCGTACGCCCGTTCGAACTGGCTGAAATATCTGCAGAACCAGTTCCGCGAAGCCTTCGGCCTGGAAGGTGCCCCGATCTTCATCAAACTCGTCGCCCGCTCCCGCCCGAAACAGCGATAGACTTACGATGTTAATGAAGGATGGTCTAGGTGAAGCTGCCGTTCAACGCATTGCGGCTTCCCTTTCCAAAGCCTGGAAACCTTTCCCGGCGGATACCTTTTCCGCCGCCGCGCTCAACGGCCTGGAAGAACTGGAACTGAAAGAACGCGTTCAGCACCTCATCCAGGCACTGCACACGGTGCTCCCGTCCGACTTCCCGGAAGCTGCGGCCATTCTGATAAAAATTAAACCGGTCTGGGATCGCGGCAATCCGGACGATAACCTGGCCGGGTTTGCCGCCTGGCCGATCGTTGACTACATCAGCGAATACGGCCTCGGTCATCCGGAAACATCGCTGGCCGCACTCAAAGAACTCACTCCCCTGTTTTCCGCCGAGTTTGCGATCCGGCCGTTTATCATCAACCACTTCGAACTGACCTTCCAATGTTTGGAAAAATGGACCGCCGATCCCGACGAGCATGTGCGACGCCTCGCCTCCGAAGGCGCGCGCCCGCGCCTGCCGTGGGGGCAGCAGCTGCCGCAGTTTATCGCCGACCCCTCGCCGGTTTTCCAACTCCTGGAAAACCTGAAAGACGACCCGTCTGAATATGTCCGCCGCTCCGTGGCCAACAACCTCAACGACATTTCAAAAGATCATCCGCAACAGGTGATCGCCGTCTGTAAACGATGGAAAAAGGGTGCGGGAAAAAACCGCGACTGGATCATCCGGCATGCCACCCGCTCGCTGGTCAAAACCGGGCACCCCAAAATTTTCGGCCTGCTCGGTTACACCGAAAATCCTCAACTGAACTTCCAATCATTGGAAGTTTTCCCACTCGAAATCCAACTGGGCGAAGCCATTGAATTTTCTTTCAAACTGCATTCTACACATGCCGAACCACAGTCCATCGTCATCGACTACGCCATCCATCACGTAAAAGCCAGCGGTAAAACCGCTCCCAAAGTCTTCAAGTTCCGAACCTTGGAAATCGGCCCCGGGGAAACAATGGAACTATCGAAAAAACACGCCATCAGACCGATCACGACACGCAAATATTATCCGGGCGAACACGCCGTTGAAATCCTGATTAACGGGAAGACATTCGGGCGGGTAGACTTTACACTCAGCCTCAATTAACCGAGGACCTGCTGTGAACTATCAGAATGCAACTTTGCCGGAATCCGCCGAGCTGGCCGGATCATCCAGAGAAATGAATCAGGATACCGTTGTGCCGGGTATCCTGAAAAAGCATCTTGCGCCCAAAGGCAAGTGGGGCTATCTCGTTGTGCAGAGCGGCTCACTGGAATATATCTGGGAAGACGACCCCGACAACGTGCTGGTTGCCGATCCCGGGCACCCGATTGTTATTTTTCCGGAACGCTTCCACCATGTGGTCATCACCGGGCCGGTGGAATTTAAAGTCGAGTTTTATGTGGTACCTGAAGGGGCCGAATCGAATGCGCTAGAGGGTGATCGTCCCGGAGAGGCCTTTCTATAATGGATACCGAAGCCCTTCAAACCATGCATCCGATGGTCTGGATTATTCTGGCCTCCGCTGTTTTTATCAGTGTGACGGTCGTTTTTAATAAAGCCATTAAGCTGGTGCTTAAACTGGCCGTGCTTGCAGTGGTGGCCATGTTCGTGGTCTATTTTCTGGTGCAAGCCAACGTCATTGTTCTTCCAACCTCTGGAAACTGATATGAAAACTCTGTCCTTACAAAAAAGATACTGGAGGGCGGCGCTTCGTCGCCACCGCGGTGCCGAAAAAGCGGCACCCTCCATTTGTGTTCTACTCCTTCTTTTCCTTTGCGGGCATGCGGTGGCCGACGAAGCCATTCTGCTTCAACGCATCGTGGCATTGGAGACCCGCATTGCCGAACTCGAACAGAAACTCGCGCCGGTCCTCGAAGAGGAACGGGTGAAGAACATTGTGGCCGAACAGAAAGCCCTGGCCCGTGAACGCATGATGGTGGATGCGGAATTCTATTCCCGGCCGGACCTGCGCATCGTTGAAAAACTTTACCAGACTGCCAACAGCGACTGGAAATCGGAAGAGGCGCAAAAAAGCCTGAAGCTACTGATTGAAAAATACCCCGTGGCGAACCGAACCGGTTGTGCGGTGCTCTATCTGGGCCAAATGACCAAGGATTCGGAGCAGCTTGATTACCTCAAACAGGCCATTGAAAAACATAGCGGCTGCTACTACGGCAATGGCGTGAATGTCGGCGCCTATGCCCGGCTCTACCTCGGCATGCGATATAAAAATGAGGGCAAGGAAAAGGAAGCGGCTAAGCTGTTTGAGGAAATTAAGACAAACTACCCGAATGCCATCGATCATAAAGGCAAGCTGCTCACCTCCCACCTTGAGGGGTTGGAATAGATTAGTGCTTCTCGTCGAAGTCCGTATTCATATACAGCTCTTCGACCTTCTCGCGAGCCCACTGGGTTTTGCGCAGAAACTTCAGGCTCGATTTAATGCTGGGCTCCCAGTTGAAGCAGCGAATGTCAATCATGGCCCCCAGTTCTTCCCACCCGTAGTAGTCGACGAGTTGATTCAGCAATTTCTCCAGCGTAATGCCGTGCAGCGGATTATTCGGTTGTTCATTCATACTGCTACCCTGCCCGATTCCCGTTGAAACGGCCAGTTTTTCCGATAAGGTACGCGCTTTTCACGAATCAATCGTCACGGAGTATTCTCATGGCATGGACAGGTAAATTAGTAGGCGGAGTTCTCGGTTCCCTTTTTGGACCGATTGGAACGGTGGTCGGTGTCGGGCTTGGACATCAGCTTGATAAAGGGGCCACCAAAGTTAAGCAGGCCGCACAGACCTTCCAGGTGGCCTTCTTCGGCTGTCTGGCCAAAATGGCACGCGCCGACGGCACGATTTCCAAGGAGGAAATTGAAGCCGTCGAACAGATCATGGCCCGCTTTAACTACACCGGTGCTGTACGGGAACAGGCCATCGATATTTTCCGGCGCGCAAAAGACGATCCACATACGGCGGCCGACTACATCAACCAGCTCGCCGGCGTAATCCAGTTTAATCCGCAGATCGCCATGACCTTTATCGCCGCGCTGCATGCCGTGGCAGCGGCCGACGGGCAGATTCATCCCAACGAACGCGAAATTCTGCTGCAGGCCGAACGCGCCTTCCGTCTGCGCCCCGGCACCATCGATGCCATGCTCAATGGCGGTATGCGCGGCAATGCACCAAACGCACTGGAGAATGCATACAAAGTTCTGGAAGTCGAACCCTCGGCCGCCGATGCGGAGATCAAGAAAATCTATCGCAAAAAATGCACCGAGTTTCATCCCGACAAGCTGGCCTCGAAAGGCCTGCCGGACGAATTCATGACCTACGCCCACGATCAGCTCACCAAGATCAACGAAGCCTACGACATCATCAAAAAAGAGCGCGGCTTTTAATGGCTAGGGACATGTGACCCCACATGTCCACGGCGGGGTGAGGACACTCCGCCCTATCTATAACTGCCCGACGAATTCACCGAAAAATATTTTCGGTGTTTTTTTTGTTCGGTTTCAGTCGTCGGCGTAAACTCCTTATTAAACAGATGAAGACTATGACCGACAAACAACTGATAAACCGCTTCGCCACAGACAAGGATGATAAAGCCTTCGGCCTGTTGGTCGAGCGCTACATCAATGTGGCCTATGCCGCGGCCATCAACTATCTTGGAAGCGAGGATCTCGCCCGCGACGCCTGCCAGCTGACCTTTGTGGAACTCTCAAAAAAAGCAGATGCGCTTTCCGGTCCCGTTCAATTGGGCGGCTGGATATACGCAACAGCGCGAAACATGGCGCGCAATATTCAGAAAGCTGAAGCGCGCCGACGTAAACGAGAAGAAAGCTACGCGGATGAACTCATGCAAAAAACAACCCAGGAAACCGATTGGACCGAGCTCGGGCCCGAACTCCACGAAGCCCTTGAGCGCCTGAAACCGGCAGATCGCGATGCCGTCATTCTCCGCTTCTTTCAGGGAAAAAACCTGGCGGAAGTCGGTAACGCGATGGGCGTCTCGGCCGATGCTGCACGCATGCGGCTGAATCGAGCACTGGAACAGATGGGCGGTCAGTTGGCCAAAAAGGGTGTTACATCCACCGCGGCCGCACTGGCCGCCGCCCTACCCGCACATGCGGCCTCCACCGCACCAGCCGGACTGGCCTCAACCATTTCAACTGCGGTTCTCACCGGAACCGGTATTTCAACAACAGCAACCCTGACCGGAGTAATCATCGCCGCTATGAAAACTAAAATCATTGTCATCTCAACTGCCGTCGCTGCAACCGCTCTCATTGGAACCGGCGTCTATCTTTCGAACAGAACATGCAGCACAGACACACAAACAGAGGCTGCTTCCGTTGCAACGGAAGCTGTTTCAGCACCGGCCAAACCGCAATCCGATCAACACACGGCGGAAACGGTATCCCCCATTTCCGAAGCCCCTTCCTCTGAAATCACATCGATTTCAGCGCAAGGCGAAACAGCCGAGTCCATACTGAATGCGGATTCAGCATCGCTCGACATCAGCCCTGAATACTTGAAAAAGGCGGAACAAACGGTCGCGTTGCTGGAAATGGCGCTCCCGCTGATGAATAACGATATGGTCAAAACCGCTATGGCAGATCAGGTTGAAAACCCGTCAAAACAACTTCAGGTCCGCCTCGACCTCGATCCTGAAATAGCGGAAAAGTTTGATGCTGTTCTGGCGGACCACATAGAATCAGAAACCCGGCGCGTGAATGAAATGACGAGCGGAATGATGAATTCAATGAAGCAGATGCTGGAGGACGACCGGGAAGCTGCAGTGAATTTCATGGCCCTGCAGTCCATGCTGGAAGCCGGCGAACCGCTCTCCCCCGAACAGCAAGCTTTTCAGTTCGATTGGGCAGAAAACATGAAGAAGAACTTCGTTCCTGAAAATGGCGAGCAACCGGAATCCACGGAACCGCGGCAGTGGTATGAAGACGAAAGTGTACTCAACGACCTCAATGCCCTGCTTACCGAACCG
Source organism: Pontiellaceae bacterium B12227 (assembly GCA_029432775.1). Classification (GTDB taxonomy): domain Bacteria; phylum Verrucomicrobiota; class Kiritimatiellia; order Kiritimatiellales; family Pontiellaceae; genus Pontiella. Next base: position 82,211 of record JAROAZ010000003.1, on the reverse strand, counting down.
CAACAGGACGAACTACTGACCCATGTATTGGAAAAGGAAAAACGCGAACTCGAGCAACGGGCTTATGACCGGACCGGTAAACTCGCAAACACCCTTGGGCTGAATGAAGCCGATCGCTCGGCGCTCTACGACTACCTCTATAAAAATCCCGAAGCAACCAACGAGGATATCTCGGAACAGCTCGCCCCCGAATTACGCGAACTGATGCCGAAAGATGATGGAGTCCCGGCAGCGGGAAACATGTTCTCTATCACCGCGGAAACCAAACCTGCGGAATAAACACCCCGGAGGAGCATTCTACTTCTTGATCAGAACTGATCTTTACGATCGCGCAGCTCCGCAAACTCATCCGCTGATGTCACCTGAAGAAACGGGTTGGTTTTCTTTTCTTCTTCGAGGATCGCGAAGACTGCGGAAATCGGATCGGATTGGTACCGCTCCAGCCGCGCCTTCACCGCATCATTGTCCGGTTCGACCGATAACGCAAAGTCCATATTGTCTTCCAGATAATCATGCCCGCCGAAAAGGATGGTCTCATCGGGGAGCGTTTTTATTTTTTCCAATGATTGGAAAAACTGCTCCGGCGTTCCACCCATCATCCGGCCGACGGCACCGTTGATAATCGTGTCGCCGGTGAAGCAAATTCCAAGCTCTGGAAAATAGTAGCTTTTACAGACCGCCAGATGGCCGGGGGTAGCGAACGACCGACAGGTCGTTCCAAGGATTGGAAACGCACGGCCTTCCACCGCAGCGCTCGTCGACTGCACGCCCAACCGATCCTGAATGGCCCGGCAACCGCCGGAATGATCTCCATGTCCGTGCGTGATCAGAACATCGGTCAGCTGCAGGTTTTCATTTTCCAAGGTCTGGAAAATCGGTTTCGCCTCACCGGCATCGATCAGGATGGCTTTGCCATCACGGCACAGCAGATAGTTAAATGTGCCGTATGAGCTGAGTAGCACCTGCACCACCAGCAGTTCATATTCCCCGAATTTAAATCGCGCTTTGACCATAAGGGGATTTTAAACACGAAGTCTGAAAGAACACGAAGAAAAACAATCCCCACTCCTTAGAGCTTCTGGAAGCTTGGCGCTTGAAGCTTGCAGGCTCTAAGATCTGCGAACTACCAGCGCAACACCATTAATGCCGCCGGAGGAACCGTGATGTCCATCGTTCCGCTCAGCCGTTTCCGGCCTACCCGCTCAAACGAAATATTGTCCGGATTCGATTTATCATTTTCATCAAATGGATTTCCATTTCGCGGTTTGAGCACCCAGATATCCATCTCTTTCGAAGGCAATGGCATGCCTTTCATTTTAATCTTCACGTTCACGGCCTCTTCCATTCCCGTATTCGTCAGAATAATCGACCCTTCACGGGCAGTGTCCGATTTCGATGCCGAAACCAGCACCGGAGGTAACGCAACCTTTCCTCCCTTAACGGACTTCACGGAATCGCCGCCAATGACCTCCGCCTTTACAAACTGATCGCTCGACAGCCTGGAAAAGGCGGCAATGGCATAGGCCTTTGAGCGGATCAATCCGCTTTCATCATACATGGAGGACCGGTTGTTCAGAAAAAGAGAGTGAATCATGATGCAACCGACATCCTCCGAATGATTGTTGATCAGGCTGTGATAGACCGCTGCATTGCCGAAATAGCCATGCGCACCGTATTCGCTGAACCACAGTTTGACCGGTTTATCCAACGCTCGATTTCTATAGCGCTCAAGATTCTTATTGTGATGCTCCACGGTGCCACCAATGGCATAGGCCGTAGACACCGCTAACCGGTAGCCGTCCGCCGGCTCCATTTCCCGAATCCTTTTACCCGCCGGAGGATAGTAGTGCCGACTGATTCCATCGTAGGGCAACTTGTGCTCGGCCATGATCTCGTAGAATGAATCCTTCTCGAAACAGGAAATCACCTGAATGGAGGGATCGACCGCTTTCATCGCCTTGTAATAATCCACATAGCCCGGCTGCGGGCCCGATGTGTAATCGAGATAAACCAGTTTCCCCTTCGGAGGCAGTGCACCCTTGCGACCATCGCCAAAAAGGATCGTTCCGCTTTCCGGATCCAGCGTGTAATGCCGGTCTTTCGACTTCGATTTCGCAAAGGAATCAACGCGCGTCCAGGCCGTATCCTCAACAACCAGTTCAAACGGCTCCCGATCATCGACCGGAGGAAATTTAACATAGAAGGTCTGACCTTTTTCGGACGTCGTCATGCAATGCTCATCGCGCCAGGAACTCAACGTGGCGGCCCGTTGCCGGGTAAAACGCTTGGTTCCGCCAAAGACATAGCGGGACGCATCGCCGAAGGCCAGGATTCCGCCCATATTGCTGACATCATCGTGCTCCACATTCGCACTGCCCCGCGCCGCATCACCTTCAACCGGGTACGATCCCCAGTTCAGCTCCCAGTTCCCATAAACCTCGTTCCCGATTTCCCAGTACCGGATATTATAGGGCTCCGGATGCCCGTTTTTTGCCCGGACGGCGGCCCAGTCGACCCCGCCATTCGGATTTTCGCCGACTTGGCAATTCATGTATTCCACCCAGTCCGCCGCGTCCTCCGGCTTTTCATAGGCATAGGCCACCATCATGATTCCTTCGCTGAACGAGCTGCTCTCCAGCAGTTGGCCGAATTCATCTGAACCGAATTCATTTGTCCGCGGCTTCCGATAGTTTCCACTCACATTGGGTATTCGCTGGTCAACCGGCCCAATGCCCCGCTTCCAATGGTAGAGATTTCCTTCCGATCCGCCCGGAAAACGGTACGTACGCAGTCCCATGGCTGCTGCAAATCGAAGATGGCCTTCTTCAAAGGTTCCGTCCGAATTAAGCAACCCCTGCCCTCCATCCGGATAAATATTATTAGAACCGTGGAATAAGGGGATATTCCGTACCAGTACCTCTGAAAAATCAATGCGCACCGAAGCGGTGCGATGTGGCGCTCGCGATGAGCCCAATACGCCGCCCGGTATGCACAGCAGTGCAGATAAGATTAAATTGGATTGGTTGAACAGATTCATGGAATTCTTTACGTCTCTAACGACAACCCGTATCAATAAAGGACTTCTTTTTCGGGCTGATTGGGATCAGCCTCAATAAAACACAGCCAACCAGACGGTTTTTTCGGTCATAGCCGTTGCGGCTACGCGATGCTTTTGGTGCGCCGGAACCAGCACATAGTCACCGGGTTTCAGCTCCTGTTTCCGGTCCTCAAACTCCAGCACAGCCGAACCGGAAACCAACAGCACCCATTCATTTTCATCCTGATCATACCAGAAATCATCCAGCGATTGATGGCCGTCGGAGACGATCCGCTCAATCCGGATACTGGAACCCTCGGTCAACACCTCAACCAGCTCTTCCGGCAGCTCACCGGGGATATTTTCAAACAGGTTCATCTCGGTCACCTTCGCCAAAGCATATCATCTGAGCTCACGATCGTACATGCAGATAATACGCACCTATTGCTCTCCGAGCAGGATTCGCAGCACCGTATTGGCCTGCATGTTGGCGCAGATGCCGACCCGCGGAGCCATCAGACCGCACCCGGGAGCCGCACCGGTTTCCCGGTCGCCGACGATATAAATCCGGTCGCCCATTTTCCGCACCCCGATGGTTTCGCCGGGGCCATAGCCCGCCATACCGGAGGCAGCCACGAGCGGAGCCTTTTTGAAATGCTGCATCAGCATCGCCTTCTGGTCCGGGCGGTCAAAGGCTTCCACCATGACATCCACCGAACCGAACAGCTCCGGAATATTCTCGGGCATCACTTTCGTGCAGTGCGTTTCGTAGGAAACGTAGGGGTTGATCCGCTTCAGATTGGCCTCCAGCGCTTCGGCTTTGGTCATGCCCAGCTGGTCGATAAAATATTGCTGCCGGTTCAGGTTGCTCGGCTCCACCACATCAAAGTCGACAAGCACCAACTTCCCCACCCCGATACGGGCGAGTGCCACGGCAATCGCCGAACCGAGGCCGCCAAGGCCGGCAATCCCCACGGTTGCGCCCTTGATTTTTTCGTGCACGCCGGGCGTATGGCGCGAGACCATCAGCGCTTCCAGTTCGTCGGCTGGCGGAATTTCACCCCGCTTGATGAGATTAACCGCATCGCCCACATTCAGAGTCAGATCATCCACAACTGCGGCACCATTATAAATCAGGACATCGGCGTCCGGCTTCCAGCTTTCACGAAGCTGGAAGAGCGTTGTCCCCTCATCCACTTCCAAAGCCCTTTCGTTCAGCAAAATATTCATGAAAGGGATTAACCGCAACGAACGACGAGAACGCAAGAATCAAGCAAGCAATTCTTCTCGATCACGCCTCCTGTTTCACGCATCATCCCCGCATGCTTAAACGAATCAAAAACTTTTTCAGAACCACGCTTCTCGGTGGAATCATTGTCATCCTGCCGACTATCATTCTGGTCTTCGCCTTCAAATGGTTGTTCGGAATGGTCAGCGACGGCATTAAACCGCTGACCGATCTGGTGGTGAATACCATCACCCTGCCCGACCGTTACGACCACCCGATTGCAACCCTTATTGTCCTGTCCGTGATTATACTCGGATGCTTTTTTGTCGGCTTGTTTGTCAGGACCCGCGTGGGAAAATGGGCCTATAACGGGCTCGAAAACAGCCTATTGAGCCGGGCGCCGGGCTATAAAATGGTGAAGGAAACCGTGAACCAGTTTCTCGGCAAGAAAAAATCGCCCTTCTCCTCGGTGGCGCTGGTTCGGATTTTCGAGAACGACACCAAAGTTACGGCTTTTATCACCGACCGCCACGATGACGGCACAGTCACGGTTTTTGTTCCCACCGGCCCCAACCCGACTTCTGGATTCATCTACCACCTGAACGAACAATTTGTGCACCCCGTAGACGTAAGCGTGGAAGATGCCATGCGCTCCGTCATCTCCTGCGGGGCCGGCTCGGAGCAACTTATTAAAGAGCTCAAGCCGAATGCGTAAAATCTGGTTTCTTCTGCTCGCGCTTCTTCCAATGATTGGAAAAGCGAAAGAGGGCGACTGGGGCTATGCTCAAGTCAACTTCATTAAAGTTTCACTGGCGGATAAATGGTCCATCCTGTCCCGCTCTCAGATCACCTTCCGGGATGACTTCAGTGAACTCTATTTCTGGTATGCCGATGCCGGCCTCGCCTATTCTTTCGCCCCCGCCTGGCGCGCCGAGCTGGCTTTCCGCCATGCAGAATGGGATTTCGGCGGCGGCTGGCTGCAGGAAGAGCGGCCAATGCTCAACCTCGACTGGTTCGGCAACGTTAAAGGTGTGAAGCTCAATAACCGCGCCCGGGTCGAATACCGGCACTATACCTGGCGCAAAGACGACTGGCGGTTCCGCAACCGCTTCCGCGCCGAGTTCCCCTGGAAGCTCGCCGGCATCAGCCCGTTCATCGAAGAAGAGCTGTTCTATGGCTATAACCGCGGAGCCATTGAAATGAACTGGCTCAGCGCCGGCGTTCAATATAAACCCGCAAAACGCGTTAAGCTTAAAGTCGGTTACCGCTGGATCGCCATCCGCGCCGGGAACGAGTGGGAAAACCGCAATCAGCTCGTCACCGGATTGGCCCTGTTTTTTTAATAAAACCGTCCGTTTCCAACAATTGGAACCCTTTCCATTCTGCATTTGAGTGAACGAATTCTCCCTTTCTGCGTCAAAAGCTGCATGAAAAGGTTAGCATCAGAAAAAGTCATGCACCGGGTACTCACCTATGAGGGCCTCGCATTTGCATTCCTGATTTCCGTGACCTGGCTGAATGAACGCTTTCATTTTCCCAGCCTGATCTGGGGTGCTGAAAAGAAAGTCTTCGAATGGCAGGAAGCGCTATTCGAAACCTCACTCATTATTCTGGCGGCCGTATTTGTGATGTCGATTACCCATCGGCTCATGCGGCGGCTCGATCAGCTCGAAGGTATTCTGCCGATCTGTTCATCGTGCAAAAATATTAAAAACGAACAGGGCCAATGGCAGCAGGTTGAGCAGTATGTTCACCAGCACACCCATGCCGATTTCAGCCATGGTCTCTGTCCGGACTGTGCCCGCGAATACAGCAAAGAAGCCGGCATCGCCTTCGATACCCAGCTGGCCCTGAATACTTAAGCTTCCAACCGCTGGAAATAGATGCTACCCAGCGGTTGGCCGGTCTCCATTGCAACCACTTCGCACTTCACCTTCATCAGAAAAAATACCTCGCGGCCGCAATCCTGCAGCGTTTCAAAATTTCCCTGCCCTTTCGAGATGATCATGTCGGCCTCATCGAACACCTCGCGGAACTCAGCCGAGCATTCCGCAACCATCGTACCCGGCGCATCGTGGCCGTTATCCACCACCCGGCACAACTGATCGATCCCCGTCATTGGAACTTCCACCGGTGTAATATCGTTCAGGATCGGTTTACCGCGCACCGCAAACACCACCTTTTCCCTCGGCAGCTGCTCAATCAACAGGCGGTCCAGCATCGCCTCTCCGCAATTGTCGCCCAGATAAAGAATCAGCTTTGCCTCATCAGCCCGCTGCCTGAACGCGGCAAACGAATCCATGCAGATGTCCGATTCCACCGCATGTGCAATCACATCCAGCAACCCGTTATCCTTCTGACCGTGCGGCGTTCCGAAATCAATAATGTTTCCGGCAATCGCCATACGCACCGCCGTTTCCAACGGTTCGATGGAATCTTCAATCTGCTTCCGAAGCTGCGGCAGCAAAGCCAGCACCTCTTCGTTCGACTTCCGCTTTGCTTCCGCATGCGGATCAGCCACGCCCGTCAGCTTCACGATGGCGCGGAAATATTCGACCGCAATTTCCGGCGGACTTTTTCTGTAGTCCCCCTCCGCCGCAATACGCAATACCGTCCGCAGCACCTCCTGCTGGAGTTCCGGATCATCCGGCGCATAGGCCCGCGCCGCCTCAGCCCCCTGGCGCGCAAAACACGGGATACATTCGTTGTAAACTTTCATTGAAAACCTCGTAGTAAAGAAGCGCCTAACCTACACCACGCTTCCAATGATTGGAAGTACGCGGGAAGACAGTAGAGCCGCCGCTACGCCGGTGGCTTCCGCTCGGCAAAGCCATCACATAGTGAAGGCTCTACAGAAATGCCCACGCATATTTTATGTTTCATGTCCTATTTCCGGGGAGCAAAAACGTAGACGCGACGCCCTCGTCGCGTTCCAGCAGTACGGCCCTCTGCAACCGCAACGCGACGAGGGCGTCGAGTCTACGCTACCTACCAACCGCCAGTTTCCCCGCAGATGAGTCATGACCTTTTTTATTTGGAAGCTGCATAAAGTATAGTTCCCAGAATAAGAACAACAGTGATCAAGCTATGCCAAAGTTGATTGTCCTCATTTTTCATTTCCGCTTTCAGCGAACGCTTTGGCCAACTGAATACCAACCAATATATTACTGCGCCGGGGAAACAGAATATTAAACCAAACAGGCTGTTTTTTGGATCAAGATTGAGAAATATGTAGGACATATTTTTACTTTCAGACTGTTACGAGGCTGGATCGATAGCAGCTAATTTTGGAAACACCTCTGGTGCTAATGGACAACCTCAGATGACTGGTTGGATTATTTTTTATTCGATTTAGCCCACAAGTATCCGGCCGTAAAAACGGGAATGCTCAATAGAGAAAACATGATCATAAAATTGTCATGCTGAAGGCTAACAATTCCTAGTTCTTCAATTACTACGTAAGGAGGAAATCCATATGAGTGGGGATAATTATGTGAGTGGACCTTGACGATACAAAGTGACAAGGAAAGAATTCCAAGAGGGATGAGCAGCAGGAAAATGGCTAGTACTTTTTTCTTCATAATTTATCCCTGCATATTATTGATTGGCAATGTTGCCTGTCTTCAATATCCGCCGGTTGTTAGAAAACACATGTTGGTGGCTAAGTGGTTTCCCGGCAAGCAATACCTGCCTGATTTTAAACGCGCCCGGCGAAGCAGAACGTGCGCCCCGGTTAATATGTCGCACCGACCAGCCGCCGAGACGGCGGCGGTACGTACCGCGGGCGTCCCGCCTGCCCCGCGCAGAGTTCCAACCATTGGAAATGCCCGAAGCATAGTAGCGAAGTAGAGCCGCCGCTACGCCGATGGCTTCCTCCCGGCAAAGCCATCACATAGTGAAGGCTCTACAGAAAACCGTTTCCCGGCATGTAACACCTGCCTGATTTTAACTTCCCCGGACCAACCACAGCTGTTTTTTTTGAGCGGTCTGCTAGTCTGATGCTGTGACCTCGATCTTAAAGAAACCTCTGTCGCTGACCATAGACCGGGGAATAGAGGCGACGTAGGCGTGCATCGTTCCGGTGTCTTGCGGCGGGGATATTTCGAGGCCTTCGTCATTCCATTCAAACAAGTCAGCAGACCACAAGGGCGTCCAGCCGAGGTCAGTGAGATCTTTTGATGTTTCGAAGTGAACGGTCATGTAAGTCGGGGAGAGTGCAATATCCTGAACCGGTGCGCTGTTGGGTATGCGGGGGTTCATTTTCCAAAAACGTTCGAGAAGATTATTCAACCCGTCGCCATCGGAATCCGCCAGGAGTCCCCACATGCTCTCCTCAAGGCTCGGATCCTGGAGTTCTTCCATATAGTAGCTTTTAATCCAGGTGTGATAGGCGGCATTGAGAACTCGAACCTGTACTTCGTGGGGCACATAGGTGAGCCCGTCATCGACCAGCACGGTGGCGGTTATGGTGCCGGAATCGCGCGGTGTGAAGGTGAGTTGACGATCTGCGCCCGTGCCGCTGATCACGATATCGCTTTGAGGGAGGATGTCTGAATCACTGCTGAAGGCTGTGATGTTGAGTTCGGAGGTCGGGGTGTCGGCATCAGTCAGCGTTAGATTGATGGGATCTGTGGTTTCTCCTGCAGCCGTGGTGATAGCGGCCGGCAGCAGGCAGGCCGGTGCGCTGCCGGAGATCCCTTGCGCGGTTTTTTCGCGGATAATGAGCCCGGAGATATTGGGCAAGCCACCGGATGTTGCGGTCGAAAAGGTTACGGTCAGTGCGCCGGATGAATCGGTTGGCAGGTTCGAAAGCAGCCCGACTTCATCCTGATTGTTGCGAACATTAATGGTGGCGGATTGTGCGGTGGAAACATGACTCAAGGTGGACTCGAGCCGATCACCCGTATCCGAAACATATCCGGTGAAGGCAATATCGTAGTAGCGGTTGGTTGGCAGATTGGTGAAGCGCAGCTGGCAGGGATTTTCGTGTGGGTCGCGCAGGCGTAGGCCCTTCTGCGTAACGACTGCCGGAAAGTCCCCAATGGCGCGACCGGTTCCATTGTTATGCGTTTTATAGTGCTCTGAGTCGCTGCCCTCGGTGTTGTCGATGGTGAGAACATAGCCGGTAGCCTGGCCGTTGCTGTCAAAAAGGTCGGTAACCGTCGCGACTCCCTTGGTGTTAATCAGCCCCTGGTGATCATTCGCGAGATCCGTCCAGTCACTGAGGTTTACCTGACCGGTCTGGTGCATGTTGAGCTTAATTTGCCGGGTAATGGTAATGTTTGCGGCGGAGACACTGACGGTTCGGAAGACTTCCTGTGCAATGTTTCCGGCCTGGTCGGTCACCCGATAGCGGCGGATATAATTGCCCAATTGCTCGGGGTCATAAGCCGCGCCGACCCATTCTGCGACAACCTGATCAGTGATGTCGCCGTCCTTATTGTCGACGGCAGAAAAACCCGGCTCGTAATAGGGCGTACCTTTTTTAAAGTTGGCAGCGGCGCCGGTCAGCGTGATGACCGGTGCGGTGGGGTCGACGGCTGTTTCGTTGGCTTCGTTGTACGTCAGCCCCATACCGCGATAGTTATAATAGGTGTCTTTCCGGATGCGCAGGTCCAGCGGCGGCATGTTGCGGCCATTCCAGGTGAGCTGCGTCCAATGGGAGGGTGAGGTGTTCGGGTCAAAATCGCCCGCATGGGCCTGAATGCACTTAAAGAACTTGGTGAATCCGGAGCTGTCATAATAGATCACGATATCATCCAGCTGGTAGGAAATATATTCGCCGTCTCTGTTAAGCCCCGAGTCCGTGGGAGTGTTTAGATATTGAGCAGCCCAGAAGGTGATTTTGCGCCAATCCAGATCGTTGGAGAAGCCGGAGTTTTTGAACTGAATGGTCGGGGCTTCCTGCTGCAGATTGTCGGTGCGGGTGACATTGCTCCCGTCGCCGGTGCTGGCGAAATAGAGATCGCGCCCTTCCGGGTATATATTGCCGTCGAAGGTGATGTCGGTATTGCTGTTCCCCAGGTTGAAGAATCCCGCGTCATTATCAGGATCAATCGTGAGGGTGTCATCATAAGCCGGCACCAAAATCGACCCGTAGACATTGTCCTTGAAAAGGTAGGGTGTAATGCCGTCGCCTTGCCACATATAGCCCATGGTCGTGCGTCCGAAACCATAGAAGTTATTCTGCATGGTGACGGGCTTGTCCGGCGAGGGATCGGTCCGCCCGGTCACGGTGCCGGAGTTGGCATCACGATAGCGAAAGTTATGCAGGGAACCGTGTGTGCCAGCGAAGATATTGTTCTGAACCGTGATATTACCCTCAACGAAAGAGAGCTGATGCTGGTTGTCCTGATAGCGCGCCTGAAAGGGATGGCGATAGAAGGTGGCCGAGCCGAGGGAGACGTTGTTCTCGATGACAGAGCCTTCAGCCAGGTTGTCGGTCTGCAAGGCTTCTGCCCCGGTAAAGGCGCTGATATTATTCCTCAGGGTCAGCTTGGTAATATCCTGGTTGTACGCCTTGGTGGAATAGGAAATATAAAACGCTTCGCCTTCACCGAAGCCGGCAAAACAATCCTGCACATCCACTTCGACTTCGCCGGGATTTGCCGGGTTATCCGTTTTAATATTGAACGAGGCAAAATATCCGCCCCAGCTGGACACATAGTCGACCTTAACGGTGTCGAACTTATAAATACGCACGCCATTACCATGACTGCCGTGGTAGACGGGTCCCGTCCACCTCGGATTTCCCCAGAGCCCATACTGCTCATAGTAATCCCCGGAATCGAGCGCATCGCCGCCATTATGCCCGAGGTATTGCGAGTCGCCGGTTTGGTTTGCGGGGTCATATTTTCCGGTGAGATGCAGGTGATCAAAATTGTAAAGTTCCAGTGTGCGGTATTGATTGTTCTCCGTGCTGTTCCCCCATCGCACCTGACCGCCTAAATTCGTGATTTTCGTCGGAATATCCCGGGTGCTTTGGCAGTACGCGCCATTGATCAGGATCCGCTCATAGTCGCCCGCATAGATCAGGATTTTCTTTCCCACGGGAAGTTCGATGCGCAGAAATTTCTCATCACCGGCCGGCGCATAGATGTCGTCACCGCCATCATTGTTGCCCTGAAAGAAAATATAATCGCCTTCATTGACCGAAGGCCAAAAGGCGGCATCGGCAGCAGTTGCATAGCGATTGACGGTGGTATCCGGTGCTGCGCTGAGAGAGGGGGTGATGCCGATTGACAGCAGCGTCATGAGAATTCCGATTTTTTTCAGCCTGTTCATAGTAGGGCTTCCTTCATTAGGTTGATCCATCCAATAAGTCAGATGGAAACCATGCATGAAACACGCAATCAATGCCTCCAATTTTGCTTAAAACTTCTACAAAATCGATTAAATAGCCCCTAAATCGGCTTTTTAAATTGATTTTGATACGCTTTGGGGGTCTGCCCGGTGATTTTTTTGAACACCGTGGAAAAATAGTTGGAATTGCTGAAACCCACGTCAAAAGCGGTTTTCGTGATCGACTGATTCGGGAGCAGCTCTTTTGATTTCTCGATTCTTGTCTGGGTGACGTATTGGTTGAGCGTTTGGCCCTCGACCTCTTTAAACCCATTGGTCAGGTAAGATTTGCTAACACAAAACGCCTCGGCAATCGTGTTAATTTTCAGCTCTTCATCCAGATGCGTGTCGATGTAGCCTTTCACATCTTGAATGACCTGCTGCCGACGCTGGTTGGGTAGATCACTGATGATGTCAGACAGTTCCTGCGTTTCATTCTCAGTCATCTCCGAAAGTGTTTTCAGGTCATTCGCCTGATCGATTCTAGTGAGATTCTTCTGATTCCGTTTCAGCAGCTCATCCACGTCGCCGCCCGACTCAATCGCATCGTCGGCAATCATGCTAAGGACTTCACGAATACGCATTTTATAAACGTCCAGATTGCCTCGGGAGGAGGCTTCCAGATTCTGAACCAGTTCGGTAACGCGGCTTGGGGATTTTTTCCCGCCGTTTAAGACCTGGAACCTAAGCGCATCTTTTATGAAGGCAGTCGTCTGATTCAGGTGATGAATATCCACATAAACGGCCGTCAGAAAGACCGAAGCAGAGAGTATTGAGCCAACATAATAGATCCACCACTGTTTGGTCATGAGGCCAGCAACGAATAGACAGGCAAACAGGATGGCACTGGAAACGAACGCTTTGCTCTTCAGGTCCCGTTGTTCAAAACAGAAAAGCTGGCGGCTGCATGGAATGATAACCAGCACCGTTGCCGCGCTGACTGCAATGTTTTTTGACCAGATGAATCCGTCGTGAAAATTCGGGAAAAACTCCGAAAAATACAGCTCTCTACCCGGGAAATAGGATCTCCAACCCAGGCTGAGCGTGAAAATGTAAGCAAATGCAAAAATGCAACCTGCCCCATGCAAGGCGACGACTTTACGTCTGGATAACGGCCTCTGATAGAGACAGAAACTTGCCGCCGTCAGCGCAGGGAACCCAACCACAAATAAAACGCCCATCCGCGCATGGATCAGTTTCGCGGTATTAAGCTCCGGAACCATGATATCCAACAGGTAGCACGATAAGAAAAAGATCATGGAACCTAAAAAAACAGCCAGAAAAGCAAAGGAGTCAGCAAAGCGCTTCCTGGAAATAAACAAATACAGCAAGCAGAACAGGAAGAGCTGTGTGGCGGCAAACGGAAGAATAAACTCTATGATTTGAAACCAGCCCATATATTGCCCCGCGGTATAAGTCCTCTCATTTTAATAGGTGCTTCATAACACCTTTTTCCGGCGGGCGTACACACGGGTTCGCCCCTACATTGGGTTCTGTTGAGGCCGACCCACGTGTCACCGGAGCAATCAGCTCCGCGTCACCTGCAGGCCGGTTTCGGAGATGGAGAAGTCGACAAACCGGGCGCCGGCGTTGGGCGGATTGCTTTCCAGCTTTTCACGGATACGCACTGCGGCCTCTTTATCTTTGGCAATCATGAAGAGATAGCCCCCGCCCCCCGCACCGAGCAGCTTACCGGCTGCAAGGTCGTCGTCGATCGCCTCGAAGATTTCCTGCACGGCCGGCGGATTCGTTCCGGCGTCGAGCTGCTGGTTCAACTCCCAGCTGCGCGCAACAATCTGGGTGAAGGCTTCGAAATCATCCTTCTGAATGGCATCGTGACAATCCTTCGCCGCCTGCGCAATGGCATCCACCGTGGCCAGACGGGAGCTGGAGTTGAGAAAAATGCCCCGGACAATTTCGCCGAGAATATCGCGCGCCACACGGGTGATCCCGGTGTAGTAGAGCATCATGCGCTTCATTTCCGGTCCCTGGAAAAACCGGCTGTGCAGCCAGCGGACAATCGGTTCCTGTTCCAATCCGGGAATGGTCTGCACCAGCTTCACGCCGGGGAATACGCCGCCGACCTGATCCTGCCAGCCGCCGCCGCTCGTGAGCATCTGCTCCAACGCCAGCGTCCGTTGAGTAATCTCCACCTTATCCCACTTGAGGTTCGCCAGGTCCGACAGCACGCCGAGCAGCGTGGCCGCCAGCATACTGCTGGTGCCGAGCCCCGATCCTTTGGGAATGGCTGCCAGCATGGAGATCTCCACACCGCCGCCCATGGCGGTCAGCTGTTCTTCCAGGGATTGGAATGCGCCGCCGTTAAAGTCCGGATGGAAACCGGCAATGGCAAAGGCCGCACGGGCGAGTGCAAATCCGCTGCCGATTTTATCATAGGCCCGCACGTCGTCATAGGTCGTCAGCGTTTCCGCCAGCCCGAGATCGATGGAACGGATCGTCAGCGTGGGCTCGTGGGTTCTGCGCGCAAACACCTGAATCGGCGGCTGACCGTTCAGTTCGATGGCAATATTCAGCACCGAGCCGCCGTGCTCCAGACTATAGGGCGGGGTATCGGCCCAGCCCCCGGCAAAATCGAGCCGCACCGGGCAGCGTCCCCAGACAATCTGATCGTCCAGCAGGGTACAGGCCGGCGCAACCGGTTCGCGTTTATATCGCTCCACAATCAGGTCCCGCAGCACCTGGAAGGCTTCTTTTTCGCGCGGCTCCCAGCCCTCGTCACCCCGCCGGCGGCGAACGGCCGCCCGGAACATCCGATCGTGCAGGGCAATCATTGGATTCCGGAGGCTGGAAGCATCCAGCAGCTCCGGCAGTTCGTGCCGGCTTTCGGCATAAAGGTCGGCCGTGGCTTCGAGATCGAGTTTATAAAAAACACTGTGTTCCGCATGGCGTGCCATGAGCGGCAGCGCCTCTTTACGCAACGCGTTGCGCTGTTCATACATGCGTTTCAAATTGGCCTGCTGCCCGAGCTGGCGGGCCGACTTGCGTTCTGCTTCCAGCCAAAGCGTTTTCCAGGCATTGGAAGTTTCCGGTTCGGCGGCAAACATCCATTTTACAAAAGCGGAGTCGAACGATTCCAGCACCGGGAAGAGCGCTGCCACCTGTAGATCGGTCGTGGGGTCGATCCCGGCCTCTTCCAAGGTGATGCCGCGTTTTTCCAACCATTGGAAAACCGGCTGGTTGATCCAGCGGGTTTCGGGCGCGCCCATTTCTCCGCGGAACGCATCGGCATAGCCATAGGCCCGCAGCGCGGTTTTTTCTCCGATGGCCACAAAGTCGAGACACACGCCCTCTTCCAAATCCAACGCCCAGTCGTTTTGCGGAACGCCGGTGAGAATATTACGGGATGCAACCGTCCACGATTCGGGAATGTAGCTGTTTTCCACCCACAGTGCGTCGTTCGACTGCCGGCGCAGGGGCGCTTCGAACACACAGTTCTGCACAAACTGATTCGGCTGGGCCAACGTGGCCACCGCGCCGAGTTTGCTCTGGTCGGAAACCAGGTTCTGCAGTTCGTAGAGCGAGTGGATCATATCGCCGCAGGTTCCGAAGTGGAAGAAGCCGGCGTCCGGTAGCGGCACAACGGCCGTGGTCAGTTTTCCAACTTCCGGATCCATCTCAACAGGGTCGGAACCGAGGTTCAGCGCCCAGCTTCCGTAAAGGTCGTAGGTGTCGGGCACTTCGCCGCTGAAGGTTTGCTTTTCTGCATCCCATCCACTCTTTTTCATCAGGCAGTCCACAGCGCGCTCGCTGAGCAGCCAGATACCGACATCAATCAGAAACGCGCTGTTGCGCGACTTTTCCCGAATGGCGTCGGGCGTCGGCTTCTGCAGAAAAGTGACCAGTTCTTCCGGAGAATCGGGATCGCAGAACATAACCCCGAAATTCTGAGCCTCTTCCGGTTTCACCCAAAGGCCGAAGAAAACCACATCGGCATCGGGGATTTCGGGAAGCTTGTCTTCCAACCGCACCAGCACATCGCCGCTGGCCACCATGACGCGCGCATTATCCGAGGCAGCACCGGCCATTTTCTGGAGGGTGGGTTCGGCAAGGTCGAGCAGGGTCTGGTCGAGCCGCTGCCCGAGCGACCAGCGGAACACCGGCATGGGAATAAAGAGTTTGCCCGGAGCGGCATAGGGCGGAAGCCGACGGCTTTCGCCACCGCCATGAATGATCAGCTTTCCGCTTGTTGATAACCACTGGGAAAAGGACGCTTCGCCGGAATCGCGCCAGGCCTGTTCCAGCACATAGGCCGTTCCACCGCCGGAGCCGAGTTGCTGGCCGGGAGGGTCGAATGTGGAGAAGGAGCGTTCCGCCACCGCGGGTTCGCAGTTGGCCAGATGCCCGCACATATTCGGGGGCAGCGAGAGCAGCAGATCAAAGTCGGTCGATTTTTTCATACAGACAGGTTACCTCGTAATTTCGCGAGGGACAAACCACGAATGCACCATCTTCACCGGCAAAAAAACGTAAAGGCCGCAAAAGTTGGTTCTACCCGGAACAGTAACGTCCCTCATTTTAGGTATCGGGAGGTAAATCCAGATTGACGATCGTGCAACTGGATTTACCTTCCGGCAGTCGATCTCCGGAGCACGCGTACCTCGCAGGCGGGTTGCAGAATGCTACAATCGTGCGGTTGGATCTGAAACTGAAGGCCCCCGTCAGACCACTCTGGCAACTGAAACGCTCTTCCCCGAAAGCACTGAAAATTGAAGAGCCTCTCTTCGCGGCCATTGCGTTCTTCTGTAGAAAAAGATTTGACGGCGAATGGTGTACTATCATACATAGTACACCATGCTTCCATTCAAAGTACAATTCACACAGGGCCGTCCGGTCTACGAACAGGTGCTCTTTGCAGCGAAAAAAGCGATCGTGCGCGGTCAGCTGAAACCCGGCGACGCTTTCCCGTCCGTCCGCATGCTGAGTCAGGAACTGCGGATTAATCCGAACACGGCGCAGAAGGTTTCAGCCCGGTTGCGGGAAGAGGGACTCATTGAGGTGAAACCCGGAAGGGGCTCGGTGGTCACCGAAAATGCCCGCGCCTTGAAATCGCGCAAAAATGAATTGCTGGAACAGGAGCTGGAGCGGCTGGTGGTTGAAGCCAAACAGCTGAAACTTTCGGAGCAGGAGCTGCACGACGCCATCCGGTGTCATTGGGAAAATCTTTCGTGAGTATTTTTTGACAGGATAACAGGATGAACCGGGCAGAAAACCCCGGCGGCCTGTTAGCCCATCTAAAACAAGCAGTAAGGGGAATATTATGGGGAACATCATTCAAACGAACGATCTGGTTAAAAACTATCGCGGCAAACCGGCGGTGGATCAACTGAACCTGGAAGTGCCGGAAGGCAGCATCTATGCCTATCTCGGACCGAACGGCGCGGGTAAGACGACCACGATTAAATTGCTGATGAACATTATTTTTCCAACAGCTGGAAGTGCGGAGGTGCTCGGCATTCCCACACATAAAATCGGGCCGGAGCAGTTCCAGCAGATCGGCTATGTTTCCGAGAACCAGAAAATCCCGGGCTGGATGACCCTGCCCCAGCTGCTTCATTTCTGCAAACCGATGTATCCGACCTGGGACGACGACTTCTGTCAGCGCCTGATGACCCAGTTTGATCTGCCGAACGATGTGAAGCTGAAGAGCATGTCGCGCGGGATGAAGGTGAAGGCCATGCTCCTCTCCTCGCTCGCCTACCGCCCCAAGCTGCTGGTGCTCGACGAACCGTTCAGCGGACTGGATCCGTTGGTGCGCGACGAATTTATCCGCGGTATTCTGGAACTGACCGAAACCGAGGGCTGGACGGTCTTCATTTCTTCGCACGACATTGATGAGGTCGAGCGGCTTGCCGACTGGGTGGGCTTTATTGATAAAGGGAAGCTCCAGCTTTCGGAAGCCAAAGAGTCCTTGCAGGAGCGCTTCCGCCAGGTGGAAGTAACCTTGCCGGACGGAGCTGAAATTCCGAAGGAACTCCCGAAGGAGTGGCTGGTTCCGGAGCGGGCCGGCCATGCCTTCCGCTATGTGGAAAGTCGGTATGGAGAGGCATCGGAGGAGCGGTTCCGGTCGATCTTCCCGCAAGCCGAGATCGTTGAGCCGCAGGCGCTCTCGCTGCGCGACATCTATCTTGCGCTGGCCCGCCATTTCCGCGGAGTGGCGCAATGAACCTCGCCCGACATATTCTGAAAAAAGATATGCGTCACCTGCGTGTCTTCCTCGTGTTCTGGATCAGCGTCGTGCTGCTCACGGCCCTGCTCAGCGGGTTGAAAGCCACGACCGATGCAGGAGATATTGCGCGCCAGCAACTGGTTCAGATGGTGTATGGCCTCATGAGCGCACTGAGCTTTATTCTACTGGCCCTGATTATTCCATTCCTGCTTCATAGCGAGCCGCTTACGGGCACAACTTCCTTCTGGATTACCCGTCCCATCAAAAAAATTGAGGTATTGAAGGGAAAGCTGATGTTCATCGGCCTGTTCCTGATTCTTCCGCCGGTGCTGGCCGATGTTGCGCTCTATCTGGGCAGCGGAATTCCGCCGACCCTCGTACTGGCATCCATCCCGGAAAACCTGTTCTATTCGCTCGCGCTGATCCTCCCGCTGATGGCAGCCGCCGTGCTGACACGTAACTTCGGATTCTATGCCTTGGTGCTGGCGGTCTATTTAGTATCATCGCTTGTGCTCACTGTGATTGCCTACGGGGTGAAGCTCTATTCACAAATCACCGAAGCGCCCGATCCGGCCACCCTGCTGGATTCGCGACACCTGCTTTCCACGCTCACCACCGTAATCATCAGTGCACTGATTATTTTCATGCAATACCGCACCCGCAAGACCTCCCGCGGCTTTGTGATGCTGGGTATTCAGATTGCCATTACGTTTGCGATTGCAACCTATTGCCCGGTAAAAATCTTTCGCGAACCGGCCAACCTTATGAGCATAGAAGCGCTCACAAACGTGGAAGCGGAGCTGAATGCGGAACGGTCGATCCGGATTGCCGATGCATTCAACCGCAATGCGAATACCGCAGCCAACAAGGAAGTCAAGGGGGAGCTGAAGTTCCGGGAACTGCCCGAAAACAGTTATGCCAAGGCCCGAAAAGTCGACTCGACTTTCGAAGCTCTCGGAAAGAAGATTCGCAGCCATTCGTATGGCAGCAACTATTTCGATTTCCGCACCTTCGAACAGAACCCCACGGTGGTGGCCGATACCATCCAACCGTTGGAACTGGTGCAGAATAACCACTACTTTAACGACGACACCACCCTGCTTGAAGTGCCCTATGAGGATTTTCTGGCCCTCACCGATGAGCCCGGCCTTTATGAAGCAGCCATTGAGTTTGATATCTTCCAATATCATCCCGTTGCTTCGATACCGCTCAAAACCGGCGCGCGGCACCATTCCGAAGGGTCGAGTTTTATTATTGATTCCGTACTGCGAAACTCCAGTGGTTGTAATGTCATTCTCCGCGAACAGCATTTCACCCTGCTCTCCAACAAGCAGCGCACCCCCGACAAAGGCCAGGAGTTTATCTTCGTGCTCATTAACCGGGAAAAGAACGAAGCCTTCCTCAAAGAATATGACTACGACTTCAATATTGATGTCTTCAATTCCCAGCAGATGCTCGAAGCACAGCAGAAGACGCTGCAGTTTGAATCGAAGTCGGGCAATGCCTACCTGCATCCGATTGACGACGAGTGGCTGGATGCCGCGGAGCTGATGATTCTGCAGGTGCGCTGGCTCGGCAAAACCACGACCGAACTGACCGCCGAAGACTTTACGTTCAGTGCCTCGGGGGGATCGTTCTATAACAAGAGCAACGATGAAAAGAAATCAACCACCGTCGACCACACCGCGATCACCCTTCCCCCCGGCTCGACCCGCAATCAGATTAAAACCTATGCCCTGAAAGTGCACGCGGCCTTTAGTGACAAAGAGCAGGCGGATGAAACTGCCGTGGAAATGCTCACGGAGGTCGGGCATGAGCACCTTGATATTCTGGTAAACACGGCACACTACAATCCGGCCAACAGTCTTCCCGCCATTGAAAAGCTGGCAAAGCCCTCGGATAAAGAGCTGATTCTTAAAAACCTGAATCGGTGCGGATTTCTGGCGAAAACCGTGATCCAGTTTGGTTGGCTGGATGATGCACGGGAGACACTGATTGAAGGGCTCAACGAACGCGATGACCTCCCGGCGCAATGGATTGAAGCCGTTGCTGCGCTGGAAGAGCCGGGAAGCTATCCGGCCCTGACGAAATATTTCGTGGAAGGCCGACGCAAAGATGAAACCTATGCGGCCATTCGGAATCTGCCGGGATTTGATATCGACCGCGCCGTTTCCAAAGCCTGGAAAGCGGCAAAAAAAGATTCCAAGCATGACTATGGTCTCATGATGCCGATCATGCTGGAGCACGGCTCGATTGAAGTGATCCGCTTTTACGGCGATCCGAAGCATGAACTCTGCGACTGCAATAAGGACAGCGTGATCGCTGCGGTGCAGAAACATACCGGCCAAACCGGAACCGATGCAGAACTTCGCGCCTGGTGTGCGGCCAATGCGGACACGCTTCGCTTTGATCCGGCAAGCCAGCGCTACCTTCCGGAGGGCAGCCGATGAAGATGATCACCCATATCCTGAAAAAAGATATCCTCCGGCTCCGTATTTTTCTCGGGTTCTGGCTACTGGTCACACTGATGGCCTCGGCCGCCATTGTCATCACCCCGGCGGCCGGCAACTTTGCATTGCGGGCCATACTCGAACTCGTGATCATGATGGTGCAGCTATTACAGTTCATCATGATGGCACTCATTGTCCCGTTTCTCATGCACGAAGATCCGACGGCAGGAACCACAGCCTTCTGGCTGACACGGCCGATTAAGCGCACCGATGCGCTGAAGGCCAAGGCCCTTTTTGCAGGCGTTTTCTTTGTATTAGTGCCCGTGCTTTGTAACGCGCTGACGTTGGTGGTCAATGGAGTGCCCGCGGCCTATCTGCTCCCGTATCTGCTGGGCGACCTCATCAGCTACAGCGCCACACTCTCCTTGCTGATGGCCCTTTCCTGTATGACCCGTAATTTCGGCAGCTATGCGCTGCTGGGCGGCGCATATCTCATCATATCCATTGTGATCATCGTGATCTTAAGCGTGATACAACAGGTTAATCCGGTCCAGGCAAGCGGTGCTGAAATCGCCGATACCCGTACTCTTTTAAGCAATCTTGCGGGCCTGCTGATTCTCTCCGCTCTGGTGATTTACCAGTTCCGCAGTCGCCGCACACTACGCGCATACACCCTGCTCATCTTCGAATACATTCTGACTCTCTGGATTAGCCTGAGCCTTCCCTGGAGCATTTTCCAGGCTCCGACCGGAACCTTGACGTCGGGTCAGGCCGAGCGGATTCAGGCCGGAATAGACCCAAGCAAACACGCATTTGTGCACGACTCCTATTCCAGTAAAAAAACGGACATCAAAAAAAAGGAAATTGCCTCCGACTATGAATACTACGGCCTGCCGGAACATGCCTTTGCCCGTCCCGGTAAAATCGATGCAAACTTCGAGGTGGATGGTCAGACGTATGGCGAGGCCGAAGCGCAAAACAACCTTCAGCAATCGCAGTTTCTCAACATGTACGTGTTGCAATCGCTTATCGATCCCGCCGTCCTGGTTGAACCAAGGACTCGGTCCAACATCAGCAATACCCTGCTGAAACTCACCTCCGATGATTACAACACCATCCAAAACCGGGAAGGCCACTACCTGGCGGATGTTGAGCTCCAGATTTTCCGCTACCGCGAAGCCGGCCGCCTGCCTCTGGAATCGGGAGCCGTATATGCGAAGGACCGATCTCGCATCACCGTGGCCTCCATTCTGAAACAAACCGAGGGGTGTACGGTGATACTGCGGGAACAATACACCAACCCGATGCTTCACAAAAACCGGGCCCCGGCCCTGCAGCCGCGTTTCATCTATCTGTTAATTAACCCGAAAACCGAGGAAGCGTTTGCTGCTGAAAACGATTTTAACAATCGCAACACATCGATTAGAGGTCATGCAGCCGTTTCACTTCTCAACCAGTCGCTACAGTTCACTTCCACCGAGAAAGCCGCAAGCACCATCGATGAAGCGTGGCTGGCCGATGCCGAATTGCTGATTGTTCAAACCGAGTGGCTTGGAGAGACCCATGTGCAGGTGATGGAAGAAAACTATCGCCTGCCGGATGCCTCTCCGGGCGTTAGCATGGTGCAAGGCACCTCGGCCGAAGATAATATTGAAAAGCTGGCGGAAATTGAGCCGCTGGATCAGCCGACGCGCGATGAAGTCAGAACCTACATTCTGAAAATCAATGCCATCTCCGCCACGCAGTCCAGCTTTGGCCGGAAAGATCCGCAGATTGCCATGCTGACCGATGTCGGCCATGAACATCTCGATCTACTGCTTCGCCATTCACAAGGGAACAGCTACTACACCCGGGAGGCCGTGAAAAACCTGACACGGGATGAAGACAAAGAACTGATCCTCTCCAAACTGCCCCGCATGACCTCCCTCTCGGAAATGGTAGTAAAGTTCCAGTGGCAGGAAGATGCCCGGCCGATTCTTATGAAAGGACTGGAACGCGAGGACTATCTGCCCGGCGACTGGATTAAAGCCGTGGCCATGCTGAATGATCCGGCCACGTACCCGGCACTGGTCCGCTTTCTGGCCCGCGGAGAAAATCCGTCAACGACCTATGGACATATTAAAGACCTTCCCGGTATCGAGCTCGACGAAGCCGTTTCCAAAGCCTGGAAAAAGGCCCGGCATGATCATGAATACCGGCGGATCAATATGTCGGCCATTGCACTCGGCTACGGCATTGAAAGTGCGCTGGAAAGCGCGATCAATGATCTGAACGATCCGGATAAAGTCGAAACGCACTACCACAAGAGAACGCTGCGTGAGAGCATCAGAAAGCACACCGGCCTTAACGGCTTAGATGCTGAGTACCAGGCGTGGTTCAATGCCAGTAAAGGTTCTTTGCACTTCGACCCTGAAACCAGAATATTTAAAGGGGTTGAAATGGTCTTCACCCCGCAGCTCCCCTCCCCGTCAAAAACACAGGTGAATCATCCTGAATACCAAAATGAGTATTATAAGTACCGGAAGCTGCAGAACAGCATAACGCTTTCCGGCTGGTTGCGGGGAAAACTGAAAGGTGAAGTCGTTCTTCCTTCTGAAATCGATGGGAAGCCCGTTACCGCGATCGCCGACAAAGCCTTCTATTACAATCCCGACGTCACCCGCATCTCCATACCGGCCTCCATTACCACCATCGGCATGTTCAACTTTGCATCCTGCACCAACCTGCAATCCATCGGGGTAGATCCGTGTAATGCCTTTTTTTCCAGTGAAGACGGTATTCTGTTCAATAAAGATAAAACCAAACTCATTCAGGCCCCCCTCCGCTGCCCGGGCGAGTATAGTATTCCCGAAAGCGTGACTGAACTGGGCCACTCAGCATTTCAACGGTGCCATGCAGCTTCCATCACCATTCCGGAAACTGTCACGAAGATCGGGCCCTTTACCTTTAATAACCTCCCCCGCCTGACGGGCTTTAGCGTGGATGAACACAATCCTGCACTGATGTCGGCCGACGGGGTGCTGTTCAACAAAGATCAAACCCGGTTGATCAGCTTCCCCGGAAAACGAGGTGGGGAATATACCATTCCGGAAGGGGTCGATGCGATTGGCAACAATGCCTTCAGCCTGAATACAAACCTGACGCACATCCACTTCCCCGACACCTTGAAAACGATCGAAAGCGCAGCCTTTTTCCGATGCAGCAAGCTAACCGAGGTGAAACTTCCGGAACATCTGGAAACCATTGCAACGCGAAGTTTCTCACAGACCGGCCTTCGTCAGATCCACCTCCCCCGCAAGGTCAGCACGCTGGCGTTCATCGCCTTTCGGGGTTGCCTTAACCTGACGGAAATCTCCGTAGATACTAATAACCCACACTATTGCGCGATGGATCAGGTGATCTATTCCAAAGACATGACCACCCTCGTCGCGTGTCTCAACAGTAAGCCGGGAGTCCTCCATGTTCCGGACTCCGTGACCACCATCGGCAAATGGCCTTTTGATTCATGCAGTGAACTCAAAGAAATACACCTGCCGATGACGTTGGAAAAATTAGAAGACGGTGCCTTTATTCGTGCACAGGGTCTAACTTCGCTCGTGATTCCCCCGAAGATCGACTACCTCGATTACTTTACATTCCTGGATTGCAAAAATCTCCAATGGGTCCTGTTTCTGGGCGATGCCCCGGAGGTGCACCAAAATGCATTTAAAAAGTGCCCGAAAGGCCTGAAAGTCTATTACAAAGCATCTGCAAAAGGATTCTCTTCGCCCCGCTGGAACAACCTCGATGCTGAAGCCTGCAACGCGGATAAGATCGAGGAACTTCTGGCAGAAGCAGGTCAATAAGCGGAGTGTCCTAGGCGAACATGCCCTGCATGAGATCGGTGCCCATC
This sequence comes from Pontiellaceae bacterium B12227, assembly GCA_029432775.1. Classification (GTDB taxonomy): domain Bacteria; phylum Verrucomicrobiota; class Kiritimatiellia; order Kiritimatiellales; family Pontiellaceae; genus Pontiella. The sequence continues at coordinate 58,076 of JAROAZ010000003.1, read as the reverse complement.
TTGTCAACATCCTTCATCTGCTTGGTGGATTCGAGCAGATCAGTAAGCGAGAGCAGCTCTTCGAGCAGGATCATCCGGGCCACATGCTGGTTGGCGTGCGGTACGTTAATAATCAGCTTATTGTCCTCTTCAACCAACGTGAAGGCGATGTCGTCTTTCAGCACCCGGTAAGTCGGCTGTTCGGTATGAAGATGGTGAACAAAGAATTCTTCGGCCTGCAGTGCGCGCACAAACCGGTTGAGCAGGAATTCAGTAATATCGTACGATGGGAACTCCAGCTCAATCACCTCAATGTCTTCTTCGCCGCCGGCCATTTCGGTTCGAAGCCCGGAACCGCCTTCAAAAGATTTCACCAGCAGCGGCGGAGCCAGCATGGTGGTAATCACCGTCATCATAATGGCCACGCCGAACATTTCCGGGCCGATGACTCCGCCTGCCAGGCCGATGCCCGCCACGATCAGCGCCACTTCACCGCGCGGCAGCATGCCGAGTCCGATACGAAGCGAACCGCGCAGATTAAACTTCATCATGAATGCGGGAACGCCGCATCCGACCACTTTGGAAAAGACCGCAAGAATCGAGTAAACGGCACCGAAAGCCAGCACCGGCTTCATTGCAATGAAGTCAACCATCATGCCCATAACGCAGAAAAAGATGGGCACCAGAATATTATAGACCCCTTCTAGATGGTGCTCAATTTCATGAGCCAGGTCGGTGCGGGAAAGCGCCAGCCCCATAATGTAAGCCCCGATAATCATGGCCAGGCCGGCCATCTCCGCCAGACTCGCCAGCAACAGCGCCAGACCGAAGCAGACGGCAACAATCATATCTTTGGACTTAAAGCGTTTGATCAGTGCGGTGATTTTACGGGAAAAGATCAGGCCGAGAGCCGTAACGACCACGAAGAAACCAATGGCTTTCAGGGCGATCATGCAAATCGGGCCCCAGGCCACGCCTTCACCGGCGCTGACTTTCGCCATGCCCATGACGATGGCGAGAGTAATGATGCCGAACACATCATCAAAAACCGCACCGGCCAGAATGGTAACGCCCTCGGGCGAAGCCATTTTCCGTTTCTCCGCCAATATTCGGGCGGTAATCCCCACCGAAGTAGCCACAGAAATCACACCGAGGAACAAAGCCGCCGGATCCATGAAGGAATCAATGCCGTTGCCCGGCCACATGACGGCCACCAGATCGCCGATCACAAAGGCAGCCACCAGCCCGCCGAGGCCGACAAAGGAGCCGACGACGGAGTAGCGAATGAAAGCTGCAAGATCGGTTTCAAGGCCCGCGAGGAACAGCAGAATGATGGAGGCCAGCGTGGCAATACCATACAACTGGGGCGAGGCTGCGAAATCGTGCACGGTGTTCAATGGGAACAGGAGGCCCAGCGTCGGAATATCAATGAGTTTACCCAGCGCATACGGTCCGATGACCATGCCGGATGCCAATTCACCCAGAACCGACGGCATTTTAAGAAACTTCTGAAAGATGTAGCCGCCGATTTTGGCAGCCACAATAATGACCGCCAACTGGAGGATGAGATGCATCATAAGATGCGTAATACTATGCGCCTCATGCTCTTCGACGTGCTCGTCAGCATGAGTTGCCTCGTGCTGCTCATGCCCGTCACTGATTTCTCCATGGTGATGCGGGACTTCGGCTTCAGCCGCAGCGTGGATTTCCGACTGGGCAGTGCCCTGATGAGTCTCGGTGGATTCTGCGAAAGCCGCTCCTAAGGACGCGGCCGTGAAAAGGAGAGCAACAAGAGCGGATTTCAGCATGGATCTATTTTCCTGTCAGAATTTCATAAATTTCGCCATGGGTCCTGGCGGCCAGCAGCTTTTCGCGCTCGGCGGGTTGACTGATCAGACGACTGACTTCGGCCAGAAACTGAATATGAGGCCCCGTACGCTTGGTCGGTGAAATCGTCATAATAAAAATCGTGCAGGGCGATCCGTCCATGGAGTCGAACTTTACCCCTTCTTTATGCAGACCCACTGCGGCAACCAACGATTTCACCGAATCGGACTTACCATGCGGGATGGCCACTCCGTTCTGCATGCCGGTCGACATTTTGGCTTCCCGCTCCAGGACCGCAGTAAGCACAGCATCACGATCGCTGATCTTCCCGCTCGCAACGAGACGATCAATCATTTCTTCAATAACGCCCTGTTTTGAGTCGGCCTTAAGGTCGACCCATACGGCATCCGGTGATAGCACTTTTTTTAAATTCATTTCCGCCAGCCCCTGATTGGCAAATTAAGCGGGGCATTGTGGGAAGTTTCAGCGCAACGTCAACAGTTTTCTGCAATTCGGAAACAGGAGTATTACAGACCTATTTCCAATGATTGGAAACTATGCTTCCTCATCCGGCTCGTTTTTTCCGTGGGATTTCCACTCATCAATGCGGGTGAGGATCCAGAGCTGGACGCCCGAGCGGTAGGCCGCGCGGCCGATCATGTGCGCGGCGACGGGGGCGGTCAACAGAAAGAACGCAATCACCAGAATCCCGCGGGATGTTACGGTGACTTCGGAAAAATGGATGATCATACCGATGGTAATGGCGCTCACGCCGACTGTGCCCGTTTTGGTGGCGGCATGCATCCGGGTAAAAAGATCCGGCATGCGGATAACGCCGGCCGCTGCCACGAGCGACAGCGCCCCGCCGGAGAGCAGAAAGAAGGCAACCAGGAGTTCGCGGATCATGACGCACCTCCGCGGCGGATATAGAGCGCCAACGCCACTGTGCCGATGAACGAGAGCAGCGCAATACTGATCGCCGCCGGGATATAGTAGGTTGAGCCGGATTGAACACAGTGAGTCAGAATCAGCGCCACCACAATGGTGGCCGCCATATCCAGCGCCACCACCCGGTCCGGCAGTGTGGGACCGATCACCACCCGCACAAAGGCCGCGCCGAACGCAACCGTCAGCATCAACATGACTATAGGGCAGATAAACTCAACCATGACCACAACCCTTTAAACCACGGAATACACAGAACACACGGAAATCCGAACGCCCTCCCATCTCCCGTATATTCTGTGTATTCCGTGGTTCCATTATTACCTCAGTAGCTCCAGCAGGCGGCGTTCGAGGCCGTCTTTGATTTCAGCCCGTAAATCGTCCGGGTTGACCACATACATGGCGTGAATATAAAGCGTTTTCCGATCTTTGGAAACATCGAGGCTCAGCGTGCCGGGCGTGAGCGAAATCACATTGGCCAGCAGCGTAATCTCCAGATCCGTCTCCGCATCCAGCGGGATACCGATCACGCCCGGGCGCATCAGCGGCAGCGGTTTGACCACATCCACCGCCACCCGCCAGGATGAAACAATCAGCTCCTTGAAGAAAATCAGCGTAAAGCGGATCAACTGCACCGTTTTCTGGAAGTAGGAGCTCTTTTCCACTGCATTGGAGTACATGAGGGTCAGCGCCAGATAACCCAACGCAAAACCGACGGCCAGATTTCCGACCGTCACGCGCCCGGTCAACAAAGCCCAAAGCATGGAAATGAGGACATTCGTTATAAACAGCTGCATGGCGACTGCCCCTCCTCAAGCCATTGCCGATTGATGATTGATGATTGATGATTTTCGGGTCTGTGCCGCCCTTGTTTAAAAGAGGCCAACGCCGACTGAGTTCCGCAAATCAGCAATCGAAAATCGAAAATCGAAAAATTCATCACATCCCTCCTCCCAGAACCGCATCAATATACCCCTGCGGATTCATCAGCTGAGCGGCGGCATCGGCGGCGTAGTCAAAAACCGGGCCGGCAAAAACTCCGAGGGCAATGGTGATGACCGTGAATCCAATCATTGGAAGCAGGAAGATGAACCATTTGCTCTTCGGCATGGGGTTCAGGTCGGGCAGCGGCTCAGCAGCGGGCTTCCAGAAGGCGTAGGCCCAGATCTTGGTCATGGAATAGAGCGTCAGCAGGCTGACGCCGAGCGCCGTTGCCACAATCAGCCACGACTCCGTCCGCAGCCCCGCGAGGATGAGCGTAAACTTGGCAAAAAAGCCGGACAGCGGCGGCACGCCGGCGAGCGACATGGCCGAAATGATGAAGAGAATCGAGAGGCCCGGCTTTTCTTTATAGAGACCGCCGAGCTTATGCAGATCATACGAACCTTTGAGCCGGTTCACCGCTCCGGCAATCAGGAACAGATTCGTTTTCACAATAATTACGTGGATCAGATAGAAAATGGTTCCGGTGAGCGCCAGCTCGGTGAACAGGCCGAGCCCCATCACAATGTAGCCAATCTGGCTGACAATATGGACCGCGAGGATTTTGCGCATTTCATATTGTGCCGCTGCAGCCAGCACGCCCGAAACCATGGTCAGTCCGGCCCCCACCAGAATCAGGCCATGGAGGAAAGCGGGATCGGTATCAAAAACCAGCGTGAACATCCGGATCATGGAATAGACACCGACCTTGGTGAGCAGGCCGGAAAAGAGCGCCGTCACGGCGGCGGGCGGCGTGGGATAGCTGGCCGGCAGCCAGAAATAGAGCGGAAACATGCCGGCTTTAATACCGAACGCCATCATGAACATAACCGCCACCATGGTGAGCAGATCGCCGCGCGCTCCGTCTTTCACCAAATGAGCCAGCTCGGCCAGGTTCAGTGTTCCGGCCATGCCGTACAGAATGCCGATTCCCGCCAGAAACAGGGCCGACGAAAGCAGGTTGAGCGTGACATACTTGATCGATCCGGCCAGCTGGGCGCGCTCGCCACCGAGCGCCAGCAGAATAAAGGACGCGGTCAACAGCACTTCGAACCAGACATAGAGGTTGAAGAGATCGCCGGTCACAAAAGCCCCGTTTACGCCCATCAGCAGAATCAGCATGAGCGGAAAGAAACCGAATTTCATGCGCGTAACATCGAGGTCGAAACAGGCATAAACCGAAACCCCGACCGACAGCACGCCCACCAATAGCAGCATCACGCTCGAAAGCATATCAATGGCCAGCGTAATCCCGTACGGCGCCTGCCAGCTACCGACATTCATCACGGCGATGGTTCCATCTTTGGTCTGAGCAAAGATAGCGAGCGAGGTCAGCAGAATGAACACGGATGTAATCAGCGCAAGGCCCTTTTGCACGGCAATATTCCTGCGGGCCAGCATACAGAGCACGGCCCCGGCCAGCGGAATGATGATCGGAAGCACCGGAAGAAAGATCATTTCTGCATCTCCTTCAGATCATCCACATCGTCGGTTCCAACCGTCTTATAGGTCCGCAGAAACAGCACCAGTGCAAAGGCGGTTACCGCAAAACTGATGACAATCGCCGTAAGAATCAGGGCCTGCGGCAGCGGGTCGGCCGGCGTGGTGGCAAACGCTTTTTCGCCCTCCGCCAGAATCGGGGCCCCGCCCTGACGCAGACCGCCGGCAGTGAAAATCAACAGGTTGGCGCCGTGGCTCAGCAACCCGAGCCCGATGATCAGCTGAATCAGGTTGCGGCGCATCATCAGATACACGCCGCCCGCATAGAGCACTCCAATCACAATGGCGAGGACAACTTCCATACTATTCTTCCTCTCCCAATGTAAATACGAGCGTCAGCAGTACACCCAGCACCACAAAATAAACGCCGATATCAAAAAAGAGCGGGGTTCCGATATCCAGCGTGCCTCCGGCCGGAAGCGGGAGCGTCCACCACGTGCCTGTCAGAAAGGCTTCTTTTGAGAAGAGCGGCGGAATTCCGCTCAGCAGCGCCAGAGCCAGGCCCACCGCCGTCACATCGCGCGGATCCGCCCGCAGGACTTTCCGGGCATCGGCAACCGAAAAGGCCAGTGCATACAGCGCAAAGGCCGAGCCGGCAAACAGCCCGCCGACAAACCCGCCGCCCGGATAATGATGCCCGCGCAACAGCACATAGACCGAGAAAACCAGCAGCGGCGGGAACATATAGCGCGTGGCGGTTCTGAAAATGATGGAGGTCATTCCGCGCCCTCCTTCTTCGGTTTCAGCTTCAGCAGCGCAAAGGCTCCGAGCGCCGCGATGGTGAGCACCGTAATTTCGCCGAGAGTATCCAATGCCCGGAAGTCGACGAGAATCACATTCACCACGTTGCGTCCGTGCGCATCTTTGTAACTGTGGTCGAGATAGTAGTCGGAAACCGGCGTCGGCGTCTGCACGTGCAGGGCCGCAAGCACCAGCAGCGTAACAATGACCCCGACACTGATTGAAATGATGATATCGATCACCCGGGTGCGCTTGGTGGACCCATGGCGGAAGGTCGGCAGGTGGTAGAAGGCCAGCGCGAGCAGAATCACGGTCAGCGTTTCAATCACAAGCTGGGTCATCGCCAGATCCGGCGCACCGAAAAAGGTAAACAACAGCGCCATGCAGAAGCCCACCACCCCGAGGGAAAGGATCGAGCGAAGGCGCGATTTGGAATGCACGGTGGCAAAGGTGGCCGAAATCATGAGAATACCGAACAGCGCCACCCGCAACGAAATGGGCGAAAGATTTTCCCAACCCTGGAAACCGCCGGACCGGACAAAGGCCGCGCCCACCAGCAGGACGGTTGTGACGACGGTCACGCGGATATAGTCGCGCAGGATGCCGGTCTGCAGCTTCCGCGTGTGCCAGGCCGCAAATTTGAGCACGCCGTTCAGTGCCGCCTGATAAACCGCATCGGGCCCGAAGCGTACGAGCAGGGATAGCTTTCCGGCCCCCTTCACAAAGTGCGCACGGGCGAGGTAGCAGACCGTGCCGATGACCAGCGTGACGATGCTGATCACGAAATAGATGTTCACCCCGGGCCAGAGGTGCAGGTGCACTTCCAGCTCTTTGGCATAGATGGCGATGGCCGCCGGCTGCACCAGTGCGTGCCCGACCGGTCCACAGAAAACTGCCAAAACCAGTCCCCCCAGCCCGAGCACAATCGGCCCGAGCCGCATCGTCAGCGGCACCTCGTGGGCGTGCAGTCCTTCGGGCATTTTTCCCATAAAGGGTTTCCAACCGGTGGAAAAACCGACCAGCACATAGGCCGCGCCGCCAACCACCGTGGCTACAATCAGCAACGGATAGTCGCCGAGCGCATGCAGCCAGGTTTCTTTGGCCACAAATCCGAAAAACGGCGGAAAGCCGCCCATGGAAAGACCGGCCAGCAACGCACAGCCAAACGAGATCGGCATGGCTTTGCGCAGGCCGCCCAGCTTATCGATGGAGGTTTCGCCGCCGGTTTCATGCGTGATTCCGCCGGCCACCATAAAGAGCGTCGCTTTGTAGAAGGCATGCGCTAGCACAAAGGCCGCCATGGCTTTGATGGTATATTTGGTCCCGATACCGAGCAGCATCACCATGGCGCCGAGAGCCGAAACCGTGGTGTAGGCCAGCAGCCGTTTGAGCACATGCTGCCCCAGCGCCATGATGGCCCCGAGCAGAAAGGTAATGGTTCCAATGGTTGTAAGAATCAGCGTCCACTCTTCGGTGTGCCCCAGTGCCGGATGCAGACGGGCGAGCAGGTAGACCCCGGCTTTCACCATGGTGGAGGAGTGCAGATAGGCCGAAGCGGGCGTCGGGGCCTGCATGGCATTCGGCAGCCAGAAGTGGAACGGGAACTGGGCCGACTTCGTAAAGGCCCCGATGCAGACGAGGATGAGAATGGCCAGATAGTTTTTGTGCTCTGTAATTTCATGCCCACGCTGCACAATTTCCGAAAGGCGCCAGGTGCCGGCCGCATCGCCCATCAGCACCAGCCCGGCCATCAGAAACAGGCCGCCGAGCACCGTAACCAGCATGGCCTGAAGCGCGGCGTTGCGGGCATCGGCGCTTTCGTGGTTGAAACCGATCAGCAGATAAGAGGTGAAACTCGTCAACTCCCAGAAAATGAAGACGAGCAGAATATGGTCGGCCAGCACCACGCCGAGCATGGAGCCCATGAACGCGATGATATACATCATGAAACGGCCCTGCTGCGGGTGCCCTTTAAAGTAGCCCTGAGTATAGAGAACAACCAGCGCACCGATGCCGCTGATGATCAGCGCAAACAGCAGAGAGAGGCCATCGAGACGAAATGCGACCTCCAGCCCGAGTTTTTCCACCCATTGGAAACTTTGCGTGATGGCGTGCCCGTTTCCCACCTCCGGTATCTTCGAGAGCAGCCAAACCACCATCGCCAGCGGGGCGGAAACCAGCGCCGCACCCGTATATTTCGGAATAATCCGATGCACGAAGGGAGCGGAAAGCGCCGCAATAAAACAGATAGCCAGAAGAATCCACATGCTAAACAACTGTAGACCCCGCATTTTCAATCAATACATAATCACCTGCATTGCAACATATAACAAAACTGTTTCCCGCCCAGCCATTCTCTTTCCGTTTCTGCATTTCCATCTGTTTAACCGCTCAGACCTGTTTATTTGCAATCCCGTAACCGCCCGTTAGCTAAATAGAACCAGATTGGTTCAGGAGGGGCAAGCGACAAGGTGACAATTGCTCCCGCAATTGGGATATTTGGCTCTTTATCTCATTTCGTGGCACACTCTATGACTCGCTAACCCCCGTAAATATTGGCTTTTTTGAATTTTCCTATTGCCTCGGACTGCCGAATAGCCTAGAAATTTTCTTCACTGAGCTGATACGGAGTCCGCTCAACGTTGTTGGAAACCAACCAGGAAAACTTAGGAGATCATATTATGGAAAAACCTATGACAAAATCGCAGATCATCGCAGCAGTAGCTGAAAAAGCTGACATTTCTAAAGCACAGGCTAAAGATGCCCTCGAAGGCCTCGCCGAACTCGCTTACGAAGGTGCTGCAGCTGGCTTCACTATTCCTGGTATTGGTAAACTGGTTAAAGTTGACCGCGCTGCACGTCAGGGCCGCAACCCGGCTACCGGCGAAACAATCCAGATTCCGGCTAAGACTGTTCTGAAGTTCCGCATCGCGAAAGCGGCTAAAGACGCAGTACTCTAATCTACGATTTGATTGGATTTTTTACCGTCCCGTTCGCGGGACGGTTATTTTTTACTTATGAAAACAACAAAAACCATTCTCGCTCTCGTAACCGCGGCCGCCACGATTCTGCTGGCCGGATGCGCAACACCTGATGATGAATATAATGACGAGCAGGAATATTCCAATATGCCCTGGAACACCCCGCAGCAGTGGGAAGGTTCACGATCGGTGCCGGGACTCGGCGGCGGTGGCGGCGGATACTAAACCATTTCTTCAGCCCGCTTTTCAGCGGGCTTTTTTGTGCCCGCACGGAATCGTTGGGAGATTAGGATTAAGAGTATGAGTAGGATTAAGAAGCAGAGGGTTCCTAATCTTACTCAGATGTTCTCTGATTAAACTTCACCTCTTTGCTGAATCCGAGCCTACAACCGATGCTGCAGCTCTTTGGCCTTAGCCTTGGCCTCTTCAAGCGTTTCGTAAGCCTCCGCGTATTCCAGCAGAATCACGACGCGCTTATCCACACGCACTTCCAGCACGCCTTCGCCGGCGGCGTAATAGCGGGATTCATCTTCCCCACGCACCTTCAGCACCCCCGGCTTGACGGCCGCGATCATCGGAGCATGGTTCGCCATAATCCCTAACGCACCTTCAGTACCCTGTGCGGAAATCGAAAGAACATCGCCGTCCCAGTTATTTCCTTCAGGCGTTGTGATATGTAGGAGAAAAGCTGCCATGATTTAGATTTCCTTGGCCTTTCCGAGCTTGGCTTGTTCCAGCACGGTTTCAATGCTTCCGGCCATATAGAAGGCCATTTCCGGCACATCGTCATGCTTGCCTTCCAGAATTTCTTTAAAGGAGCGAATCGTATCCTCCAGCTCAACGTAGATTCCTTTAATGCCGCAGAACTGCGTGGCCACATCGAACGGTTGCGACAGGAACTTCTGCACTTTACGGGCCCGGTTGACCACCAGACGGTCTTCCTCGGAAAGTTCGTCCATGCCGAGAATCGCAATAATGTCCTGCAGGTTTTTATATTTCTGCAGAATTTCCTGCACCCCGCGGGCCACATCATAGTGCTCCTGCCCCACAATCTCAGGATTAAGGATCGAAGAGGTCGACGTCAGCGGATCCACCGCCGGATAAATTCCGAGCTCGGAAATCGGGCGGGAAAGCTCCGTGGTGGCATCGAGATGGGCAAAAGTGGTGGCCGGTGCCGGGTCGGTGTAGTCATCGGCCGGAACATAAACCGCCTGAATCGAGGTGATCGATCCGCTCTTGGTGGATGTGATTCGCTCCTGCAGGGCGCCCATATCGGTCCCGAGCGTCGGCTGATACCCCACGGCGGAAGGAATACGGCCCAGCAGAGCGGATACTTCGGACCCGGCCTGTGTGAAACGGAAAATATTATCTACAAACAGGAGTACGTCCTGATTCATGTCGTCGCGGAAGTGCTCGGCCATGGTCAGCGCGGACAGCGCCACACGGGCACGCGCTCCGGGCGGCTCGTTCATCTGGCCATATACCATCGCGGTTTTATCCATCACACCCGCTTCGCCCATTTCGCGGAAAAGTGCGGTGCCTTCACGGGTACGTTCCCCCACTCCGGCAAAAACCGAATAGCCGCCGTGGCCTTTGGCAATGTTGTTAATCAATTCCTGAATCAAAACCGTTTTACCGACACCGGCACCGCCGAACAGACCGACCTTGCCGCCCTTTTTGTAAGGCGCCAGCAGATCAATGACCTTAATGCCGGTAATGAGCATGTTGTCGGAGGTATCCTGTTGATCAAAAGCGGGAGCTTCGCGATGAATAACGGAAGTTCCGGCAGTTTCAATCGGGCCCGCTTGGTCAATCGGCTCACCGAGCAGGTTCATCACACGGCCCAGCGTTTCGGGTCCCACCGGAACACGGATCATATCGCCCGTATCACGCACCGGATTCCCGCGAACCAGGCCGTCGGTCGTATCCATGGCAATACAGCGGACGACATTGTCGCCGAGATGCTGCGCCACTTCGAGCGTGAGATTATCCGGCTGATCATCAATCGTCGGATTGGAAAGCTTCAGGGCAGACAGGATATTCGGAAGCTGCCCTTCCGGAAATCTCACATCAATAACCGCACCCAGAATCTGGGAAATCTTACCGGTTCCTTTTTCAGTTGCCGTGCTCATGGATCTTCTCCTGTTTCTCTAATATCTAATTCACTTAAAAGAATCTATTCCCTCGCCCGTTCGCGGCGCTCACTAGAGGCGCAGAGTTCGCAAAGGAAGAACATTTATTATGCTCTGCGCTCTCAGCGCCTCTGCGAGGAATAATCCTATTAAGTATATTTTGTTAAATCATTCTTCGATTATGGATGTTCACTTACAGAGCCTCGGCTCCGGCTATAATCTCAATCAATTCGGTCGTAATCGCGGCCTGCCGGGCGCGGTTGCGCAACAGGGTATAATCGTCAATCATCTTGCTCGCATTGGTGGTGGCATTGTCCATGGCCGTCATCCGTGCTCCGTGTTCACCCGCCGCATTCTCCAGCAGGGCATAAAACAATTTAAAGACCACCAGCATCGGAACCAGCGTCGTCAACAGCTCCGGCAGCGCCGGCTCGGCAATGAAGTCGTCCGCTTTAATGGCTTCAACGGGATCGTGGTCTTCCAGCGTCGCCATCGGTAGCGGAAGCAGCTGATCGCTCTGCGGCACCTGCGATAGCGGGCTCACAAAGTGATTATAGACCATGTGTACTTCATCGAACTGCCCTTCGGAAAAAGCAACAATCAGCTCATCCGAAATTGCGGTGGCATCGCGCGAATGCGGTGCGGCCGTTACGCCTTCATAGTTCTTGAACACCTCAACCTGATCGGCAAAAGCAGCATGTCCGCGGCGGCCGCAAAAGGCCATGCTGACTTTTTTCCCGGCCGCTTCGAATTCGGCCTGCTTGCTGCCGACATATTTAATGAGGTTGTTATTGAAACCGCCGCACAGCCCTTTGTCGGAAGAAAAAACCAGCAGCAGGACGTTCTGAACGGTATCCCGCGGCATCAGCAGCGGATGCATATCCTGCTCCACCGATTCCGCAATCCGGAAAATCAGGTTGTTCACCGCATGGGCATAGGCCTTCGCTTTGTTTTCCGAGTCCTGGGCACGGCGGAGCTTACTGGCCGAAACCATTTTCATGGTCTTGGTGATCTTCACCGTATTCTTCAGGCTACTGAGCTTGCGGTTATATTCTTTGATGCTTGCCATGATTGCCTAAGGTAACGCTATGCCTCGTAGGTCCGTTTGAATTCTTCGAGCGCTTCTTCAATCTCCGCCGTCAGCGAATCATTCAGTGCTTTCTCTGCTCTGATCCGTGTCAGGATATTCGCATACCGGGAATCAAGTGCTTCATAGAGTGCGTTTTCGAAAGCGGCCACACCGTTCACCGGAACATCATCGAGGAAGCCCTTGGTTCCGGCATAGATGAGAACAATCTGTTTCGCCACTTCAATCGGGACATTCACGCCCTGCTTAATGACTTCCATCAACCGCTCACCGCGTTCGAGCAGCTTACGGGTGGATTCGTCGAGATCGGAGGCAAACTGCGAGAAGGCTGCCAGCTCGCGATACTGAGCCAGATCGAGGCGCAAGGTACCGGCCGTCTGCTTCATGGCCTTGATCTGGGCATCGCCCCCCACACGGGACACCGATAGACCTGGGTTAATCGCCGGACGTTGACCGGAGTTGAACAGATCGGATTCCAGGAAGATCTGCCCGTCGGTAATCGAAATTACGTTGGTCGGAATGTAGGCCGAAACGTCGCCGTCCTGTGTTTCAATGATTGGAAGTGCGGTCAGGCTCCCCGCGCCTTTATCGGCGCTCATCTTGGCGGAGCGTTCCAGCAGGCGGGAGTGAATATAAAATACGTCGCCGGGATAGGCTTCGCGGCCCGGCGGGCGGCGGAGCAGCAGCGAAAGCTGACGGTAGGCCTGCGCCTGTTTGGTCAGATCGTCATAAACAATCAGTGCGTGTTTCCCGTTATCGCGGTAGTGCTCGGCCATGGCCGTTCCGGCGAACGGAGCGAGATACTGCATCGGAGCCGGATCGGAAGCGGTGGCTGAAATGATGGTGGTATATTCCATGGCGCCGTGTTTACGCAGCGTTTCAGCCACCTGAACCACGGTCGAACGTTTCTGGCCGATGGCCACATAGAAACAGTGTACGTCTTCACCGCGCTGATTGATGATCGTATCGATTGCCAAGGCGGTTTTACCGGTTTTACGGTCGCCGATGATCAGCTCGCGCTGTCCGCGGCCGACGGGTGTGAGCGCGTCGATCACCTTGATGCCGGTCTGCATCGGCTCGTGCACGTCCTGACGGTCAATAATGCCCGGAGCTTTAAGCTCGATCTGGCGCGGAGCCACATTGTGCAACGCCGGACCGCCGTCGATCGGAACGCCGAGCGCATCCACCACACGGCCGACCAGGCCGTCGCCGGCGGGAACCGAAGCAATGGTTTCGGTCCGCTTGACGTGATCGCCCTCTTTAATGCCGGTATCCGACCCGAAGATGGCCACCCCTACATTGTCTTCTTCGAGGTTCAGTGCCATGCCTTTCAGGCCGTTGGAAAATTCCACCAGCTCACCGGACATCACATTCGACAGCCCGTGTACTCGCGCAATACCGTCGCCGACGTTGAGCACGGTGCCCACTTCGTATTCCGTGGCATGGCCTTCGAAATCCTTGAGTTGCTGCTTTAAGATGGATGAAACCTCATCGGGCTTAATATCAATTGCCATGATTTTAACCTTCTAACTTAGGGTGTTCGTGCTTTGCGTTGATCACGCTTTGTTCAAAACGATCGAGTTTAGTGGCCAGGCTGAAATCCCGGATATGGTCGCCCACCTGAATTTTTAAACCACCGATCAGCGCGGGATCAACCTCGACATCCGCATCGATCTGTTTGTTGTAACGAGCCTGAAGCTTCTCTTTCATGGCCGTCAGCTGTGTATCGCTCAGCACATGGGCCGCGCTGACCTTGACCTTGAGAATACCGAGCTCTTCGCAGATCTGCTGTTCATAGACTTTACAAACCGCAGGCAGTTGGTCCAGCCGGCGCTTCGAAACCAGAAAACGAAGAAACTGCAACAGGGCCGGATTCGCCTGTGCCTCGAGTAGGGCAATCAGCGTTTTTTCCGCTTCGTTGAGCGGGATCGTCGGATCATCGACAAATCCTGCAAATTCCGAGGAGCTTTCATACAGCTTAAGAATGGCTGTACAATCGGCCCGGACGGCATCTCTGGCATCCTGCTCACGAGCAAAATCGTAAAGCGCACCGCCATAGCGTCTGGAAACGGAAGTTATCTCCATTGGATTGCTAGAGCTCCTCGATCAGTTTATCGGTCAACGCCCGATTCTTATCGTCGTCGAGATTTTCATCGATCAGCTTACCGGCGAGCTCGCGAGCCCACACCGCGCTTTTCAGACGCAACCCGTCTTCGGCCAGCGCCCTGGAAACATCAATATCGCGGTGCGCGTTCTCGGTGAGAATGGCCGCTTCATCCCGGGCTTTTTCCTCGATCGCTTTAGCCTGCTCCTGAGCACCGTTGCGAGCCGTTTCCAAAATCTTCTTGGATTTAGCGTCCGCCTCCGCCAGCTGCTCCGCCTTAACGGCTTCGAGCTGGGCCATTTCGTTGCGCAGCACCTCAGCATTATCGATGCTTTCCTGGATTTCCTCTTCCCGCTTATCAAGCGTTCCGAGAATCGGTTTCCAGGCCACCTTGTAAAGCGCGCCCAACGTGATGAAGAACAGCACCCAGGTCCAAACGACCATCTGTCCGGAAATCTCCATCGGGTTGATTTCCGCATGGGCGTCCTGCCCATGCCCGATATGCGCCTGGGTGGTTTCCACAGTATCGTGCGAAACTTCGGTTTTATGTGCCGAATCAGCCATGCTTACTCCTGCAAGTCGTGCGTCTTATTCGGATTAGTTGGCCAGGAAGCAGATCACCGCGCCAAACAGCGCAACACCCTCAATCAGGGCACAGGCAATCAGCATGGCGGTCTGAATGTTGGATGCGGCTTCCGGCTGACGAGACATCGCCTTCATTGCACTGGAACCAATCCAGCCAATTCCTAAAGCTGCTGCAAATACGACAAGTCCTGCGCCAAATACTGCTACATTCATAATTATCTCCTGAGTCTTATTTTTTGTTCAACTATTTCACTAAAAATTAATGCGCCGGATGATACATCTCGCCGATAAACATCGCGGAAAGCACGGTAAAAACGTAGGCCTGCAGGAACGCGATGAAGACTTCCAACAGGTTAATCGCGAGCGCCATCGCCAAGGCCGGAAGGGCCCATAGGCCGAACGTCACCAGCAGTCCAACCAACGAAAAGACCACAATATGTCCGGCCAGCATATTGGCAAACAGCCGGATCGTCAGGGCCGCACATTTTATCACCAGCCCGATCATCTCGATCGGCATTAAAATCACCAGAATCGGCCACGGTACGCCCTCGGGGGCAAAGGCTTTGAAGAATTTGATCGGCCCGTTCACATACATTGCTCCGAACACCATGAAAAAGAAGGTGATCGAGGCCAGGCCCATCGTTACATTGATATTGCCCGTGGAGGTGGAAAACAGCGGACAAAGCCCCATCAGGTTCGCCGTCAGAATGAAGAAGAAAAACGTTAAAAAGAGCGGCGCCATTTTCCGGCCGTCCTTTTCTCCGAGATAGGCAATGCTGATTTCGTTGCGTACGAACAAAACAAATACTTCCAGTGCATTCGTCCAGCCGCGGGGCGCTTTGCCTTTCTGATAGCGGAAAAATGATCCGAACCCGATAATCAGGAAAAAACTAGTGATGATCAGCATAACCGCGTTATTACTGATCCAGGGAGGAAGGTGCAGACTCCACAAAGGCGTATGCCATTCGCCGGAATCGGTAACGTGGTGCATCACCCACTGGTTCACGTAGTGAGCCCGGTCGGCCGTTTCGTGCACCTGATGCTGCATCTCTTCTACAATGTGTACCGAATTAGTCATCTTTCAAGCCGTACTGCGGGTCCTTCGCTAATCGTTTTGTATGAGTATGGAGACCGTAAATCTCCGCCGCGAGAAAGATGAAATACCCTGTAAAGGTCATCAAAACAAACCCGCGCACCTCTTCAACCTGCCATTTAACAATGCTTAACAGCAAAATCAGAAAAAGGCCTGCCCGCAGCCCGTTAATCAAAAGGGCCCACACCATAAAGCCGGTAAAATCCCGTTTGATCGCCTGATTCGCTATAAAAGTACCGATATATGCATTAAAAAAAACGAGGAGCCAACAATAAAATACGTCTTTTCTCTGAGTATTATTATCTGCTTGCTCATATATTAAGAGCGAGCAAAGCATAAACACCACGGATGCAACTAATAACCCGCGCCCCCACAGCCGAATAAACGTGCTATTTTGCAGGTTCATTTGTCTCCGACTCCTGCTTTTCGGCCTGCTCGCGGCGCCTCCGCTCAGCTTGCCGGTTCGAGATCGTGATCAACTTCCAGAGTTCCCAGGCCCCGTAGAGCAGGCCCAGGCCAATGCCCAGCAAAGTAAACAGGTACTCGTGTCCGGTCTTTCTATCCAGCCAGTGGCCACCCAGCCCGAACACCGCCATGCCGCCCGCAAACGAGCTCCCGAATCCAACGGCCGGACTGGCCAGCTCTTTAGCCGAAGCGCGTTTGCGATCCTTTTTATTCGGACTGGGCATGGAACTGGTTCTGCATTCTAAAAGGAGACGGTCGGAGCCGCAGCGGCTTCAGCAGCCGCTTCAAACGGCACACGTTTTTCGTAGCCCTTCATGCCCGCCACAAAGGAGCCGGGATATTTGCGGATCTTTTTGTTATATGCGGAAACCGCTTCATTATAACGCCGGCGCTCCACCGAGATCCGATTCTCAGTTCCGGAGAGTTCCTCCTGCAACGCTAAAAAGTTCTGGTTGGATTTGATGTCGGGATATTTTTCAACCACCACCATTAACCGACCCAGCGCGCTTTCCATCATACCGGCCGTCTTGACGCTCTGATCGACATTTCCGGACGCCTTGGCCGCGCCCCACTGGCTGCGCAGACGGGTGACTTCTGTCAGCAGTTCCTTTTCATGATCTGCAAACCCCTTAACGGTATTCACCACGTTCGGGATGAGGTCGTATCGACGCTGCAGCACGGTTTCCACATTCGCCCACGACTGGTTCACATTTTCATCCATGTCAATAATGCCGTTATTGATGCTGATAAACATCATGAACATAATCACAACCACGGCAAAAAATCCGCCAATTCCAATCCAAGTAGCTTTCATCGTTACTCTCCTTTATGAATATAGGCGTCAACCGCATCGATGACGCACTCAATGGTTTTTAAATAGGTGTTAAACAGGTCTCCGACCACAACCTCTTTCGGTTTTTTGGTCCCTGCTTTCAATTGCTGCACGGTCAGAAATACAGACGCATCAAACTCCAAATGGTTCGATAATTGTTCCAATGCCTGGAACTTTTGCTGTGGCACCGCCTCTTCGAACAAACGCAGCGACGCGCGGAAGAGGACCAGGAAGGTCGACAGCGAATCGACCATCAGCTCGGCGACCGCTTTAGGCTTCCCGCCCGTCAGCAGATAACTTTGGCGTAATTTAATCAGTTTACCGCGCAACTCATGCTCGATCTCGAGGCGCAGGTTTTTGGTATCGATTTCCAATCCCTGGACAACATCCTCTCCATACAGGATTTTATGACACTCGCGGATATCGAGCAACTCAATCGGGAATACATCCGTCGCCTGCGAAAGCCGCTCTTCGGTGAACAGCAACGGAGCCGGATTGCCGGCCTGCGACCATTTCGACGCCGTTTTGGAAAGCGCGTCCAGCGTCGAAAGATTCAGATCTTCAGTTACAACCAACACATTATAATCGGAGCGTTTCCCGGCATAATCGCCCGCCGCCGCGGAGCCATACAACACAACCGTTTTCAACCCGGTCGGGCAGGCCTGCTTTAACTCTTCAACTAGTTTTTCTGGTGTCATGATTATCTCCTATAAATTGTTACCAGCCGCCGCTGGAGCCGCCGCCGCCGGACATACCGCCGCCGAAGCCGCCGCCTCCACCGCCAAAACCGCCACCCCCGCCGGAGCCGCGTCCGCCCCCACCGCTAAGCAGCAGAAGCATGGCAAGATGTGGATGACGAATGGCGAAAATTACAAAAAGCACGACCACGATCAACGTGACCAATGGATTACCCTTCCGGTCTCCCGACGAGCGGCGCGAGTTCGAGGGATATCGGTACTGTGTGGCCGAGCCGGTCAGTTCCACCCCGTATTCCTTCGCGATCTCCTGTGTGAGCAGGGCCACGCCGGCAACAATCCCCCCGCCGGGCTGGTTTGCCTGGAAATAGGGCGTAATCACATCGCGCCGAATGCGGCCGGCCTTGGAATCCGGAATCGCACCTTCCAGCCCATAGCCGACCTCAATCCGCATCTTGCGGTCCTTCATCGCCGCCAGAAACATCAAGCCGTTGTCCTTGCCCTTCTGACCCACGCCCCACTTTTCAAATAAGCGGTTCGTGAAATCATCAATCTGACCGCCTTCCAGGGATTGGAGCGTAACCACGGCAATCTCGGCGCCGGTCTTCTGCTCCAGCTCATCGATCATCGACTCCAGCTTACGCTCGTCGGTTGTGGAAATGACCTTGGCATAATCATAGACCGCCACGCCGTTGCGCGGTTGCAAACTGTTGAGCAGGCGATCGGAAGCCCCGGCAGAAACCGCCAGCAACAGGATTCCAAGGATTGGAAAGATGGTTTTTAGTCTAAACATTCGCGCACACTACTCTTTGTTGTTCCAGTTTCAAGTTTCCTGCCGCTACCAACCGCCGCTCGATCCGCCGCCCCCGGAGCAGCCTCCACTGAAACCGCCGAATCCACCGCCACTGAAACCACCGCCTCCGCCAAAGCCGCCGCTTCCGGATCCGGGCCCTTGTCTATAATGTCCATCCCAGGTATAGCGCCCTCTTCTTACCGCCTTCATTCCGCCACCGCGTTTATGGTCAATATAAGCAATAAGTCCTATTAATCCGAAAAAAGTGAAAAGTAACAGCCATCCCCAACCCGATCCCGAATTTTTCACCGGCTCCCGGGAAACCGGCAGATTTAACGACTTACCCTCAACTACATCGGAAAGCGCTCTCACGCCCGCCAGAATTCCAGCCGCCGGATTTCCCGCTTTGAAGTGCGGTGTAATGATATCCCGCCGGATGCGCCCGGCCTTTGAATCCGAAATGATGCCTTCCAGTCCATATCCCACTTCAATCCGCATCTTGCGGTCCTGCATTGCGCAAAGGAACATCAGACCGTTATCCTTGCCCTCCTGCCCGACGCCCCACTTTTCAAAAAGCCGGTTGGTAAAGTCATCGATATCACGGCCCGCCAGCGTTTTCAGCGTCACCACCGCAATCTCCGCGCCGGTCTTTTGATTCAGCTCAACGATCACCCGATTTATACGCTGCTCGTCTGCCTCGGAAAGAATGTACGCAAAGTCATTCACATAGCCGCGCGGCTCCAGCCGATTCAGAAACGCATCGGACGCCAGAGCAGAAACGGCACAGGCAAACAGCAGCAAATAAACTTGGACTTGTTTTCGCATGGAGGAAGAATAGCCGACCGCCTTACGAATTCCATTATAAACAACCCACATATTTATAGAGCCGCATTTTCCAATGATTGGAAATGTGCTTTCTATTTTTTCCAAGGTCTGGAACATTCGTTTTTTACGTAGAATGCCAATCAGAAAAATATTCAGGTATAACTTGGCCCCTCGCAAAGGCGCAGAGGACGCAGAGCGGACAGATTATTTGCTCTGCGCTCTTTGCGGCTCTGCGAGGAATAAAGCAGGAGTTCGGACCCATATGTTTTTGAAAATGGTATAACAGGGAAAAACACAGTGGCTAAATTCATCATCAATGGCGGCAATCCGATCAGCGGGACCTTCAATCCTCGGGGAAATAAAAATGCGGTGCTGCCCATGCTGGCCAGCTGTGTGCTGACCGACCAGCCGGTCGTGCTCCATAATGTTCCGCTGATTAAAGACGTTAAGGTGATGCTTGAGCTGCTCGAAAGTATCGGCGTTGCAGTTTCGCTTGAGGACCACACTCTGACGCTCTGCGCCAAAGGCCTGCGTACCACCGAACTCGACCACGACCTCTGCGCCCGGGTGCGCACGTCCGTTCTGCTGGCCGGCCCGCTGACCGCGGCACACGGCAGTGCAACCATCTATCCTCCCGGCGGCGATGTCATCGGGCGCCGCCGGCTTGATACCCATTTTTACGGGCTGCGCTCGCTGGGCGCGGAAATCTCCACCGATCAGGCCTACCGGTTTAAAGCCGGGCCGCTAAGCGCCTGGAAAATGGTGTTCGACGAAGCCAGTGTGACGGCAACCGAAAATGTGATGATGGCTGCCACACTCGCGGAAGGCACCTCCACCATTTACAACGCGGCCTGCGAGCCGCATGTGCAGGATCTCGCCCACCTGCTGAACGCTATGGGGGCGGATATTTCCGGAATCGGAACCAATATGCTGACCATCAAAGGTGTGGAGAAACTGCATGGCGCCGAATATACGGTGCAGCCGGACTACATTGAAGTCGGCAGCTATATCACTGCGGCAGTCGTGACCGGCGGATCGCTGACGATTCCCAATGCGGGCGAGCCACAGACCCTGCAGGTGATGCAGCGTGCCTTTTCTAAACTCGGGGTCGATTGGACCCGCGAGGGTCGCGATCTGATTGTGCCGCAACAGCCGCAACGCATGATCCGCCCCGACGAAGGCAACGCCACGCCGAAAATTGAAGACGGCATCTGGCCCGCCTTCCCGTCCGACCTCATGAGTGTCTGCATTGTGCTGGCCACACAGACGCAGGGCACCGCTCTCTTTTTCGAGAAAATGTTTGAGAGCCGCATGTATTTTGTCGACCACCTGATGGGGATGGGGGCCAACATTATTCAGTGCGATCCGCACCGCGTGGTCGTGATCGGCCCCACGCAGCTGCGCGCCAGCAAACTGACCAGTCCGGACATCCGCGCGGGCATGGCGATGTTGATTGCCGCCTGCTGTGCCGAAGGCCGGAGCGTCATCAATAATGCACAGGTGATTGACCGCGGATACGAGGCCATCGAGGACCGGCTTCGCGCACTCGGTGCCGACATCAGGCGCGAGGTTTAGGACCCCATCCCTCAAACACCGGATGTTTTTTCTTTTCGAATCGTTATGATCCTGTCATTGAATAAGACAGTCTAAAAAAAGAAAGAGTTGAATTATGGCATTCCCGAAAACGTTCTATCGTTGGCGTCCACATCCCTGGCACGGTCTTGAAGCAGAAGATGGCGAAAAACACGGCATCGTCAATGCGTATATCGAAATGACACCCTACGATGCGGTAAAATATGAAGTCGACAAAACCACCGGTTATCTACGTGTGGATCGTCCCCAGTTGACCTCTTCCATGACCCCCACCCTCTACGGCTTCGTTCCGCAGACCTACTGTTCGGCACGTGTGCATGCCCTATCGCCCTCCTCCGAGCGCGGTGACGGCGATCCGCTTGACATTTGTGTAATCACCGAACGGCCCATTAACCGGGGTGAGGTCATCCTGAAAGCGCGGGTCATCGGCGGCATGCAGATGATCGATAACGGCGAAGCTGACGATAAAATTATTGCCGTGCTCGACAACGACCAGTTCTGGGAAGATGCAAACGATATTAAAGATATATCTCCCGCCCTGGTCGAACGCATGCGCCACTATTTCGAAACCTATAAACTTGTTCCCGGCCAACCTTCCGACGTGACGATTCCGAAAATCTACGGACGCGAACACGCTCTTAAGGTACTGGAAGCATCGATGGAAGATTATACCGAAGAATACGGTTAATCGTTTCTGTATTGAATCGATGAAAAAGTCGGCTCAAATGCCGGCTTTTTTATTTGGGTTTTCCGTGCAACTTCAGACTACACTTCTTAATCTATATGCATGGGAGAGCAAACGCATAAAACCATTCTGGTGGCCGGTGTCGGATTGTCGCCGGCCGTACTGACCAATACAGTCTGGGCACTGGCGCACGAATGCACGCCCATTATTCCCGACGAGGTGGTGGCCATCACCACCGTTACAGGCCGAGGCTGCATCACAGGCCAACTGATTTCTTCCAATGCTTGGAACCGCCTCTTCCAGGCATTGGAAAATGAAGGCTTGCCTGTCGCTGGGAAGCTGGCCTTTGGCTCATCTGATTCCATCCGCATCCTGGGCAATGGCAAATATGATTTCGACGATATTGCCACACCGGAACAAAACGACGCCTCCGCTGATTTCATCTTAAAGGTGCTGCGACAGTATACGGAAGATCCCGCCACGCGGGTTATCGCCTCTATCGCCGGCGGACGAAAAAGCATGAGTGCATTAATGATCTCCTGCATGTCTCTGCTCGGCCGCGAACAGGATCGCGCTTGCCACGTGTTGGTCAACGAACCGTATGAACAACGGATGGAGCCACCGTTTCTGTTCCCGGAAAAAGGAGTAAAACACAATCTGGGCGGGAAAAACTATCTTTCGAACAACGCCATGCCCTTGCTCTCCGATATTCCATTTGTTCGGGTACGTGGCTGGTATGAAAGGGAATTCAGAAGCGTTCCTCCTTCCTATATGCAATTGGTTAACCAAGTTCAGGGCATCGCCCCCAAACCAGCCAACTATCCAATTGTAAAAGTGGATGCATACACCGGAACGCTTAAAGTTGGAACCAACTTTATTCCGCTAAGCCCCTCCGAATTTACGTTGGTTTATTTGATGATCCACCGCATCAAGCAAAACCGCCTCCCCGCCAGTTGGTATGATCTGGAGTCCGACTTCTCCGAATTGCTATCACGCAAGATTCCAACCTCTGTAAACTGGTTCCACTCCTTCCGCGAATCCGGCTCTCCCGATCCCGAAGATTTTCGAAAATGGGCATCGAGTACACGTTCCAAACTCCGGAAATCCTTCGCAGACCCCACCCTCGCGGACATGCTCCTGCCTTCAATGAAAAAGAGGAGCGGACATATCTATCCAGCGGATAAAATAAAGATCCGGGAAATCCCATGAAGATTGATCCCCCCCCCTTTACTCTTACGGAAACGATCGTTTCGTTGGTCGCCGGAATTTGCGAACTTCTAGGAGAATTTTCAGCAAAAGAGAGCTCGCAGAACCTGCGACTACGCCGCATCAATCGAATCCGCACCATTCAAGGCTCACTGGCCATCGAAGGTAATACGCTGAACGAAGATCAGATCAGCGCCGTGCTCGAGGGCAAAGTCGTCATAGCACCGCCCAAGGAAGTCCACGAGGTACGCAATGCCCTGAAGGTCTACGAAAAAATGGCCGGCTGGAATCCACATGAAGAAACCGATCTGCTCGAAGCACACACCATCCTCATGGAAGGCCTCATCGACATTCCCGGAAACTTCCGCCGCAAGGGAGCCGGGGTAATGGGAAGCCAGGGCATTGTCCATTATGCCCCGCCCGCTGACCGCGTTCCCTGGCTCGTCAGCAACCTGCTCGCCTGGATGAAATCAACCGATATCCATCCGCTGATTTCGGCTTCCGTCTTTCACTATGAATTTGAGTTTATTCATCCCTTCGAAGATGGAAATGGGCGGATGGGGCGTCTTTGGCAATCGTTATTTCTCAGCCAATGGAAACCGCTCTTTGCAAACCTACCTGTCGAAAGCATCGTTCATGCAAACCAAGCCGGATACTATGCCGCCATCAATCAGAGTACGGAGCAAGGCAACTGCGCCCCTTTCATTGAATTCATGCTCCAAGCCATATTGGAAACACTAACCAACGCACAACACGACCAACCTCAACGGCTAGAGTTACGGCTAGAGTTACGGCTAGAGTCAAAGCTAGCCCGTAAAGTTGTGCTCATGCTCGGTGAATCAGAAATAGGCAAGGCAGGCATGGCCGTAAAACTCGGGCACAAAACCGTATCCGGCGAATTACACAAACAAGTCAAGCGGCTACTCGGGCTCGGCTATATTGAAATGACCCTCCCCGAAAAGCCCAACAGCCGCCTCCAAAAATACCGCCTCACCGAAAAAGGCCGCGCGTTGCTAAAGGAGGAATCGTAGACGATGCTTCCAGCTTCGTTACGAATGAGCAGGAGTATTTTATGCCACAAAAAACGATAATTTGGAGTGCACAGGCTCGACTGCGCTTTAAAACCACATGCACTCAGGAAAATCTTTCCAAACCCTGAAAGCCCCCGACGTCAGCCGACGTCAAACATCCGGCAACTCCAATCAACCTTGATATCTTGATCTCAGCAACACAACAGGTGGAAATATGAAAACAGGCATAACCAGCATCAGCATCGAAAACTTCAAAGGCTTCGGCGAAAAAGTCACCATCCCCCTCAAGCCCATTACGCTTCTCTTCGGCACCAATAGCGTAGGGAAAAGCTCTGTTATGCAGGCTCTTGCACTTGCCCGCTCAATGCTTGAAAAGGGGTCATTCTGTTTACCTGTCGAATGTTGCGGGCACAAGTTCCCTCTGGGTTCGTATGGAGATTTCTTACACAAACATGATGGCGAGAGGTCTGTAGCCTTTGAATTTGAATATTCGCTAAAAGGTCAAGGACTTCCAACAACAGATCGAATAGAAACTGAACTCATTCAGGATATCGATGCTTTTAAGCTGCAGATGGAATATCGAACTCAGGAATATACGATTCTTTATGGAAACCAAGTATTCTGCACAGGAACATATGAAACCATTCTACATGCATGGACATTTACGATCAATGTGAACAAACGACACTTCCTCTGGAGACGAGGATGCGCAAAGATGGGAATCGATCCTGATTACCACCCAAGCGGTGAATTACAGGAAAACGTATTAGATCCTGAAGGGCTCGGACACTACTCTGAAAGATATGAATGGGAAACACTCAGGATAGCAGCGGGAAATGACAAAAGCGGTTGCCGCCTCCATGAACGTTGGGAATTCTGCGAAGATCCTGAACTAATTCGTGAAATGAGTTCGTTTGATGAGGGAATCGAGTTCCAGCTTTGCTCATTTCTGAATACAACGATCATCCGGCCTCTATCCTTAGTCTATGACGAGTTAGAACCCTTTCGATATCTTGGTCCCCTTCGCGAAACTCCTGCCTCAATTGGTGAAATTAGAGAAATTCCCAGCCATCACTGGTTCGATGGTTCTTCAGCATGGTTACTATGCAGCCATTTGGATAAACTATCCGATCATAGATTAGAGCATGGAATGCATATTCATGCCCTTGAGACCGAGCAGATGAAGACCATTGATTACTTATACACCCTCAACTGGTTTCCGTACAAGTTTGGTAGGCAGGGCAAGGTTTCCTTAACCATCCCTCGCAATCTCTGGAATGAATTGGATGACAACATCTTTGATATGGAAGCACGCGATAGCGTTGCAAATAAAATTTGTGACCTACTTTCACTCAAGGGAGATTGGTTTACAACTTACGGAAAAAGCAACTATGTGCTCGTCGAAAAACGCAATAATGTAGCGGTTGAGCCTTCCGCTGTTGGCACAGGCATTTCTCAGGTTCTACCGATCATAATTGCGTCCACATGGGGCGGCACAAACCTCTGCGCCTATGAGCAACCGGAGTTGCATTTGCACCCTGCGATGCAGTGCGATCTCGCAGATGTGTTCATCGACGGAACCAAATTCCACCCCGATCGCGTTTCAATCATCGAAACCCACTCCGAGCACATCATCCTCCGACTATTGCGGAGGATGCGGGAGACAGCTGCGGGCAAGGTACCGGAAGGCAAAGAGCTGACACCGGACGATGTGGCGGTGCTGGCGTTTGAACCGGGGGAAAACGGCACAGAGGTTCACGAGATGGAAATCTCGAAAGCAGGCGAACTGTTGACACCGTGGCCGAACGGTTTCTTCCCAGAACGCATGAACGAAATTCTCGGGGAGTAACGCCATGATCGTCACCAGTGTTTGCGATCCCGCTCTTTTCGACCCGTCGTTACTAGAAAACAAATATGCGATGGATTCACTTACATCAACTCTGCGTAATATGATGCAATATCACCTTCCTGTGATTGATTCCGGCGATGCCATTTCCAAAGCTACCCAAAAGAGACTTCAGGATCATCCAGCACTTCAGATGAGGTACAGCGCGTTGCTTCAACCCGGACGAATCGTGCGTATTCCTGCCGATATTAGCCGTGTTCAGCGACTTGAAGAATGGATTGGCAGCGAACCTGCAACCGCTGTCGCCTGTTCTGAAAACCCAATCGTGGATGTTTTACTGGCTAGTGACGATACACTGGCAGCCATGACGGAAGAAAATATAGATTCACGAAAAACAGTGGCGCTTCACAACTTTTCTGGCAGTTGCTGGTTCAAGGATGATTCCTGCAAGAAAATCGGTGGAATGACCAAGGAGCAATTTCTTTCCGAAATCATACGCCCGGTTGTTCGTTGCGCCGAAAAAGTAACCATCATCGATAAAATGATTATCCGGGCTGCGTTTGGCGACGGGGGCAACCCGTCCGGAAAACCTGGAGCCAACTGGAGCAGCTTCAAAAAAAGCATTCTTGCCGTTCACGATGAATGGGTAAAAGGACTGCACCAGGGAAACGGCTTATTTGAAATCATCACTTGGCCCGTTACCCATGTGCAAAAAGATGGAAAGGCATTGCTGAAAGACGATTTGGCCAAAGAGTTGGGTAAGAGGCTCAGTATCCCCTTTTCGCACCTGCGCGTAATATTTAAAAGCGAGCACAAATTCCGTGCCGACATGCACGACCGCTATCTCGTTACCAATCAAGGTATCGTTCTTGGATTTTCTAAAGGCTTCGATCTCTTTGCGTCCAACACCTTGGGTACCTGCGATGTCTATCTCCGCAAGCCCGATTCGCTCATAAGCATGCTCATGAGCCCTTCCAATGATTGCGGCAAGTTGGAACCAAAAAAGAAATGATCAACTGGAAACTCAGCTTTCAGCTGGAGGGCCGCACACTGATTACGGACAAGAGCATCCTGATTGATGACTGCTATGTTTTTGCCGATCCGCTTCCTCCCGAGGGGAACAAATCTCAATACCGCAAGGCTAAAGCCTATTGGCAGTTGGTGCCCGGCCGGACGTTTGGTTTTGATGAACTCAGTCTCCAAGGAGACGACTATTACACGGGGCCGAATGAGCTGGCTCTGAATAATAAATACATCACATTTCTTCTCCAACGCTTTCCCGCCAATCGCCTTTATTTTGCGATGACCGGCAACCGAGAGGAGACCGTTTTAGTTTACCGCGATGACAAACAGGTTGGCTTACTGATGCCTTATCTTGCTCTGCCTCCTCACACTCCGGCCTTAGTCGAAAAAGCCGAATCAGGAGATGCACAAGCTCAGTATTACCTCGGGAAGCACTATCGGAGCGGTGTCGATATAGAAGGCGATCCCTTTCTCGCCGTAAAGTGGTTTATTAGCGGTGCCGAACAGAACCATCCAAGATCCCTCATGGAGCTGGGTCTGGCGCACCTGCACGGTTCGGGCGTAGAGCCAGATCTCCTCAGAGGCATGTTTTTTATTGAAGAGGCTATCAAACACGGTTGCGTCGAGGCCATTAAGCTCCGTACTGACATCATCGCCGAGCTTCCTCCGGAGCTTTACAAGGAGGTTGCCGCCAGGCTTGCTGGTACCCACAAAACGTTTACGGATGCGGACGCATAGAGCTGATTTTCAATGAACCTCCCCACTGCAAGCAGATGGGGTATCCATGCTCTTGTAGGGCGGGCACGGTTGACGAAGGTAATTGAGCGCGAATAGCAATCAATTTCTGCCCGCCGTTCGCCTGGAGGGCTTCGCAATAAAAATCCCCGCAGCAAGCTGTGCTGGAAGCCTCGATGGAAGATTACACCGAAGAATACGGTTAATTGCCGGGGTTGTAGACGAAGCTTCCAGCTTCGTTTTGGATGAACTTCAGACGCGAACCAATCCAACCGTGCACCGGCCGAATCCAATGCGTATCGGTGAATCCAACGGAGCTGGAAGCTCCGTCTACGCAAAGGTGCACTTATTCTGGATCAGGAATCGCTTTTTCCCGGCCGGTACGTAATCCCGAACAGCGCCCGAGTATTTCCGGCACCGAACCGCCGGCACGCACCACCTCAATCCGGTCGCCCAGCATCAGGTCCAACGCACGCAGGTGATCAAGACTATGCAAACTGGCGCGTTGCAGCGTGGCCCCATCCACTTCAACCGGCTCAAAATGAGCGATCGGAGTCAGACGACCGCTGTCGCCTTTGGTCCACTCAATGCGCAACAAGGTGGTTTCAACCGGAACTGCGCGATATTTGCGCGCAATGGCACCGCGCGGATATTTTGCCGTCGCCCCGATCCGCTCGAATTCCGCGCGGTCATTGAGCCTAATCACGAGGCCATCGGTCGGAAAGTTGGAATCGCCCCGGCGAAGGTTCATCTCGGCCAACACCTGCAACACCCCGGCACCGGTAACCGTTCTACTTTCCACCACGGGCAGACCGAGAGTAGCTACTTGAGCGAGTGCCGCAGTATGAGTCGGCCAAACCGGCTCGGAGTCAATCACTTCAAAAATGCGGACCTGCAACCCTCGACGAGCAACCTCGGCCAGATCTTTCAACCGAAGCGACCCGGCCGCACTGTTGCGCGGACTTTTCAATTGAGTCAGACCTTCTTGTGCACGACGTTTGTTCAAGGCATCGAAGGCGGAAAAGGACATCAGCATCTCACCGCGTAGCTCGAGCGACTCCGGTGCATTCGCCAACCGGACCGGTACGCAACCGGATGCCATGACCGCCGTTGTGACATCGCTGCCCTGCTTTCCATCGCCCCGGGTCAGCGCCTGAACCAATAATCCATTCTGATAGCGCAACACCACCGTCAGCCCATCCAGTTTGGGCTCGACGCAATAGTTCTTTTCACGCCCGCACCGACCGATAAAAGACTCCACCTCGTCATCGGTATACGCCTTTTTCAGGCTGAGCACCGGTTCGGTATGTGCAATCTTTCCGCCATCTTCCGGCGCAACGACTCCCACGCCCGATAGTGCCGGAAGCTCAGGATAGTCAGTCCGCAGTTTTTCATACTGCACACGCAGGGCATCGTAGGCGGCATCGCCCATGATCGGATTGCCGCTGTTATAATACGCCGCGTCCGCCTGCTGCAGTAACACCCTCAATTGTGCGGCGTGCCGCTCCACCGGTTCCGGGGCCGCCAAACACGACCAACACAACATCCAAAAGATGACCATCCGTTCAAACATGAACGCATGCTGGCAGATCAGACATCTTATTTCAGCATTTTTTAAGCTCTTCTTCTTGTTTCTGCATAAGTTATGCATTCAAGGCCGCTCAGATCTCCTTGAGGCGATAGCCGACTCCCCGCACGGTTTCAATATACTTCCCGGCAGCGCCGATTTTACGGCGCAGCCCGACGATCTGAACATCAACGGAGCGATCGGAAATATCGACATCCTTGCCATGCCCGACCTCAATAATCTGTCGCCGTGTAAATACCCGGCCCGGCTCAGCGGCCAGCATTTGAAGTACCAGAAAATCCGCGTGCGACAGCGAGACGGGCACCCCATCTACTTTGGTGGTCAGACATTTGGGATCGATCACCAGGTTGTGCACCGTAACCGGAACCTCCGTCGATTCTTCCTGCCGCTCACGGCTTCGACGCAGCACCGCCTGTATACGGGCCCGCAATACCTCGAGGCTGAATGGTTTCGTAACGTAGTCGTCCGCCCCCATCTCAAATCCGGCCACGACGTCCGCATCCTGCGAAAGGGCTGACATCATGATGATCGGAATCAAACTGGTTTTAGGATATCGCCGCACCTGCCTGCATACCTGTTTTCCGTCCATTCCGGGAAGCATCAGGTCCAGCACAATCAGGTCCGGTACCAGTTCTGCCACTTTCAGTAGGGCGGTCTCCCCGGAATCCGCCGCGGTAATCGCCCATCCGTCTTTAGAAAGATTGACCTGCAACAGCTCCTGCACTGCGAGATCATCTTCAACCAATAGTAACTTTCCGTTGTGCATCATGAATGACCTTTCTTCCTGATCAGCCGCGCGTCTTGGCGATGCGTTCGACCTGTTTGACGTAATCTTCGATATCGGAACGCGGCTTCAGTTCATACGCGCGGCGCAGCAGCGGAATGGCATCGGTATATTTGGCCTGCCCCACCAACAGCTGACCGTGATAGAGCTTGGCTTCGGCTTCATGCTTTTCGATGCCGGCAGCCCGTTCATAATAAAATACCGCTTTCTCGGGAACATTACGGCCATAGTGCTGTGCCAACAGAATGAGCGCTTCACCATCGAGCGGATCTACTTCAACCACTTCTTCGAGAATAGTCACGACTTCCCCGCCTTCGCCACCGGCCACAGCTACACGAGCCTGCAGTTTCAGAAGCTCCTTCAAATTTTCCTTATCCAGCGAGGACTTCTTTTCCGCCACGCGGTTGAGCATGCGAATGGACTGCTCCAACGATCCGCGGGCGGCAAGAATTTTGGCCGCACGCAGTGCTTTTTCCGGGTAGGCACCATTGGCCAGTTCATAGGAGCGGAGATATGAATCCGCAGCCATATCCCATCGCTCTTCATTGACGTAGATATCGCCCAGCATCGTCATGCTTTCCGGAGTCGACTTGCCCATGGCATTTACATATTCATAATTCTCGGCCGCACGCATCGGTTGTTTCAAGCCTAGGTAGGCATTGGCCTGCAGCAACCAGAAATCGGCATTGTCCGGCTTCTTTTTGATGAGCGTATTGCAGAGACTTACCGCATCACCAAACTTCTGTTGTTTAAAAAAGCTGCGGGCCAGACCGAGCTGCCAGTCGATGGTTTCCGGGTCGAGCAGAATGGCCTGCCGATAGGCCGACTCGGCACAGAGATGATTTTCGGTTGAGCCATACGCAAAACCGAGCAGACCGTAGGCGATGGACGTGTGACCGCCGAGCTCGATGGTTCGTGTGAGGAAGGGCAGGGCTTTTTCAAAATTTCCGTTGCGCACATGAATCAGCCCGGCGTTTTTATGAGCGCGGCGGAAGTTTGGAAACTGTTCAACGGCCCGGCCGTAATACTTCAGCGCCTCGTCCAGCTTGTCCTGCTGGAAGTAGATATTGGCCAAGGTGAACTCGAACGTCGCGGAAGAGGAGTCCTTGCAGTTTTTCAGCAGCAGCTTTTCGGCCTTGGCAGAGTCGTCGTCCTCCGACATGGCATCGAGGACCTTCTGCATCTGCTCATATTCAACCGCCGTCAGCTTCGGTTCAATCTCGGTGTTAACACCATAGCTGGCGAGGAACTGTTTCTGGAAAAGTTCCTCGTCCCAGATACTCAGATCCTGAATCTTCTTCGGCCTGGTGTTAATCATCTTATCCGGCGGCTTGCGGATGTTTCCCATATCCGGAAGGGCATTGATGAGATCCTGCATTTCATTTGCGGACACGACTCCCGCCAAAGCCAGCAGAGCCACCAAGCTGATTACTTTACGATTTCCATTAAACTTCTTCATATTTATTTCCTGTTTTGGCCACAAAGAACACAAGAAGCACGAAAACAGAAGCTCTGTATTTTTTGTGAATTTTTGCGCCTTTTCGTGGCTAAAAATCTCTCATTCATCCTATTTCTGGAACGTGATCGGTACACGCATCCGGAACTGAACGGGCTTGCCCTTGCGTTTTCCCGGTTCGAATTTCCACTGCTTCACCGCCTTCAGCGCCGGGTTATTGAAAGACGGGTGGGTCGACTTCTGAACTTTCAGATCCCGGGCCCGCCCAGTTTTATCGACAATAAAAAGAACATACACCGTGCCCTGCATGCCTTTGCGGGCCAGTTCAGGCGGATAGATCGGTGCGGGCTGATAGACGACGCGCGGCTTCTGATCGAGATCGGAGAGCGAGAAGATGGCATCCACCTCATCGCTGTTGCCGGTGACCCCATCCAGGTTGATGGCAAAGTCGCCGCCTCCGAAGCCCCCGTTGCCCGGATTGAGCGCAAGTTCGAGTTGGGAAAGGTCCAGCGGTGCCGCATCCACAGCCGGCGGCGGCGGTTCCTGTGGCTCGGGTTCAGGCGGCTCATCTTCCTCCATCGGCGGCGGTGGAGGGGGCGGAACGTTGGCGACATCCACCGAACGGATCGTTAGATCCTTCGTCGGGGGCGACGTGATGACCTGCAGGATCGGCAGCAGCATAAAGAAGGCAAAGGTCAGGCCGGCACCCATTGCAACATTGGCCGATTGCGCAATCAGTTGTTTTAAAAATTTAGAGAACGGCTGCACAGCGGTCTATCCCTGGTTCTTAAGGGTGGAAATGCTCACCTTGACGGCACCGGCAAGTTTCGCCTCGTCGATCACGCGAACGAGCTGGCCGGACAGGACGTTCTGGTCGGCCTGGATGATGACCGGCACCTCTTCCTTCTGCATCATGCGCTTCACCAGTGGACGAATTCCGGCAATACCGATCTCGTTACCTCCATATACAATTTCGCCGTTTTGCGTGATGGCGATCATGATACTGGTCTTTTCCAACTGCACCGAAGAAGCGGCCTGAGGCTTATCCACCTCAACACCGGTTTCTTCCACGAAGGTGGTCGTCACGATGAAGAAGATGAGAAGAATGAATACGCAGTCAATAAGCGGCGAAATATCCACGGCCACTTCTGAACTGTCGTCATTGCTATTTGTAAAACGTCCCATATTTTTTGCTCCGCAAAATGATTTACGATTGCTGATTTCTAATTTCCGATTTCCGGAACTCAAGCGGTGTTGATCTCTGAATTGACAGGCGTCGCAGACCCGCAAATCAGCAATCTAAAATCAAGATTCAAAAATTCTATGCTGCTTCCTTTTTCAAACTCTGTTTGTAAATCCTCTGCGAGCAGACCGTCTGGAGGTGTGCGAGGAATGCCTTGTACTGCGCATGTTCCCGAGCCAGCTTGTACTGGAAAATGAGGCCGGGCAGCGCAATCAGCAAACCGGTCTCGGTAGTAATCAGTGCTTCCGAAATACCACCGGCCACCATGCCCATCGTCTTGTCGCCGCCCGAACCACCGGCCAAAGCGGCAAACGTGGAAAGCATGCCGGTAACCGTTCCAAGCAGTCCCATCAGCGGCGCAATGCTCACGCAGGTCTGCATCACTTTCAGATCTCGGTTGATCGGCGCAATCTCCGTCTGGTTGAGTTCGTCAAAGAAAATGCCGATCTCATCCAGATCACGCGCACCCATCACAAAGCGGACCATCCGGCCGACGGGGCCCCGCCCCGTTTCCGGTTGTTTGACCCAGCGCTTCATCTTCTTTTCAGAGACGTAGAGATAGCCCTTGGCGCGGATCCGCGAAAAGATGCTGAAGCCCATGTAGAAGATGATGAATGCATCGGCCGCCAGCGCATACATTGCCCAGCCGCCCGATCCCCAAATGGCCAGCGTTTGTTCCCAGAATTCCGGTAAGCTTAAATCCATTTGCTGAATTCCAATGATGCGGTTAAGCGCTGACCGGTTCGGCGGCAACCACTATGGCCTCTTCTTCCGGTTCTTCTTCAACCGAGCGGACCGAGCGGTTGATGAAGAGAATGGCCACCTGTTCCATCTGGTCGGTGATGGCTTTGGCTTTGCGGGAAAGGAAGGCATACATGACCAGGGCACTGATCGCGACGACCAGCCCCATTTCCGTGGTCACCAGCGCTTCGGAAATACCGCCGGAGAGGGTCTTCACATCGCCCGAACCAAACACCGTGATCATTTTGAAGGTGTTGATGATACCGGTCACGGTACCGAGCAGCCCCATCAGCGGTGCCGTTGAAGCACAGACCGCGAGGAACGGGGTGAACTTGTTGACACTCATGCGGGTGGTGAGCATCTCTTCATACATGACCTCTTCAATAAGATCCTTCGGCTCTTCGATGTGCTCGATGCCCGCCGTCAGCATGGTTCCTGTGGGTCCCTTGAGTCTGCTGATTTCGGCAGCGGCTTTTTCATAGTCGTTCACGAGCACCGCTTTCAGCACCGGCATGGCCCGCTTTTCAGATACACGGGGAACGAGCGACAGCTGGATCCACTTGAAGATGGAGATCAGCACGCAGAGAATAAACATGCCGACAATCACATAGCCCACCTTACCACCTTTGGCCAGATGCTCCTTGAAGGTCTCCTGGGTCTCTTCAATCTTACGCGCGTTTCCAAGGCTTGGATCGAACGGAAAATTACCGCTCCCGGCCGCCACCGTGGCTTTAACCAGGCCAGCATTCAACGGATTGGCAAACGGCAACACGGTCGGCTCCAGCGAACCAAGACGCTGTTCGGCAATACCGGCCAACGCACCGTCTGCAGATGAAAAGAGTGCAACGGGACCGATCAAAAGGAAATCCCCCTGCTTCACCAGACCATCTTCTCCGGCCGATGTTCCGCTGAAGGCATTGCCGCCAACGATGTCCTGCAGGCGCTTGATGGATGCACTGACCAGCGTGGTCTGTTTCACAAAGATGGCTTCGTCGGACAAGTTGGTATTATCCGGCGCAAGCGTTGCTTCTTTGACCACCCCTTCATACTGATCCAGCTCGGCAATGTGCAGCCGCGTTTCAAAGTTGCGGGTGTATTCAACCAGCAGGTTGGAGATATAGTTTTTCTCGCCCTTGCGGCTTTTGATATCTGAACGGAGGTTATTCAGGTCGAGGTTCCGGCTGTCGAGCTGTCGCATGATCTTCTGATGCGCCAGACGAACTTCCATCACTTCGTCTTCCAGGGCGTTTAATCCCTTCACCATCGGAAGCTTCTCCTTGGAGATCGTTTTCCGAACATTGGAAAGTTCGGCCAGACTGGCCTCCAGTTTGTCTTCCATGGAAATCCGGTTTTCACCGAATACAAACTCAACCAGCACAATCAGAATAGAGATAATGAAAAGAACACGGCGCTGAATGCCGTTTCTTCGGTGCGTATAGTAGAATCCTAAATCGTTCATTGTTCGGTCCTTAATCAATGCTTACGGGCAGCGGCATGAAGGCCGCGATCTTTTCATTTTTCAAAATGGAAATGGAGTCAGCAACGGTCTGGGCAATGGCGTTGTTCTGCTCCCATTTCCAGCCATTGGAAGCCGGGGCTCCAACAAAGGCGACATCGCCGTTATTGTTGCAGGAATAGCCGGTGGCATAACCGATATACATGGTCTGCACTTCGGCGGTTGAACCGTCGGACAGCTTCTTGACCTCGCTGATAACGGTGATTTCTCCGGCCCCCTTATTCAGGTCGTTGATGATGCCGATCACGTTCTGATAGCGTTCCGAAAGTGAGAGGTCGGTTTTCTGCTCTTTCGGGATGCGCTGGGTTAGAGGTTTGATTCGATCCTGAACCGGATCAGGCAGCGTCGGAAGCAGTGCCAAAACTTCGCGCTCCAGTGTATAGATCCGGTTAACAAGCGTGGCCGATGCATTTTTAAGCGCATCTTTCTCCTTCACCAGATCCTCACGTTTCCCGTCGGCATCGGTAATCAGCGACTGCGTCTCATGAATTTTGGAGTTCAGTGTATCGCGCTCATTACGGACGAGATCAATGCGGTCACCCAGAATTTCACGTTCCAGCTCCCATTTCTGTTTCTCTTCCGAGACCAGCTTACGGGTTTCCACCCATTTCGAGAGCGCCTCTTTGGTCTGATCCAACTCCTGCGCCTGTGCCCTTATGGCGACGCCGGAGATGGCTAAAATTATCAACAGTTGTTTGTTCATGTTTACCTCGGACTTGATTTCTATTGTCAAAATATTTTCAATAAATGAGTGGATTGTTAGACGGGTGTTACCAAGTGCCCGTCAGGTCAACTGAGTAGTCAATACCCTTGGTATACGATGAGCGCACCACATCCCCGGCCTGGTAATCGGAACGGTAAACTTCTTCAATTTTCGGATCGGTCAGATTCTTCGCTTTGAACGAAATTTTGAGGTGATCACCCAGTCGTTGCGAGAGGGTAAAGTTTAGCGTCCCGCGCTCTTTTTCATACACATCAGGAACATAGTTACCGTTGGATATACCGGCACCATTTACCAACGTATCCCCTTTAACGGAGTAAAAGAGTCCCAGCTCCATCCCCAGACGTTTCAACGAATAGGTTGCATTCAGGTTGTACAGATATTCCGGCGCATTCAGCATATTCCTCGTGGTGCGGGCCGCATTGATCCCGGCCAGGTTCATCTGCTCACTTTCGGGCAGCGTTACCTCGGAGTTGATAATCGTTACATTTCCACCCACACTTAATCCGTCAAGTGGATCCCACCATTCTCCCAGCGCCTGTCGAAGTTCCACTTCGAACCCATCCATTTTTCCTTCCGGATAGTTGATCGCTGTTGTACCCACAAACGTGCCAAACAACTGCTGGCGATATTCTATGGGATCTTCAATATCCTTGTAGAACCACGAGAAGGAAAGCAACCCGCCTGGATAAGGGTTGTAGTCGAAGCGGATATCATAGTTTTTCAACGCACTCATCCCGAGATTCGGGTTTCCAATAAATACGTCATCTCCCAGATATTCCTGCTGCAGCACCGGCGTAAGTTCTTTGAAGGTCTGGCGCGCCACCGTTTCGCTGTAGGATCCGCGAATGATGATCTTGTTCACCGGTCTCAACTCAAACCCGATGGAGGGCAGCACATCATTTTGTTTATAGTTTACGTCGCCGTCACCGGGATTCAGATCGGTTTCAGAAAAACTGCTGTCTTCCGGATACCACTTCACATCTGCTTCCGGATAAATGATCGTCTGAATATCGGTCTGTTCAAAACGTGCCCCACCGATGAGACTCAGCTGAGACCAAAGCGGAAGTTCAGCCATATAATACCAGGCGCTGATATCCTGTTTCCCTTCATAGGAAACATCCAGCTCACTGGCATTAATGACATGCACTTCATTGGGCCAGGCATCGGTCCAGTATTCAGAAAATTCAGCCGGCGTAAAACTGATTCCATTCTCGCCCAGATTCCCGTAGGAATCCTGATCGGAAGAACGCGACACTTCATCATTGAACAAGCCGACTTTGATATAGCCCTCATCCCCTGTCCACTGATCAAACGGGAGCTGCCCATTCACAAAATATTGCGTGCTGTCCTCCTCCACCGTCTTCCAGATGCGCTGCAGGTTACCCTGCGAAAAGTTGGCACCGGGTTTGGCCATAAAATATCCAGGAGCATTGGTCACGGCCGGTCGTGGAGGCCGTCCGAATCCTCCCGGCGCTCCCGACACGACATAGCCAGGTCTCCACCACGAACCGAATAACCGTTTATCCGGACTCTCCAGTTCGGATGAGCTGCGGGCTATCGTCCAGTCCAGCTCCGGCTGCTTGAACAGCAGAAAATTATCCCAACCGAAATCCGGCGTTGAAATGGTATGTTCCCCATTCAACTGGAGGGTCTGCGCCGTACGTTCTTCATATTCAAGGGTCTGGTACCGTTTGTAAGGAAAGGAATCTTCCAAACCGGCTTCATAATGACCCGGAGAAGACTGATCGTTCGGATCATGGCCGGGGTAAAAGAAATGTTTACCGCGTGTATCTTCCTGCAGAATGGCCGTATCCGTCGCGGTACGGGTCATTGAATACAACAGCGTAAGCGCATGATTTTCCGTCTCTGCACCAACCGCAGCCAATCCGCCCCACTGAACTTCTTCCGATGCATAGGTTACATCATTCAATGAGGTCAACGAGGGCGTATCCTGCTCATTCACCTTCAGCGGCTCTAATACACCGGTCGTCGTGTCGGGAATCCACCATTTATCATCAACCGCTCCCTCAACATATTCCGCATCACGCTTATAGAAGGCCGAAGCCAAAGCGCCTACCTTCAAGCCGGAATCAAATTGATATTTTCCACCGGCACCCAGCTCCCATTTATAACTTAGCGGAGCATCACCGCGTGCAGTCCCAACCGCACCATCCCAGCTGGTTCCAATTTCCTGAGGTTTAATGTCTTTGGCCCGATTGCCCAGCGCACCGACTCCACCCCCGTTATAGGTCAGAAAATCATCTCCGGCTGCATAGACCTGGGAATTCAGCTCAACACCCACTTTAGCCTGAACAAAGGCCTCGTCGGGAATTCCCTTCAAAACGACATTGACCGCACCTCCGGATGCATCACCTTGCTGATCCGGTGTAAAGGTTTTGGTTACCTGCAGACTTTCGATCATGGCGGACGGGAACTGGTCGAGCTGGACCGCTCGTTTATCCGGATCAGCCGAAGGCAGACGAACCCCGTTCATTTGAGAACTGACATAACGGTCCGGCAACCCGCGGACGACCGCATATTTTCCATCCTGCACGGTGGTGCCCGGAACCAGAGCCAGGGCCTGCGCCGCATCCGAAGCCCCAGCCTTGCTCATCAGATCTGCCCCCACCGAGTCCATCATGGCGGCACTTTCCATACGTAAATTCAACAACCCGATTTCCGAAGCACCGCCAAGATTGATTTCTTTGACAACCAACTCGTCCATCTCTTCGTATTCTCCGGCCAGCGAGGCCTCCACCTCGGTCAGCTGTCCGGGGGTCACCACCACCTGAGACTGGGTATAGCGCGTATACCCTCCTTTGCTGAACATGACCGTGTAGGCTCCCGGCTGCACCTGCTCAAGATAGTAGCTGCCCGTATCCCCGGTGACGGTTTCCTGTCCAGTTTCAGAAATCATCACCTTCACACCGGACAGCGGCACTTCAAAGTCCTGATCCATTACCACACCACGGATACCACCCACCTGGGCAAAAACCGGGGCCGCGAGAACCAACAGCGTTACCACAAAAAAACTGAACCGGCTCACCACGGATTCCCCAACTGATTGTTCATTTCCTCCAGTTCCCGGAACAGCAAGACACCAGGGTTCGGATTGACTGAAAGGACCGAACACGTGATGTCGCATAGGGCTTCAGCCCGCGGACGCGAATTTGGATTAACCAACCCTTCTGAAACCGCCCGGATCCAGAGTTGCTCCGCCTGCTTTTCATCGCCACAGATAAAGTTTGCTTCGGCGACAGCACACAACAATCCGGCCCGGTCAATGTTTACAATCCAATCGCGCTTCGATTCATACAATGCGAGTTGGTCGGTGATTTGTTGCCATGCGGTCTCTTTTAAGCCGGCTTCATGTAACGCCGCCGCTAAGCGGCAGCGAATCGGAATGATATAACGGGGCTGATAATCAATGCCGGACAACATGGAGTCTACCCGGATCAGAAGACGCTGTGCCTCGGAAAACCGGGCCTCATCCAGATAAATCGCTGCATACATCATTAAAACTTCAAACTGCCAAACCACGGGCAGTTTCGGCAGTGCAGACTCAATGCGGGGCGCGATTTGTTCACGGCGCTCTGGATGGGTTTTATTGTCCCGGTAAAGATTGAGTAATCCGAGTATCCCGGAATTAACAACCTCGATATTCGGGTTTGCGCAGATAATGTCCAATGCAATGATGGCCGAATCAAAGTCATCATGAGCCTGCTGCACTGCAACGGCCGAACGCAGACGTGCCGCTTCCGCATCGCCGACCCTATTCTCTAGATCTTCAAAATCAGCGATTGCTCCGCGCTGCACCTGAAGGTCGATCAGCTGCGCCTGCACTTTTTCCAGCCGCCAGTCGGTTAAACTTTCCATGAGCGCGTTGTTCGGTTTCACGATCAAGGCCGGATCATGATAGGCCGCATTCTGTAGCAGATCATTTTCCACACGACGGATCAACGGATCACCTAACCCCGGTTGATCCGAATCAATATAAAATTGGGCAATGAGATTGAATGCAACGAGCCGCTGCCAGTTTTCAATCTGCTCAGCATACTCCAGGGCGAGATCAGCTTCCCCCTGCGCCAATGCACATTCAGTTAATTTAAGCTGTAGGCGGGAACGGTTTTTAATGTGCGGATCGAGCGGCAGTTTTGATACGCCGGAAAAGGTCAGGTTGAGTAGTTTGGCGGGCGCGACCGATTCGGTTTGAGAAAGGCAAGTCTGTACAGCAGCCCAGGAGAGCAGAGAAAAAAAGAGCAGTCGTTTCATAGGAATATTTCGTCGTGATTAATACCAAACCCGATGACGGAATTTCCGCCATCAGGCTGTCGATTTCCAATGGTTGGAAAACGTCTATTTGTAAACTACGCGGTAGAACTGTGCTGCAGGAACAACGGTGTCGCTGTAAACCATCGTGGATCCGTTACCTTCCACTTCAGCAACGTCGTTCCACGCACCGGCCAGATCGTCGGATGCCTGAACTACATATTTAGCACCCACTTCAGTGCCGAAGCTGATCGCTACACCGGTAGAGAGGCTGGCTGCCGGAGCAACGTGACTCGTTCCATCAACCATGCCGAACTGATCAGCCGCAGACCACCCGATCAACCAGTTGTTGTTCGGGCTGAATCCACCTTTGTAGGGAACCTGATCATAGAATCCGTTTATCGGCGCAACGCGGGCGCTTGTGGCCGCATCATTATCTGCACAAGGATCGAGGTAGGTTACCGGATAGATATCTTTGCCACCGGCAACAACCAGTCCACCACGAACCAGGTTTTTGATCGGAGGAGCAACCGCCGTCACATTCATGTTCGCCGGATCGTATACACCAACCGCCGTAGCTTCGTCGTCGGGATCAGCTGCATTCGCAAAGAACACGCTATGGGTGATCTGCGCCAGATTCCCGCTGGACTGGGCGGTGTAGAGGCTGCCTGGAGCTGTACCGATGGAGTTGGTCGGAAGCATGTAGTACGGTGTATTCCACGTATCGTACCAATCCAGCGTTCCATTATACCCATAGCCCTGGGCACCGTCGCCGTCATCCCCATCAAAACGAACCAGCTCTTCGCCAAGGTCCATCCAGATGCAGTTGTGATACTGCATGCGGGCATTGTCACGCCAGGCGGTACCGCCATCACCGGCAGCATACTGACCGATCACGGTGAAGTTGTAGATCTCACCGGTTGTTACAGGCTGTGCATCAGAATCTTCTGCACCATCGTGTTCGAAGCAGTTATCACCAACCCCGGAACCCTGACTCGCATTCACACTGTAACCCTGAACGATGAGACCATGCTGAGCACGTCCACGCCATCCCTGGTCAATATCAAAGCTATCATCACCAATGTTCCAGATGCTGACGTGCTTGAGATGAACTTTACCACCCCAGATTTCGATCCCGTCATCCACATTGTTCATGACTTCCACGTAATCAATATCCGTGGACTGACCAACACCGCCGAGAGAAAGTCCATTCAGCTCGTTACCCAGACCCAATACTTTTCCGCCATAGCGCAGGGAGAGATATTTGATGGAACCACTGTCATCCATATCGTTATTGCCACCATAGAAGTGACGGGTATCGCCGGGGAATGCCGCCGACAAACCTTCCATCGCTTTGTCTGCTGTTCCGTCAGGCTGTTTCGGGTTTGGGTTTCCTGAAGATCCAACCACCGGAACCCCGCCGTAATGCGAAGCCGAAATCAACCCGTTTCCGCAGATCGTCAGATTGCCCCATTCGTTGGCCGATGCACGCCAGGTGGCCAAGTCATCGTGAATTGATGTCATGATTACCGGGTTATCGCGTGTGCCCTGAACAAAAATCTGTCCACCCCGGCTAACCGCAATACTGCCCTGGTCACTTTTAAAAATAACTCCGGCTTCAATGG
Source organism: Pontiellaceae bacterium B12227 (assembly GCA_029432775.1). Taxonomy (GTDB): domain Bacteria; phylum Verrucomicrobiota; class Kiritimatiellia; order Kiritimatiellales; family Pontiellaceae; genus Pontiella. The sequence continues at coordinate 16,446 of JAROAZ010000003.1, read as the reverse complement.
TCAACGATGCACCAGCGGTTACATAGACCTGATTCGTCAGACTGTAATAATCACCCGCCGGCAGCGCCGGAAGATTGGTGGATGTGGTAATGTCACCACTGATATATACGGGAGCCGCCTGAACGGCCATGCCGCTTGCGAGTAATGCCCCGGCTATTGCAACTTGCTTCTTCATTTTTATCTCCTTTGATTTACCAACATAGATTGCGGTCGCCCGCAAAGGTATTTATTTTCCTACCTATGCCGTTGGGAAAGGAACCGGAGGCCTTTACATTTTTCCATCCGGTTTCCAGACAAATCCGCCGGAACGTCAAAGTGGTCGGGTTCGTTAAAATTCAAATCCGCCCAGCGGAACTATCCCCTTCGACGAACCAGATTTGGCCTTTCCAATGTTTGGAAAAAGTTAAGAGAAAATATGAAAGGCGCTTGCGTTGCATTTCGCAACGGCTAGCAGGGCGCTAGAAATGCGTTAGCGGGACTTGCGGGCGGAAACCATTGCCAGCACAGCAAGCAGCACCAGCACGGCATTGCGCACAATGCTGGTTCCACTCATTGGAAGAGCATCCGGCGCGTTGCTGAAACAGCCGCAGCTGAAGGCGGTGCCGCGCATCAGGTTAATCCCGATGGCTCCGGTAAAAACCAGCAGCAGAATCAAGGTAATCCAGAGCGCCGCCATGCGGAACTTTGGAACAAAAAGGAGGCAGAAACCGCAGACCATTTCCAACCATTGGAAATAGAGGGATGAAATATTCACCAGCCCGTCCGGCAGCAGATGGAAGCGATAGACCGACAGCGCGAAGTCGGCCGGATACAGAATCTTGTGGTAGCCCGACAGCAGGATCGAGGCGAAAATGAAACAGGCCATCCAATACGCAACACGATAGATTTTCTGATCGCGTGTCATGGGCCTGCAGGCGACGAGGCCGTCGCCCCTCCATATTTCTGCCAGACTTCAAAGCCGTCGATATAGAGCGTTAGATTTTCCGCGCCCATCGCTTTCAGCTCGGTAGCCAACACGAGCGAATCATCGCACTCCCGATTACTGCAATAGACCACCAGCTCTTTACCGGAATTGATCAGGTTTCCAATCATTGGAAACTGTTCTTCCAAGGATTGGAAAGGCATGGAAACGGCCCCGGAGATATGCCCCGCCTCAAATTCACCCGCCGGCCGCGCATCCATGAATACGACTTCCGAGGTTTGAAACTTTTGAAGTGCCACCGAAAACGGGATGACCCGGATCTCGGCCTTACGCGCCTTGGCCTCAACATGATTCGACCAGCTCTGCACCCATGGAATACGACGGGGATGAACCAAGTTGGCAACCAGCGCCAGCATCCCGCTCACCAGCAGAATGATTCCTATGCGCTTGAGGGTCGTTCCCATTATTCGGAATCTGTGCCGTATGGAGGAGGTTCTTCAGCGACCTGCATCATGGGCTCGCGAACAGGCCAGTTTCCTGTTGCCTCGAAATAGAGCATTTCCGGAGCAACATCAATTTCACCACCGTTCCAGACAATGGTGTTCCAATCAGGATCAATTGAGAATTGTTTGAATAACGAGATCTCTTTGAGCACCTCGAATACGCCGCCCTTTTCAATGAACTTCAAAAAGTCCACCACGCCGTCCCGGCCGTTTGCAAAAGCGAGCTTCAGCCGATAGCCGTCTGCATATTCAGCATGGATCACGTCGTAGTTCATAATTTCTTACACTGGGCAACAATCTAGAAATATATGACACATCTCAATCTTGTTACCCGACTTGTGGATAACCCTCCAAAAACAGAAAGGCCACAAAGAGGCTCAAGAGACACGAAGACCTCTGTGAGGACGTCTTCGTGCTTTTTGTGCCTTTTCGTGGCCATCAATTCCAGCGTACTTTTTAGTCTTCTGCTGACTCTTCTGGAGTATCCGTTTCCGGCTCGGCTTCAGCAACTGAAGCATTCCCTTCAACGGGGGCTACGGGAGCTTCGCCTTCGGCGCCTTCCACCACTTCAACTTCCGGAGCGTCCTCTTCCGGCTCAAGGACGGCGGCCGATACAAGCTTGTCGCCTTTCTTGAGGTTAAAGAGTCGGACGCCTTGCGTATTACGACCAATGACCCGGAGGTCGCTGGCGCCGATGCAGATCATCTGTCCGCCCTCGGAAATAAGCATCAGGCGATGGTCTTCCGTGACGGCGTGGGCACTGACCACTTTACCATTACGCTCGGTGGTCTGGATGCTGATGATGCCTTTACCGCCACGCGACTGCGTGCGGTATTCATCGAAGCTGGTACGTTTTCCGTAGCCGTTTTCGGTTATGGCCATCATGGTGGACTCGGTATCCACGATTTCAATGGTTACCACTTCGTCATCATCGGTCAGGGTTACGCCTTTCACACCGCGCGACACACGGCCGAGCGGACGGGCATCGGTTTCTTTAAAGCGGATTGCCTTACCGTTCTTCATGCTGAGGATGATTTCATTTTCACCGTTGGTCAGCTGTACGCCGATCAGCGAGTCGTCTTCATCGATGTTAATGGCTTTCACGCCGGCAACACGCACGTTTTTGTAGGCGGCAAGTACGGTCTTCTTAATGATGCCGTTCTTGGTGGCCATGATCAGGTTATGATCGTGATCGTCGAGCTCGCGAACACACATGATGGCGGCGAGCTTTTCGTCCTGTCCCATTTGAAGCACATTGGCCAGCGAACGGCCGCGGCTCTGGCGGGTACCTTCCGGCACATAGTAGGCCTTCAGCCAATACATGCGTCCGGCTTCGGTGAAGCAGAGCAGATAATCGTGAGTCGAAGCCGAGAAGATGTGTTCAACAAAGTCCTCGTCTTTCGTGTTCATGCCGATTACGCCTTTACCTCCACGACGTTGCTGACGGTAGGTGTCGGTCGGTACACGCTTGATGTAGCCGGTGTTGGAAAGGGTAATTACGCACGGCTCGTCGGCAATGAGGTCTTCGATGTCGATTTCGCCTTCGTCGATACGCAGGTCGGTTTTGCGGATTTCGCCATACTTCGCGCGGATCTGTTCGAGGTCTTCTTTCATGACCGCATAGATTTTTTCCGGATGATCCAGCAGATCCTGCAGATATTCCATCAGTTTCTTGAGTTCCGCGTATTCGGCTTCCACCTTATCGCGTTCCAGACCCGTTAACTGGTAGAGGCGCATTTCGAGAATGGCCTTCGCCTGAATTTCGCTGAAACCAAATTTGGAGATCAAACGCTCCTGCGCTTCGTCGCGGTTCTTGGAATCGCGGATAATACGAACAACTTCGTCCATATTGTCCATTGCGAGCAGATAGCCTTCGAGGATATGGGCGCGGGCTGCGGCCTTATCAAGGTCGAACTGTGTACGGCGCGTAATGACTTCGAAGCGGTGAGCAATAAAGCAGTTCAGCACTTCCTTCAGGTTCATGACGCGCGGCTTGCCTTTGTCGATGGCGAGCATGATGGAACCGAAGGTCGATTCGAGCTGCGTGTGTTTATAGATGTTGTTTAGCAGCACGTTCGGCACCGCGTTGCGCTTGAGTTCGATGACCAGGCGGATGCCTTCTTTACCGGACTCATCGCGGATGTCGGAAATGCCTTCGAGCTTCTTGTCGCGAACAAGGTGAACCATTTTCTGGATCAACAGTGTTTTGTTCAGCGCATACGGAATCTCGGTGATGATGATCCGCGCTTTGCCGTTATCATCTTCTTCGATGTCGGCCTTACCGCGCATCTTAATCTTGCCGCGGCCGGTGGTGTAGAAATCGCGTACTGCTTTAAGGCCGTAAACGGAACCGCCCGTCGGGAAATCAGGCCCTTTGACGAACTCGCACAGTTCGTCGATGGTGCATTCCGGATTATCGATCAGTGCGATCGTGCCATCAATCACTTCGCCGAGGTTATGCGGCGGAATGTTGGTGGCCATACCGACCGCAATACCGGTCGAACCGTTCACGAGCAGGTTGGGAACACGTGCCGGAAGTACGGAAGGCTCCATGAGCGATTCGTCGAAGTTCGGGCGCATATCGACGGTTTCTTTGTCGATGTCGGCCAGCATCTCTTCCGCCAGCGGACGGAGGCGACACTCGGTATATCGATAGGCGGCCGCACGGTCACCATCGATCGAACCGAAGTTACCCTGGCCATCGATGAGCATGCCGCGCATCGCAAAGTCCTGGGCCATACGCACCATGGTGTCGTATACCGCGGTGTCGCCGTGCGGATGGTAGTTACCGATCACTTCACCGACAACTTTCGCGCACTTCACATAAGCTTTGTTGTGCGTCCAGCCACGTTCTTTCATGGCGTAGAGAATACGGCGGTTACCCGGCTTCATTCCGTCGCGGACGTCCGGCAGAGCGCGGCCTACAATCACCGACATCGAGTAGTCGATGTAGGCACGCTGCATCTCGTCTTCAATATTAATCAGGTCGATACGTTCGTTCGTGTTTTCCATAATTCGTCTTTCTCTTAGATATCGAGGTTGGTGACGTTCAGGGCATTTTCCTGAATGAATTCGCGGCGGGGTTCAACTTCGTCGCCCATGAGGATCGTGAACATTTCGTCGGCCTTCACGGCGTCTTCGAGTACCACTTTAGTCAAGCGGCGTTCTTCAGGATCGAGCGTGGTTTCCCACAGCTGCTGCGGATTCATCTCACCCAAACCTTTATAGCGCTGAATCGTCATGCCCTTGCGCCCGGCAATACGGACGGCCTGAGCAACTTCCATCAACGAACGGACCGGCGTTTTCGAGCCCTTGTCATCCAGGTTGAACTGCGGCTCTTCCAGTCCGCTCAGCTGGCCGAATGAGAATCCACCCTCTTCGAGCTTTTCAACGATTTCTTTCAGCTTACGCGAGAAGAACAGCTCTTTGTAGCGCACGGCGGGAGCCGGTGCCGGAGCAGCCTCTTCAGCAGGAACTTCCTCAGACTCTTCGCCGCCTTCGGCAGCTTCCGATTCTTCCGCCTCAACGGCTTCAGCAATTTCTTCCACCACATCAACCGCTTCGACTTCTTCGACAACCGGAGCTTCCAGCGCCATGGCGGCTTCCACTTCAGCAAAGATTTCCTTCAGCGCGAGATCATCCTGAGCGAAACGAATATCCAGGTCGTCGCCAAGCTTGTTCATGTACGCACAATAGAGCGGGAACGCACCGGTTTCGGGATCGCGCTGCGCCAGATAAGCATCCAGCGAAATGCCGCGACGACGGAGTTTGTCGGCAATGCCTTCAATCTCGACCACACTTTCGAGAATCTCACGCAGCCCTTTGGTATCGAGCAGCTGTTCGCCGCCGAGTGTTTCAAGGCGCATGCCGTCGGCCCCGAGATCGAGCAGGATCTGCGTGAGGTGAGCGTCGGACTCAACATATTCCTCGCGCTTACGGCGTGTCACCTTATAAAGCGGCGGCTGGGCAATGTAGACATAGCCATGTTCGATGAGCTGCGACATTTGACGGTAGAAGAAGGTCAGCAGCAACGTACGAATGTGCGCGCCGTCGACATCGGCGTCGGTCATGATGATGATTTTTTGGTAACGCGCCTTTTCGATATCGAAGTCATCGACTCCAATGCCCGTTCCAATGGCGGTGATCATGGTACGAATCTCGTCGTTGGCCAGCACCTTATCGAGGCGGGCTTTCTGCACGTTGATCACTTTACCTTTAACCGGAAGAATGGCCTGATACTCGCGCTCACGGCCCTGCTTTGCGGATCCACCCGCAGAGTCCCCTTCCACAATGAACAATTCGGTGCGGGACGGATCACGGCTGGAACAGTCGGCCAGCTTGCCGGGGAGGCCGCCGCTTTCGAGGGCCCCCTTTTTCCGGGCCAGATCGCGCGCCTTGCGGGCGGCGTTACGGGCCTGGGCGGCCACGACGGCCTTGTCGATAATCGTACGGGCGACGGTCGGATTTTCTTCGAAGTAGGTTCCCAGCTCATCGTTGACGATCTGCTGGACTATGCCCTCAACCTCGCCGTTTCCGAGTTTGGTCTTGGTCTGCCCTTCAAACTGCGGATCGGGAATCTTGACGCTCAGAACGGCCGTGATGCCCTCACGAATATCATCGCCGCCGACCGACTGCTTGTCGTCCTTGATCAGCTTGTTGTTCTTCGCGTAGGCATTGACCGTGCGGGTCAGCGCGGAGCGGAAACCGGAAAGATGCGTGCCGCCTTCAATCGTATTAATGTTGTTAGCGAAGGTGAAGATGGTTTCGTTGTAGGCCTCGGTGTATTGCATGGCGATCTCAACCACCACATCCTCTTTTTCGCGCTCGAAATAGATCACGTCCGAATGCATCGGCGATTTGTTGCGATTGAGGTGCTCTACAAACTCATTAATGCCGCCGTCATATTTGAAGACTTCATCGCGTCCGGTGGACTCTTCCTTGAGCGTGATTTTTGCGCCGCGGTTCAGGAAGGCGAGTTCACGCAGGCGGGCCGCCAGAATATCCCACTGGAAGCCGCCTAAATGGGTAAAGATCGTCATGTCGGGCATGAAGGTGACCTTCGTGCCGGTTTCGGAGGTTTTTCCAATCGTGACCAGATCGGTAACTTCCACGCCGCGCTCGAAGCGCTGGTGGTGGATTTCGCCGCCACGTTTGACTTCCACTTCGAGCCACTCGGAAAGGGCATTCACACAGGAAACACCCACACCATGGAGGCCGCCGGATACCTTATAGGTGTCGGAGTCAAATTTGCCGCCCGCATGGAGAACGGTCAGCACCACGGTGACCGCCGGCTTATTTTCCGTCGGATGCATATCCACCGGAATACCGCGGCCGTCGTCGATCACGCTCAGCGAGCCGTCTTCGTTAATGCAGACCTCAACGTTGGAGCAATAGCCGGCCAGCGCTTCGTCGATCGAGTTATCGACCACTTCGTATACACAGTGGTGATAGCCTCGGGAGCCGGTATCGCCAATGTACATAGCCGGGCGTTTACGAACGGCATCCATGCCCTCAAGGACGGAAATGTGGTCAGCACCGTATCCCTCAGCATCGGGATTATCAGCGGCGCGGTTCAGGGTTGCTTCTTCAGCATTCAGATCGTTTTCTTCTTCAGACATAGCTGTCCTCTTCCTTTCGTGGGAAATTAATCAGCCGACAATAGCGGACTGCGAACGTACAAAGAAGCGGAAATCGCGAATTTCGCACAGAATCGGCCCTATGAGCCTTTTGTGTCGGATTCCGCCAAAACCGGCAAAACACACCACAAAACCGAACAGCGGCAAAATACGGGCGATAAACCTAAATAGGCTTTAACGCACCGTTTCGGTACTGCTTCATTTTTTCGATGTAGCGATCCGCATACATCCGGATATTGGAAATATCCTTTTCCGAGAGCGAACGAATCACCCGGGCCGGGCTGCCGACCGCCAGGGAGCCGGCGGGGACTTTGCGGTTTTGAGCAACGATGGACCCCGCGCCAATGATGCAGTTATCGCCGATTTCACAGTTATCGAGCAGGATGGAGCCCATTCCGATGAGGCAGTTGTTGCCGATTTTACAGCCGTGCAGCGTTACGCCGTGGCCGACGGTGACATCGTCTCCAAGAATGGTCGGCGCACCTTTTCCGGTATGCGCCACCGAGTTATCCTGAATATTGGAGCGGGCGCCCAGAATAATAGGCTCAATATCCCCGCGCAGCACCGCGCCGAACCAGATGCTGGACTGCGGCCCCAAAATAACGTCGCCGATCACTGTGGCGTTATCGGCGACATAATATTCTTCGGGTAGCGACGGAATCCGGTCTTCGTATTGATAAATCATACGCAGAACGTAGCTAAGTTTCCAACCATTGGAAATTTCCAATCGTCGGAACTTTATTGCGGAGCGGCCCCGATGAGACCCAGCTCCAACGTCGTTTTACTCAGCTCGATCTGCTCATGCTCTTCCATAACCAGCAGGTTCTCAAACACCTCGCGGACTTTTTCCGTGTGGGCCTTCTGAGCAATCTCGCGGTAAAACTTTATCAGGCAGGCATCAAAATGCATGGCTGCGGCGACCACGTCCTCAACACTCATCTCGTCTTTAATTTCAAACTCACTGATCCCGCTGAGTTTGGATGCATCGGAACCATATTGAAAATAGGAATCCAATACGTTCTTATCGACGTCCTGCTGGAATTCCTTGAGACAGTTTTCCAGATAGGTCTCATGCCGACTCAGGTAATCGAGCAAGGCCCGGGTTCGTTCTTTATCAGTCGAATCCTTCAGATCCTCATAGAATTCGCTCAGTCTATGGTGAAACTTGCGGGCTTGATTCAGAACATCTTTCGTTTGATCAAATGGCATAATGACTCCTTTCGGTTCTGCAAAGAATTTTAGCCCGATACAGATAGGTGTCAAATTTAAATAAGACCCGATATATCAACGAGATAGGCGTACGATAAACTCATATTGATTCGGAAATTCTGCCAACAGTTGCGCTCTGGAGGGCATCTCGAACTCGGAAAAGTCGAAGCCCGGAACCACCGTACATCCGACCAGAGCATAACCCCTCTCCACCGTTGCCCCGAAAAGGGTTCCCGCCTTGACCGTATGCTGAAAGGCCCCCGCCCCCAGCACGATTTCCGCGGGCTCGCCGGCGGGGCCGAGTTCATGAAGGGTAATCGGCGAACCGGCATAAAAATGCCACTGCTCGTCCGACTTCAACCGATGCAGGGCCGAAAAGTCCGGCGCTTCCAGCAGATAATAAATGGAGGTCAGCAACGGGCGACCATCCTCCCGCAGCAGATCCGATTCATAGACCCGGCGATAGAATCCACCCTCCGGGTGCGGCTCCAGCATCAATTCGTTTTTCCAATGGTTGGAACTTTTCAAAACTGACCCGAATGTAAAAGAACCAGCGTACACGCCTCTTCAAACGGGATGCCGGCGCTAGAAAGCCGAGTGTACAGCTCCGGATTTTCGGTGCCCGGGTTAAAAATAACCCGCCTGGGATTCAGTTCGATAATCTGATCAGACAAGGGGTTGGAAATGCCGGCACCGACATAGAGAGTGAGCGTATCAACCGGCTCCGTAATGGCGTTTAATGCGCTTTGAACCGCAAGCCCCTCAATTTCCACAATCGCCGGATGAACCGGAACCACCCGGTGACCATGCTCCCCGAGGAGCCGGATCGCCTTGTTGGAATAGCGCTCCGGCTTCGGGCTCGCACCTAGAACAACAACCGTTTGCTTATCTTCACTCATTTATTTCAGCTCCAGGTTCAACCGCATGAATTCGTTAGTTTGGCCTGCCATCGGAATGGCTGAGCGAACCGTCAGGTTGCTCGCACTGTCTTCAAGCGTAACCGTGCTGGCCGAGTTCCAATCATTGGAAGACAGGTTCTCGGACCGTTCTACCGCATAATCTATATCGCTTTTAATGCCATCGCGGGCATAGGACACCTGGAAATAAGACCCAGTAAGATCCGAAACCACCTCTGCCGGTACCTCACCGGCATCTGATGCGGAGCTGCCCATGGCGTACTCCTGAAGGTTATAGACCCCGTCAAAGTCGGCATCGTCCATCGGATCGCGGTTCAGGCCGAGAGCTGCTTCATTTTCGAGTTGCCAAACGGCAAAGCCACCATCGCCCGAACCCATTGTACCCGACTGCCAGATCGCGCCGTTGTCGCCCACCGTGATGAACGTTCCATTGAAAAAGACCGCCGCATTGCGGTCATCTTGACTCGCGGTCGTTAGCGCCGTCCAGCTTTCGCCATCCAACGAAATCAGATTGATGTCAAAGGTCATCCAGGAGCCGGAATATACTTTTTCATGTCCTGCGGCAAAGTACGTACCATCCCCATAGGCGAATGCGGGAATAATAAGTCCATTGCCCGTCATGGAAGTCGTGAACGTCTGCCCCTGATCCAGCGAATGCATAATTTTGGCGTACCATCCGCCAGCCAGGAAACGATCATTGAGATATTCAATGTCCCAAAGCCCCTGCCAGTTATCGAGATCCACCCCGGATGATCTATTCGTCCATAATAAACCATCAGAAGAAGTCAACACGTTTGCAGGACCGCCTCCAAAGTGAGCTCCCACGGCAACAAAGGAGCCATCACCGTAGCTTACCCCCGTCAGGTTCGTGGTTGTCCCGGAGACAACCGGATTCCAATTTATAGCATCGGTTGAGCGAACAATTGAGCCATTTTCACCAACAGCAATATACACACCATCTCCATAGGCAACATCGAGCAACCGAATGTTCGAGCTGCTTCCATGATCCGACCCATACCGTTGCGTCCAGTATGTACCATCGGATGAAGTGAATATGACCTGCTCCCAGCCCACAGGTGCATCATAGTCATGATCCATCCCGACAGCAATAAACTGCAAACCATCGTACACAACGGCGCCGAGAAAGATATTATTGGCATAGATGTCGTAGCTTTGATGGGATGTCCAATTGATTCCATCGTCGGAATAGAGCGTGGTTTCGTCTTCGCAAACTACAACCAGCCTGCCATTGCCAACAGCAACGTCCATGAGGTCCAGAGAAGTTCCCGAAGTGCGCTGCATCCAGTTTTCAGTCGGGTTGGCAATGGAAACGGTTTGTGAAACCCAGTTGGTTCCCCCCTTCATATCAGAAACCACGCATGAAACCGTGGCCGTTCCTCCCGTCAACCACGCGGCAGCAATGGACGGGGAGTTGGGCTTCACGAATCCATCACCGATATCCCAGTAGTAGGCCAATTCATCGCCGTCGACGTCGGAAGCCATCACACTGAACAGCGCGCTTTCCTGCACGCCCAACGTCGCAGGCCCGCTCAGCGAGGCCGTCGGTGCCGAGTTGCCGGGAAAGGAACCGAGATTGACGGTAATATCCATCCATTCGTTGGGCGTCTTCCCGCCACGTGCGACCGGCGTGATGTGCACCCCTGCGGAAGCATCGGAATAGGTCTGACCCAGTGCGAGACCCCCATCATACCCCCCCTCTGCCGACAAGGGGCTGGTGTCTAGCAGATACGAGCGGCTGTCTCCCGATTTTTTCCATAGCAGGTATGCCCCGCGGCTGAAGGTTTCGTAGCTGGTGTATTCCTGCCGCAGCCCGACCCAATAGTGATCGCTTGAGCCCTTTTCCACCTCCAACCCGCGTAAGAGCCCGGTGGTTTGATCGTCGTCGGAGCGATAGATCCGATAGGAGCCCGAATTGGTAACAGCCTGCCAATTATCAGCATCGAACCAGCCGAGATGCTTCTTGTGCCAAACATTAAAGTGTCCTTCCGGCGAGTCGCCGCCACCCATGATGTCGGTAAAATCACCATATTCTAATTTACCACCTGCCGGTTCCTGTTCCACAGGATTACTGCTCACGGTATTGGTCCACGAAGAAGCATGCCAGGCCCGGTAATTGTGCCCCAGTTCATGAATCACAACATCGGGATTGGTGTTCCCGTTCAACCGCATTCTTACACCATCGATGCTCGCCAGCCCGGCCCACCAAATGCTGTCGATTTCCTTGAAAAGCACACAGATGGTTTCATAGGAAGACAGATCAGCGCCGTCGGCGATGGCCAGATCCCTGCCATCGGTATACAGAAGAGCCGAGTTGTTTGTGTAGCTGCTAGTCGGCAAAGGCATCCGGTAGGTTTTGGGATTAACCGTGGCAGCAATGTGGGTCTTCCCGTAAGACATCTCCCCAATCTGCTGCGAGACCGTCGTATTCAGGGAATTTGAGAAAGCCACCGGATCAGCGGGTTGCCCTTGGTTATCGGAAAAATCGACCATGACCACATACATGTCCCGTGGAGCAGAAGTCCAGGCGGTGGCTAATGCAATAACCTGTTCTTCCAATGCCTGGAAATCGATCTTCCCATCCATCATCGCAGCTTCCAAGTCCTGGAAAAGTACTTTGGCACCGCTGTCCGCCCCAGGTAGTTCATCAAGATCCGCAAGGCGTTCATTCGCCTCGTTGAGATCCGCACGGCTTTTAAAATAAAAAAGCCTTCCGCCGGCCAAAGCCACGGCTGAATCTCCGCCCGGATCTTCTGTCGCCACCGGATAGAGCTCCAGAGCAGCCAGCTCGTCCGACCCTTCCAAAGGTTGGAACGTGTTTTCCCGCAAGACACCGACATTCCCAATCCGAATGCCCTGAACGGGGATCCCGGATTTCGAGCCGATTTCTTTTCGGCGCCCGTAAACAAAGGTCTCAACGTTTCCAATGTCCGAAAATTCCGTGCTGATCGACGTTTGGCTACTTCCATCCCCACAGGCAATCATCACCTCCACATTGGCCACCGCACTGAACGGCTGTTCGACATGCGCCTGAATTTCAGGCGGCAACCTGCTCCAGTCGGAAAGGGAAAGGGACTCGCGGATCGCCTGCTCCGGATGGGTTCGGATCAGCTCGCGCATCATTTCGCCGCGCGCCCGGGCCTGCCGGACTCCCTCGTCCAGGTTGATCGCCGCAATTTCCTTCGCCCAATCCGTACTGGTTTTTAGTACGACCGGTTCATCGGCCGTGGCAGGTGAGTCAGGTTTCGTGTATTCTGACTTTTGCCGCAGCACCAGAGCACCAACGATCACTCCCACCAGGATACTTCCGACAACGAACGGCTTTTTACGAGACTCCATCATGACACCCTCCTTAATTGGCATTCAACGCGCGCGGCACTGAATAATTTAATATGCGCAGTCGTTAATGGCCAATGTATTCAGAGAATTAATGTGATGTTTTCGGTCAGCTTTAGTTCCTCCGGAGTAACTTCAGCCTGCCACGCGTGGAGCTCGACCCCGGCCGCCGCGGCGGCCTTGAGGGCCTCGGCATAGTTCGGGTCGATTTCGTGGGCGGCGCGGAAACCGGTTCCGTCGGAACGGGGAATCACAAAAAGCATGGCGGCGCGGTGGCCGGCTTTCACCACTTCAATCAGTTCGTTGAGATGCTTGCGGCCGCGCTCGGTGACCGCATCGGGAAAGGCATAGGCGCCGTCTTCCGCAATGAGGGTCACGTTTTTGACTTCAACGTAACAGAGATCCTCGCCCTTTTTCAGCAACAGATCAAACCGGCTGTTGCCGAACTTCTGCTCGCGGATCACTTCGTCGTAACCGGCCAGCTCGGGGATCCAACCCTTGGAAACCGCTTCGGCGGCCATCTCGTTGGCACGGCCGGTGTTGACGCAGATCCAGCAGTCGCCGTTATGTACCAGCTCCCACGTATATCGATATTTGCGCTTGGGATTATTGCTGTCGGAAAGCGCCACCCTCCAGCCCGGCTCGGCGCAGGTCGTCATTCTTCCCGTATTGGGACAATGGGCCGTGATCACCGAGCCGTCCTCCAGCTCAACATCAGCCAGAAAGCGCTTATAGCGCCTGATTAATGTTCCGAATATGACGGGAGGGAGGGTCATTGGAAAATTGGATGCTGGATTGCTGGATTGCTGGAATCAGGCACCAAACCCCATCTATCCCCCAATCCAATATTCCATTAATCCGCTGCCTTCGTATTCCATGCGACGATGCATTCGTCGATCGAAAGTTCATAGCGCTCGTTGCAGAACTGGCAGCTGATGCCGATCGGCTCGCCTTTTTTCACAATCGTCATGCGGTCGGGAATCGGGATGCTGCGCAACACGGCGGCCATTTTGGCTTTGCTGCAGGTGCATTGGAATTTAGGCGCCGGGCAGGTTTCAACCTGAATGCCCTCAAAACCCTCTTCCTCGCCGATCAGCGCTTTAGCGATCTGCTCAAAATAGCCTTCCGATGCACTTTCATGGCCCAGCAGCTCGCGGAAACCGTTCGCATCCATCTTCTGGCGAATGCGATCGAACCGCTCCAGATCAGTGCCCGGCAGCGCCTGAATCATCCAGCCCTGGCAAAGCGCAATCGGTTGAGCGGGATCGGAATTAAAGCCGATCATCACGCTCATGCCGGTTTCGACCTGGTCGGAAATACAATAGTGATACGATAGATCGCTCACCGGATCGTGCAGCGAAACCGGCGTGGTGCCGGAGTTATCAATGGCTCCGTTGTGCGAAACCACCACCTGGAGGTCGCCCACTTCGCCATAGAGGCTTTCGGCCGCATCGCCGAATTCACTCAGATGATTCGGAGAAATGAGAGAACGAACCGTACCGTCCTGCCCGGCATCAACCACGATGGTTTTCAGCCCGCCCTGATATTTCCAGGTGGCATTCAGCCGGCGGCCTTCCGGCAGAATCGCCGCAGACAGCAGCGCTCCGGTGGTGGCGCGGCCGAGTAGATGCGCCCCGGCGGGGTCGCAGTCGTGCCGTACAACGGCTTCGTTCACAGTTGCAGAGGTTACGGCGTACGTAAAAGCAATATCGAGCCCCTTGAAGTGGCCTTTATAAAGTAAATCGTTCATGGCGCGGCATTCTTCAGAACCGCGCGAAGGTTTCAAGCCTAATCCTACTCCCGCAAACCAGACGGAAACTCAGAGTCAGAGAACGGATGTTATCAAGAGGACAGGATTATTTGATGATAGGATCATTAGCCACTCTGATTCAATAGGTAGGAAAAATCATCCTGTCATTCCATGATCCTGTCCGATTCTCGGCAGTATCGTTTATGCGGCTCATCGGTTTATCAACACGCGCAGGCCGATAGTGGACATTTGATCTATTTCCAACGATTGGAAAATCTGCTTAGGTGCACCGTTATGAAAAGAATCCATCTCATTACCCTCTTCACCGCCCTGCTCACCCTCTCCGCTTTTGCCGGCGAGCGCCCCAATCTGCTGTTCATTATGATGGACGACCTCGGCTACGGTCACTGCCAGTTCAACAACGATGAACTGACGGTTGAAATGTTCGACCCTTACTTTAAAGAGCTCGTTGCACAAAAGCAGGACTACACCCCCGAGCAGGCGCTCGACTTTTCCAAGAAGGCCATGCCCACGCTCAGCCGGATGGCGAAAGACGGCGTCATCTTCAACCGGGCCCACGCACCGAGCAGCCTTTGCGCACCATCGCGCCTCGCCGTTGCCACCGGCCGGAGCCTGCCGGAAGCCGGGGTCTACACCAATATGGATGTGGAAAGCGCCGGGATTCAGCCCGGAACCCACCTCGCGCACCAACTCCAGGACGCCGGCTACAGCACCGCGCATATTGGAAAATGGCACGTCGGACAGCGCGACCAGCAGGTCATCCAGGATGTGCTCAAAAAACACGGGATTGAAGAAACCATCTGGTGGGGTCAATTAGGGAATAAATATCCCGAACTCTGGAACGAGGCCTGGGAGGCCGGCTATTATGGTTCCGTTGTGCCGGCGCAGAATCCGCTCAACAATGGCTTTGACTACTATTACGGCTACAACAACTGGGCCAGCCAGTTCTACGACTCCACCCTCGTCTGGGAAAACTTCAAACACGCCGGGCGGCAATCCGGCTACAACACCGAGGTCTTTACCGACAAGGCAATGGATTTCATGAAGCAGCAGGCCGCCAGCAAAGCGCCTTTCTACGTTCAGCTGCACTATCACGCCGTGCACGACTATCTTGAACCCAACGCCCCGAAAAAATACTGGAAAAACTTCCGCTCCGGCTCCTATCCCCTCTCCAACTTTTATGCCCACATCAACGCGGTCGACCAGAATGTGCAACGTATTCTCGACTACCTCGAAAGCACCGGGCAGCTCGAAAATACCCTCATCGCCTTCACCTCCGACAACGGCGCCATGGCCGGCGGACCGAATGTGCTGCCTGCCAACGCCCCGTTCTCCGGACACAAAGGCATGTTTAATCAGGGCGGCACCCGCGTACCCCTGTTTTTCTACTGGCCGAAAGGTATTAAAGCCGGCCGCTATCTCGACCACCTCGCGTCCAGCATGGACATTCTGCCCACCTTCATCGAAGCCGCCGGCCTGAAGCCGCCATCCGACCTTGAAGCCAAAAGTGTGCTCCCGCTGATCAACGGAACCAGCAACCAGCCCGTGCACGAAAAGCTCACCTGGGCCGGCATCCACGCTCGCGCCTGGGGATTCCTGATCAATACATCTCCGCTGACCAAGAATGAAGAGCGCAACATAGCCCCCGGCGGCTGGGCCGTCGTGAAGGGCGACTATGTCCTGCGCTACACCGGCACCATCGAGCCCGGCCTTTACACCGACTATCCCGAAGGCTCCGCCCCGCAGCTTCAGCTCTTTAATGTCATTTCCGACCCCGCCGAAACGCAGGACCTCTCCGCGCAGCTCCCCGAACTGGTGGAAACCATGAAAAGCGAATACCTCAAGCAGACCCCAAAATTTCACCCCCCCGTCCGCTGGAATAAAGACCGCTGGAAAGAAATCGCCGGCGAAGCCGCAAAGTAGAACGGTCCTCCGGGCCGTTTCCAACGTTTGGAAGAGCGAGGTGGCGGCGGCTCGGATGAAACCTCGCCCTCCAAAATCATTCCACGGCACCGAGCACGAATGGCGCTGACTTAAGGTCACCCTAGAATTGCCGGTGCGACGGGGCAGGCCAGAGGCCTGCGGTACGTTTCCCGTATCGCCCGCTTCCAGCGGGCTTCGTGTAGCCGCCAGG